>DATBBW010000133.1:0-9437 GCA_036270795.1 Gemmatimonadales bacterium | reverse complement strand
TGCGCGCCTCGTCCGCCTTGAGCGCGCTCACCTGGAGCTCGACCCGCCGGACGTCGCCTTTCAGCGCGCATCCGGCGAGGAGCCCCAGGCCGGCGACGAGCCACCGCTTGGCGCGCACCGGACGCTCGTGGGCTACGGTTGCTTCAGGGAGTCCCCGCCCGCGGCGATGTCGGTCTGATCGTTGCGGTTCTTCGCCCACGCCTCCTCGGTGTGCCCGCCATCGATCGGCTTTTCCTTGCCGTTGGACGCGGTCTCGATGCGGCCCGCGTCGACCCCGTGGCTGACGAGGTACTGCTTCGCCGCGATGGCGCGGCGATTGCCGAGCGCCAGGTTGTATTCGTCGGAGCCGCGCTCGTCGCAGTTGCCCGTGATGCGGATCTTCAGGTTGGGATTCGCCTGCAGGATCGCGACCTTCTGATCGAGGATGCTCGCCTCCTCCGACTTGACGTTGGCCTTATCGAAGTCGAAGTGGATCATGGTGGCGAGCAGCGCCTTCACGGCATCGGCCGAGCGGCCGATGGCGGCGAGCGAATCGGCCGTCCGTTGCGCGGCGAGCCGCGCGGCCTCTTCCTGCGCGCGGCGCAGCGAGTCCTGGCGCGCCCGTTCCAGCGAGTCCTGCCGCGCCCGCTCCGCCTGTGCCGCGGAGTCGACGTTCGCGGTCTGCGGCGCCGGCGGGGTCGGCTTAGCGCCGCCGCCACACGCCGCGGCGACGGTCACGGCCGCGAGGCCGCCGAGCACGAGCATTTCGAAGCGTTTCATCGTTGCGCCCTCTCTCGGGATTCAAGGGGTGGAAGCAGCGGTCTCCGGTAGCCGGGGAGACCAGGCCGGCAGCCGCGCGCCGCTGTGCGGCACGAGCGCGCGGATCCGACCCGTTTCGACATCGACGATCCAGATCTGGCGGAAGCCCGCGCGGTCAGACACGAACGCCATGTGGCGACTGTCCGGCGCCCACGTGGGATCCTCGTTGCGCCCTAAGGAGGTGAGCTGCCGCACTCCGCGCGTCCGTACGTCCAGGACGAACACCTGATAGGTCCCTCCGACCTCGCGGTGGAAGGCGACCGACTGCCCGTCGGGCGACCAGTCCGGCGCGTAGGAGCTGCCCGTCACACCGTAATCGAACGGCGCGAACAGCTGCTGGTCGGTCCCGTCCGCAGCCATGACGTAGATCTGCGGCGCTCCCGCGCGCGTCGAGACGAACGCGATGCGCCGGCCGTCCGGACTGTAAGTGGGTGACAAGTTGTCTGAAAAGCGCCCCACGGTCAAGCGTTGCAAGCAGCAGTTCTCTCTGTAGTTAACGGTGTAGATGTCGGTGCCTTCGTCGGTCGCGCGGCTGAATGCGATCGTCTTGCCATCGGGGGAAAAGGCCGGCGTGAAGTCGAGAGCCTGGCCCGAGGTCGCCACGGGGCTGCGCTTTCCCGTCCCGACGTCCTGGACGATGAGCCGCCCGTGCCCCTGCCAGAACTCCATGTACGCGAAGCGCCGCCCGTCCGGGCCCCACGCGGGCGACAACGCCGCGCGATCGCCCGCCGAGACGAGCGCGAAGTCGGTGGCGTCCTGATCCATGCTGTACACCTTGCCGTCGAGCACCACGAGGACGCGGGTGGCCGCGGTGCCGGCGACCCCGAGCGTCGCTTCCAGGATGCGGTCGGCGACGTGGTGCACCGCGAGGCGGAAGCCGGGGTCTCGGAGCGGCGGCACGTGCGCGCGGAATTCGCGCCGCACCCCGCCCGCCGCCACGTCGTGCACCGTAACGACCGTCGTGTCCGGGGTCGGCGTGGCGATCGCGACGGCGAAGTCGGCGCCGAGCGCCTGGTACAGGGGGTAGTTCAAGCCCGTCGCCGCGGCGCCCGCGTGGCCGGCGGAGCCGGCCGTGGTCTTCGCCGCAGACGCCGCGCCGCGCGCCCCCGCGGGCGGGGGCGGGGGCGCCGTCGCCACCCGGATCGAGTCGCCGGCCGGCAGGGTGATGAGCTCGAAGCGGTCCGAGTAGTCGAGGTCGCGCGCGATGATGGCGCGCACCGAGTCGAGCGTGCTCGCGCCCCCGGGCAGCACCACCATGCCGGGTCGGACGCCGGGCCGGTAGAGGATCCCGATCCGCACCCCGCGATCGATGGCCGTCGAATCCTGGGCAGCGAGGGGACGAGGGACGAGCCCCCCCGCCGGCACCGCCGCCGCCGCCGTGAGCGCGACGACCCACGCCCGAGTCATTGCCGCCGGCCGCTGAAGTAGAAGCGCACGAACAGCACGTCCGAACTCCAGCCATCGGGCAGCGGGCCGAACGACTTGAAGCGCCCGGCCTGCTCGATCGCGCCCTGGGCCTCGAGGTCGAACCCAAAGTTGCCCGACCGGCGGACGAACTGCAGATCGCTCACCTTGCCGTCCCGATGCACCAAGAAGGACACCTCCGCTTCGAGGGGCGTGCTCTGGTACGGTCGCTGCCACTGCCGGAGCACCTGCGCCACGATGTTCTGCAGGTACTCGGGGAACGGAAACTCCTGGCCCTCGGTCGACACCGTGGCGACGTCCGAGCCGGTGGACGGCGTCTCGCCCGGGAGCGGCGCGACCTTGGGCGTGGTGCGCGGCGCCGCCTCGCGCTTGGTGTTGTCGGCGACGGGCGGGGGCGCCGCCTTGGACGCCGTGTTCTTGGGCGCGGGCTTGGCCTTCGGCGCCGCTGCGGGCGGCGCCTCGGCGGGCCGCTCCACCGCCGCCGGGGCCGGCCGCGCCTCGGGGCTCGGCTCGGGCGCCGCCACGAGATGCACGCGGTACGTGGGTGGCGCCGCGCGATGCGCGGCGGCCGAGCCCGTCACGAGCAGCAGGCCGGCGAGCGCGTGCACCCCGATCGTGCCGATGAGTCCGACCGAGAGGTCGGCGCCGCCTGCGCGGCGCGGTCTCACGGCGTGGTCGCCTCCGGCTCGGCCACGAGGCCGACGTCCGTCACGCCCGCGGCACGGATTACGGCGAGCACCTCCACCACCGTCGCATAGGGGACCCGTCCATCGGCTCGGAGGTACACCCCAGTGGGCCGTTTGGTTCGCACGAAGGCGGGGAAGGTGGCCCGGAAGTCGGCGTAGCTGAGCGGCGCCTGATCCATGTAGATGAGCCCCGCTTGATCGACGGTCACGACCAGCCCCGTCTTGGGTTCGAGCGGCCGGGCCTGGGCGCGGGGCAGCCGCACGTCGACGCCGCCCTGCATGATGGGTGCGGTGATCATGAAGATGATGAGCAGCACGAACGCCACGTCGACGAGCGATGTCACGTTGATGTCGGCGGTCAAGGGCAGCTCACCATGCCCGCGCAACCCGCCGCTCGTGCCGAGCAGGCCCGCCATGCTACAGCCTCCCTTCGCGCGCCAGCGTGGCGATGATTTCTTGCGCGAACCCTTCCAGCTCGCCCGCGAACAGGCCGAGGCGGTTCACGAACACGTTGTACGCCATCACCGAGGGCACGGCGACCGAGAGCCCGGCGACCGTGGTGACGAGTGCCTCCGCCACGCCCGGCGCGACGGCGGCGATGTTGCCCGAGCCGCCGAGCGCGATGCCGATGAAGGCGTCCATCACGCCGAGCACCGTCCCCAGGAGCCCGAGCAGCGGGCTCACCGAGCCGAAGGTCGCGAGCCACGGGATGTAGCGCGCCGCCCCGTCGCGCTCGGCCGCCACTTCCTTCGCGAGCACCATGCGCAGCGCCTCGAGCTGGGTCGTGGTGAGGGCGCCCGACGGCGCAACGCCCGGACCGGCCGGGCCAGCGTGGCCCGCGGGGCCAGCGTGGCCGCCGCGGCTCAGGTGACTCGTGGGACCGTCCTCCGTGAGGCCGCCGGGCTTGAGCTCGGAGAAGAAGTGGATGGCTTCGCGCAGCAGCCGGTTGTAGGGAGAGGGGGGCAGTCGCATGGCCGCGTGGTAGGCGTCATCGAGCCGCGGCGCCCGTTCGATCTCGGTCATGAAGCGGTCGGCCAGGAGCCGCAGCTTGCGGAAGTCCCACCACTTCTTGAAGATGAGAAACCACGAGACGAGCGAGAACAGGACGAGAATCCCGAGCACGAACTTCGTCTCGCGACTCGACGTGAGCACCAGCTCCCACGGGGTGGTGGGCACCGCCCGGCCGACTTGCAGAAGCACCTGTCAGTCCTCCGCCGCATGCTGTAGGGTGAGTTCGAGGCCTTGCGCCAGGGTCACGCGCGGCCGCCACCCGAGCAGCCGGGCCGCCTTGTCGACGACGAGCACGCTGCGCCGCAGCTCGCCCGCCCGCGCGGCCGCGTGCCGGATCTCCGGGCTGGTCTGGCGAGCGACGCCCATCCCGCGGGCCAGCGCGTTCACCGTGGTCTCGATCCCGGTCCCGATGTTGAAGGCCCGGGCGTCCAAGTCCGTGAGCGGCGGCAGGGCCCGCTCACTGGCCGCGAGATTCGCCGCCGCCACATCCTTCACGTACACCAGGTCCCGCGTCTGGTCCCCGTCGCCGTAGATCGTGAGCGGCTCGCCCTTGAGGACCCGGCGGGCGAAGATCGCCACCACGCCCGCCTCCCCGTGGGTGTTCTGGCGGGGGCCGTAGACGTTGGAGTAGCGTAGCGCCGCGGCCTCGAGCCCGTACAGCTGGGCGAACGTCGCGAGGTAGTACTCCGACGCGAGCTTCGCGACCCCATAGGGCGAGAGCGGCAGCTTGGGGGCCGTCTCCCCCAGCGGCAGCGCGGCGCCCTCCCCATACACCACGCCGCCCGACGAGGCGAACACCACGCGCCCGACGCCACCGGCACGCGCCCCTTCGAGCAGGTTCAAGAGGCCGATGAGGTTGATGCTGCCGTCGAACACGGGGTCTTCGACCGAGCGGCGCACGTCCATCTGGGCGGCGTGGTGGTTCAGGAGGGTGAAGCCGCCCGTGGCGAGGAGCTGGCGCGCCGCGGGGGCGCGGACGTCCGCCTCAACGAAGCGGGCTGCGCGCGGCACCAAGTGCCGCCGCCCGCTCGACAGGTCGTCCAGCACCGTCACCTCATAGCCCGCCTCGACGTAGGCGTCCGCGACGTGCGAGCCGACGAACCCTGCGCCACCCGTGACGAGGACCTTACGAGTCATGCGGACGCTCCAGGCCGAAGAGCTGGCGCAGCGCGTCGAGCAGCCCGTAGCTCCGCCCGGCGGCGGCGGCCTGCTTGAGCGCCAGCGTGGGATGATGCAGGAACTTGTTGAGCAGGGCGTGACTGAACTGCTCGATCTGATTGCGGTCGTCGGGGGCGAGGTGGCCGAGTCGGCGCAGCGCGCGCTCCAGCTCGGCCTGGCGCACCGCCTCCAGGCGGTCGCGGAATTCGGTGAGGACGGGCACGATGCCGCGGCCGCCGTACCAGACCCAGAAGCGCTCGACCTCCTCGCTCACGATGCGCTCGGCCGCCGGGATCTCGTGGCGGCGCTCCGCGGCCGCCTGGGCGGCGACGGCCTGCAGGTCGTCGATGTCGTACAGAAAGACGTTCTCGAGCTGGCCCACCGCGGGCTCCACGTCGCGCGGCACCGCGAGGTCGAGGATGCAGAGGGGCCGGCCGCCGCGGCGCGCGATGGCGGGCGCCACGCGCTGCCACGTCACCACGGCGTGGGGCGCGGCGGTCGAGCAGAGCACGATGTCCGCTTCGGCGAAGTGGTCCCACGCCTCGTCGAGCGGCAGGGCGCGCGCGCCCAGGGCCTCGGCGATGGCGGTCGCGCGCTCGTAGGTGCGGTTCGCGACCAGGGTCACCCGCACGCCTTCCGCCCCGAGACAGCTGGCGGCGAGCTCCGCCACGTCGCCCGCGCCCAGGATCAGAGCGGAGCGGCCGGTGAGCTTCGTGAAGATCTTGCCCGCGACGCGCACGGCGGCCGAGGGCGCGGAGGCGGCGCCCAGCGCCAGGCCGGTCTCGCTGCGCACCCGCGCGCCGACGAGCAGCGCGGACTGGAACAGGCGGTGCAGCACCGGCCCCGCCTGCGGCTTGGCGATCTCCCAGGCTTCCCGCACCTGGCCCTGGATCTGGGACTCGCCGAGGATCATGGAGTCGAGGCCCGCGGAGACGCGGTACAGGTGGCGCACTGCATCGCGGTCGCGCTGCACGTAGCCGTATGCGCTGGCGCTGCGGCCGTCGCCCAGCCGATCGGACAGCGTGGCCCACACGGCTTCGGGCACCGCCGCCTCGGGGTCGGCGAGATAGAACTCGGTGCGGTTGCAGGTCGACAGGAGCACGCCGCCGCCCGCCCCCGCCGCCAGCACGCGCTCGAGCGCCGCCGGTACCTCGCGCGCCGCGTGGGCGAACCGCTCGCGCACGTCGAGCGGTGCCGTGCGGTGGTTGACGCCGACGACCGCGATGCCCGCCGCGCTCACAGGAACCGCTCCGACCCCGGCGCACTCAGCTTCAGCGCCAGGTACACGAGCAGCACGGCCGTGAAGCTCGCGATGCTCGCGAACGCGGCGCGCCGGCCCGCCCAGTGCCGCACCACGCGCACCCCGACGGTCCACCCGAGCAGGAGCCAGGTGAGCGTCCCCCAAACGACCTGGGCGGGGTCGACGGCGACGCCCCCGGCGTAGCGGACGCCGTAGCCCAAGAGCACGCCGAGCGTCACCGCCGGGAACCCCAGCACGAGCGCCAAATAGTTCAGCTGGTCCAGCCGCTCGAGCGGGGGGAACAGCCGAAACACCGGGCCGAAGCGCTTTGTCTTCAGCTCCCGGAACTGGAGCAGGTAGAGGGCGGCGGCGATGAATGCGAGCGCGAGGAGTGCCAGGCCGAGGATGCTCACCGTGATGTGGAGCGTCGACCAGGCGCTCGGCGCGGCCGGTCGCGCGGCGCCGGTGCCGGGGCCGGGGCCGATCAGGAGCGCGAGCCCCACGAGGCCCGTCGCAAGCGGGCCGGTGAACAGGGCGACGGCGGAGGCGCGGAACGCCGCCTCACTCCCGACCTGCAGCAGGATGAGGAACAGCGCGAGCATGGAAAGCGCCGGGGCCACACCGACGAGGGGGACCCGCGTCATGGCCGCCCCGTGCACGAGGACGCCCGCGAGCGGCACGCCCAGGGTGAGCCCGCGCGGCACCGGCCGCCGGCCGGCGAACGGCGCCAGCGCGAACCCGGTGGCGAGCGCGTACAGCCCGAGCGCGATGAGATGCGGGATGAGCACCACGGTCTCGCACGTTCGGCCTCCGCCCCCGCTCCGCCCCTCGCCCTGTCACCCCTGACGCACGGGGCCCGGGCGGGGCGGAGCGGAGCGGACGCCCTCAGGAAGGCATCTTCCGGATCAGGCGCGCCGGCATGCCCGCCTTGAGATTGGGGTGCTCGATGTTCAGGACGAGGCCCGAGCAGGAGTGATCGCGCACGTGCACGACCTCGACCGTCACCTCCACCTGCTCGGAGGGCGTGCCCGGGATCCCCTGGGCCGGGGCGAGCACTTGGAACATGTCTCCCGGCGTCACGCCGTCGTACCGACCACGATTGAGGAAGATGATCTGTTGCGGGCCGAGCACCTCGTGCAAGTCCCGCGTCGCAATCACCTGCGCTTCGAGTCCGTACCGGACCGGTGTGGGGCGGACCTGCCCCGGGTCGCGGAACGGCTCGAGCGGGATGGCGCGGTGGCCTTCGTGGATCCGGGCGAACTGCATGATCACGGTGGCGAGCACTTGGCGCCGCTGCAGCTCGGTCACGCGCACCACGCCCACCGGCACCACGACGGCGCCCCACCCGGCGATGTCGCGGTCGATCCGCACCACTAAGAGGGAGTCACCGACGTGGTAGGACGCGTTCCGCGGCGGAGCGATCCCGATCTGATCGTAGGTGGTCGCACTGGTCCGCTCCGTGAGCCGGGGAATGGCGGGCACCGCAGTGTTGCCGAGCACCTCGCCGTAGGGCATGCGCTCGCGTTCCGTGAGAAAGCCGGCCGAGTAAAACTCGCCGCGCCGCACGGGGCGGTACGGCTGGTTCAGGTAGGCCCGCAGCACGTTCTGCACCTCTTCGGTGGCCGTGGGCGTCCGGTCGAAGATGGTCTGATAACGCTCGTTCGGTGCCGCGCTGGGCGGCGGGGCTTCGACAACCATCGCCTGCGTCGTGTCGAGCACCTCCGTCGTGTCCCGGGGTGCGACCGCGACTACCGTATCCGCCCCCACCGGTGGGGGTTGCTCGGCGCGAACCGTGTCGGTCGGCTGCGGCGGCCCCGCCGCCACCTGCGGCGTCGTGGCGGCGGACTCGGCGGGGGCCTGAGCGACGCTCACGCCGGTCGCGAGGCCGAGCACCTCACCGGGGTAGATCCAGTGGGGATCGTCGATCAGCGCCGTGTTCAGCCGGTAGATCTCGGGCCAGAGCAGCGGATCGTTGAAGTACAGCTGGGCGATGGACCAGAGCGTCTCGCCCTGGGTGACGGTGTGGCTGGCGGGGAGCTGGCCGGGACCGAACGCGGTCGGGCCGCCGGGCGCCGCTTGCGTGGTATCGGCCGGTTGGGCCTGCGTCGTATCGCGGCGCGGCTGGGTCGTATCGCGTTGAGCCTTGCTGGTGTCCTGCGCCGCGAGCGTGGGTCCGAGCCCCACGAGCAGCCCTGCCACAAGGGCGAGCAGGGCTGCTCGGTCAGAACGGCAGATCGTCGTCCTCCTCATCCAGCGCCTCCGGGAACGCGTCGAGCGATGCCGGTTTGCCCTCGGGCGCCGCCTTGGCGGCGGCCTTGGCCTGCGCGAACTCGCCGCCCGCGTCGCCACCCCGAGACGACAAGAGGATCACTTCCCGCGCGATGATCTCGGTGACGTAGCGCGTCTGTTTCTCGCGATCTTCCCATGTGCGGTACTCGACCCGCCCTTCGACGTAGATCCGGCTGCCCTTCTTCATGTACTTCTCAGCCAGATCCGCCAGCTGGGCGCCTTTGTTGTTCCAGCAGATCACGCGGTGCCATTCGGTCTTCTCCTGCTTCTCTCCACCCTGCCCCGTCCATTGCCGGCTCGTCGCCAGGGACAGCGTCGCGACGCGGGACCCGTTCGGCGTGGTGCGCACCTCGGGATCGGCCCCTAAGTTCCCGATTAGCATCACCTTATTGAGACTGCGGCTCACAACGTACCTCCCAACGCTAGGCGGGCGGGGGTCCAAGGGCGCCCCCAGTATATGACCCGCAAGTCATTCTGTCAATCAAAGATACGCCACTTTGACCCTATCGTTTTCCCACCCCTCCCGCGACCCCGGCCGGCCCCGTCGCGCCACTGCCCCCGACGGGCCGGAGCGAGGCGCGCAGGATCACGGCGTCCTCGACCGGCCGCTGGTAGTAGCGGGCCCGCCGCGCCACTTCGTGGAAGCCCACTGTCTCATACAGTCGGCGGGCGCCGGAGTTCGATTCGCGCACCTCGAGGTACACGGTTGTCACGCCGCGCTCGCCGCAGCGGGCCAGCATCGCTTCCACCAGGGCGCGGCCCACGCCGCGGCGGCGGTGCCCCGGGGCGACGCCCAGGTTCAGGATCTCGCCCTCATCGGCGGCCCACTG
>DATBBW010000132.1:0-12140 GCA_036270795.1 Gemmatimonadales bacterium | reverse complement strand
GATGCGCGGGAAACACCGCTCCGAGCCGCTCGAGCGGCTGGTGCGGGAAGCCCAGGCGCTCGAGGCCGAGGGCGCGCAAGAGATCAACCTCGTCGCCCAGGACCTGGGGCACTACGGCCGCGATCTCGCGCGGGGGGGGCGCGGGGCGGGCGGGGGGTCCACGCTCCCCGACCTGCTGCGGGCGCTGCTCCGCGACACGGCCGTGCCGTGGTTCCGGCTGTTGTACGTGTACTCGGCGGGCCTCGACGAGCGGCTCGTGGAGCTGATGGCGGCGGAGCCCCGCATCGTCCCTTACCTCGACATGCCGATCCAACACGCTGCCGATCGCATGCTCGAGCGGATGCGACGGCCCGAGCGCCAGCACACCCTGCGGTCGAAGCTCGCCTGGTTGCGCGGCGCCGTGCCCGATCTCGCGCTCCGCACGACGTGTCTCGTGGGCTTCCCGGGCGAGACCGACGCGGACTTCCGCACCCTCCTCGGGTTTCTCGAGGAAGCGCAGTTCGATCGGCTGGGCGCGTTCGCCTATTCGCCCCAAGAGGGAACGCGCGCCGCCCAGTACGCGGACGACGTTCCCGATGAAGTGAAGCGCGACCGCCTCGAAGAACTGCTCGAGGTCCAGCGCGCCATCTCCGCCGAGCGGCTGGGGCGCTTCGTGGGCCGCGACACCGAGGTGCTGGTCGACCGGATCGCCGATCCGGAGGACACCGGGGCCACGCACGTCGGCCGGGTGCGCTGGCAGGCCGACGACGTGGACGGCGTCACCTACCTCGCGCGGGGCGGCTGGGCCGAGCCCGGCGCGTTCGTGCGGGCGCGGCTGGCGGCGAGCGAGGACTACGACTTCCGAGCGGTCGCGCTGACGTGAGTCGGTCGGGGGAGCTCTTCGACCGGGCGAAGGCGGTGTCCCCGGGCGGAGTGAATTCCCCGGTCCGGGCATTCCGGGCGGTCGGCGGAGCGCCGTTTTTCGTGGCCCACGCCGACGGCGCGCGGCTCACCGACGTCGACGGCAAGACGTACCTGGACTACGTCTGCTCCTGGGGCCCGCTCATCCTCGGCCACCGGCCGCCGGTCGTGCGCGACGCGATCGCGCGCGCCCTCGAGCGGGGCTGGAGTTACGGCGCCCCGTGCGAGCCAGAGGTGGAGCTCGCCGAGCTCGTGCGGCGCCGCATGCCGGCGGTCGAGATGGTGCGCTTCGTGAGCTCCGGCACCGAAGCGACGATGGCGGCGGCGCGGTTGGCGCGCGCCGCGACCGGCCGTGAGCTGCTCCTCAAGTTCGCCGGCTGCTATCACGGCCACGCCGACAGCTTCCTCGTGAAGGCTGGAAGCGGGGTCGCCACGCTGGGGTTGCCCGACAGCCCCGGCGTGCCCCGGGCCCTCGCCGAGCTCACCCTGACCGTTCCCTTCAACGACCCGGCGGCCGTGGCCGACAGCTTCGCGCGCCGGGGCGACGACATCGCCGCCGTGATCGTGGAGCCGTACGTGGGCAATGCCGGGTTCATTCCTCCCGACCCGGACTTCCCGGCGCTGCTGCGGGCGCTGTGTGACCGCCACGGCGCCCTGCTGATCTTCGACGAAGTGATGACGGGGTTCCGCGTGGCGCCGGGCGGCGCGCAGGAGCGGCTCGGCGTCCGGCCCGACCTGACGACCCTCGGCAAGATTCTGGGTGGCGGGATGCCGGTGGGGGCGTACGGCGGGCGGGCGGACTTGATGCGGCGCGTCGCCCCCGAGGGGCCCGTGTACCAGGCGGGGACCCTCGCGGGCAACCCCGTGACGATGGCCGCCGGGCTCGCCACGCTCCGCGCCACGGAGGCAGCGGGGTTCTATCCGACGCTCGAGCGGCGAACCGCGCGCCTCGTCGCGGGTATAGGGGACGCCGCGCGCCGGCACGGGGTCCCGGTCACCACCGGCCATGCGGGCTCGATGTGGGGAGTGTACTTCGCGACCGGGCCGGTGCGGACCTTCGCCCAGGCACAAGCGTCGGACACCGCGCTGTTCGCGCGCTGGCACCGGGCCGCGCTCGCGCGCGGCGTGTTCTTGGCGCCCTCGGCGTTCGAGGCGGGCTTCGTCTCTAGCGCGCATAGCGATGCCGATATCGACTTCACAATCGCACAACTGGACGCCGCGTTGGGCGAGGCACGGGCTCGCTAGCCTCCTCGCCCTCGCGGCGGCCGCCTGCCCCCGGCCGGCGGCGATCGCTCCGGGCGGCGAGCCCGAGCTCCGCGTCGGCATCAGCGTGGGCGCGCCGCGCGTCACGCTCGGCGGCGACGGCGAACTCTTCGTCACGGACGACGGCAACGCGGAGCCGCTCGGCTCGATCCCGGCGGGCGCGAGCTGGACCGTTGTGGCGGACACCCCCGGCCTCCGGCTCGTGAAGCCCGACGGCACTCCGAGCGAACGCCACTTCGGGATCTCCGCCGTGAACGTCACCGAGGGTCGGTTCGCCATGGCGGACGGCCGGCGCTACCGCGGCCGCGTGAACGTGATCCGCGACCCCACCGGCCTGACCCTGATCAACCGCGTGCCGGTTGAGAGCTACGTGGCGGGCGTGATCGGCGGCGAGTTGGGCCCGCGCCGGCCCGACGAGCGCCAAGCGATGCTCGCCCAAGCGGTCGTGTCGCGCAGCTTCGCGCTCCGCAATCGCGGCCGGTGGGAGGCCCAGGGGTTCGACGCGTGGGCCGACGTGCGCGACCAGGTGTACGCCGGGGTCGCGGGCGAGACGCCCGAGGTGTGGGAAGCCGTGCGCCAAACCCGGGGCGAAGTGCTGCGTTACCGCGGCGAGATCATCGAAGCCTATTTCCATTCCACGTGCGGGCGCAGCACCGCCGGGGTGGACGAGGTGTTCCGGACCGCCGCGACGCATCCCTACCTGCGTCCGGTGTCGGACGCCGCGGGCCGCGGCCACTATTACGACGAGATCTCCCCGCACTTTCGCTGGCGCGAGGAATGGGACGGCCCCCAGCTGCGCGCTATATTGTCGCGAACCCTTCCGGCGGTGATGAACACGAGCGGCGGCGGACTGCAACGCATCACGGACCTCGAGGTGAGTCGCACCACCGCGTCCGGTCGCGTGGGCGAGCTGCGCATCGTGTTCGAACACGGCGCCGTGCAGGTCCCGGGGGCCGATGTACGTGCGGTGCTGCGCCCCCAGCCGGACCAACTGCTCGCGAGCGCGGCGTTTCAGCTCCAGGTCACCAAGGATGGCGGCCAAGTGACGCGGGTCGTCGCGCTGGGCACCGGGTGGGGGCACGGCGTGGGGTTCTGCCAGTGGGGCGCCGTGGGCCGGGCCCGCGCCGGCCAGGACTACCGGGCGATCGCCACCACCTATTTCCCCGGGACGAGCCTTGAGCACCTGTACTAAAGCGTCCCCCCCGGTCGGCGCCCGCGGCCCGCGTGCCGCCGTCGCCACGCTCGCCACCGTGGCCGCGCTCGCCGGCAGCGCGATCGCGCTGCCCGCCCAGGCGCTGCTCGAACAGTTCTCTTACGACAACCTGAAGCCCAGCGCGCTCCAGCTCGACCTCGGTCCGCTCGGCGGCAACAATGTCCGCGGGACGCTCACCGGTGGCGTACGGCTCGACTACGGCCTGATCGCCCCGCGGATCCGCGTCGTGCTCGGCCTCTCCTACTTCAAGGCTGAGTTCAGCGCCGCCGCGATCGCCCGCTTCGCCGACCGACTGAAGGGCGCCGTGATCGATCCCACGCGGGACGACACGATCAAGCTCGGCCGCATCACCTGGAGCGACGTGACGGGTGACATCGATCTCCAGTATGTCCTGCCCCAAGGGCATGCCGTGACGGCCTACATGGGCATCGGGCTCGGCGCCCACGTGCGCCACGGCAACGGTGCGGCCATCAACGGCACGTTCGTCCAGGACGCCTTGAATGAGATCACCGCCGGACTCAACGGCACGCTCGGCGCCGAGATCGGCGCGGGGCGCTGGCGCTTCACGCTCGACACCCGCGGCGTGCTATCCAGCGGCCTCTCGACGGTGAGCTTGCGCAGCGGGGTGATGTATCGCTGGGGGGGGCGCGGCGGGCGATGAGCGAGCCGCTGCGCGTGGCGGTGATCGGGGCGGGCGCGATCGCGCAGGTGGCGCACCTCCCGGCGCTGCGACGGCTCCCGGGGATCGAGGTGGCGGCGATCTGCGACAACGACCTGAGCAAGGCGCAGGCGCTCGCCGCGCGGTTCGACGTGCGGGAGACGTTCGACGACATCGAGGAGGTGCTCAAGTACACCCGGCCCGACGCGGTCGCGATCTGCACCCCGAACCACCTCCACGAGATCCACGTGGTCTCGGCGCTCGCGGCCGGCGCGCACGTGCTGTGCGAGCGACCGCTCGCCCTCGCCCTCGGAGGCGTGGAGCGCGTGCTGCAGGCGAGCGAGAAGTACGGCAGGCGCGTGATGGTCGGCATGAACCACCGATTCCGGGCCGACGTGCAGGCAGTGCGCGCGTTCCTGGCAGGCGGGGACCTCGGCGTGCTGCAGGCGATCCGCGCCGGCTGGCTCACCTTCCAGCCCAGCCGGCAGATGGTGGGGTGGCGGTTGCGGCGCCCGGAGGCGGGCGGCGGGGCGTTCCTCGACCTGGGGCTGCAGCTGCTCGACTTGGGGCTGTGGCTCGCCGGGTGGCCGGCGCCGAAGCGCGTCGCGGCGCACGCGGTCGGGCCCGGGAAGGACGGCGTGGAGGACATGGCCACGGCGCTCGTGGTGTGCGAGAGCGGCATGTCGCTCGCGATCGACGTGAGCTGGCGGCACATGGGGGAGGCGGAGCGGTTTTGGTTCGATCTCGTCGGGACCAAGGGCTCGGCGAGCGTGCAGCCGCTTCGGGTGTTCAAGGACGTCCACGGCACCGCCACGGACGTCACCCCCCGCGGCGCCAGCGGGCGCGAGACGCCATTCGCCCAATCGTACCGCGCGGAGTGGACCTATTTCCTGGCCGTGACACGGGGGGAGGTGAACGCGCCGCCGCCGCGCGACCAGCTCGCCCTGCATCGCGCGCTCGAGGCCGTATACCGCTCGGTCGCAGAAGGGCGTGACGTGATCTTGTGATGCCGCCCGCCCGGCGGGCCGCGACCCTCGTGGCGCTGGGCGCGGTGCTGCTCGCCGCGAGTTATCCTCCGTTCCGGTTCCCCCTGCTCAGCTTCACCGCCGTGATCCCGGCCGTGCTGCTCGTGACCCAGTTCGAGCGCGCGGGGGATTTCCGGGGGGCGGTCCGCTGGGGCTTCTGGTACGGCTTCGTGACCCAGGGCCTGGTGCTCTACTGGCTTGTGGTCGCCCTGTGGCATTTCACTCCCCTCTCGGCGCTCGGCTACCTCGCCACCATCGCGGTCTTCGGGCTGTGGAACGCGCTGCTGTTCTGGTTCGTGGTGCGGATCCGCGTCCGGCTCCCCGGCGTCCCGCTGTGGGTCGTATTTCCCGTTGCGTGGACGGCAGTCGAGTGGGCGGTCGGGCATCAGGGGGACGTCCGGTTCCCGTGGCTCGGGCTGGGCACGTCGCTCGCGGCTGCCCCCGTGCTCGCGCAGTGGGCGGACCTCGCGGGGGCACGCGGCGTGACGCTGTGGCTCGCATGGGCGAACGTGATGCTCGTGGCGGCGTTTTTCGCGCAGCCTGTCGACGGCGCGGCGCGTCGCGGGGTGCAATGGCGGCCGCTCGCGGCCGTCGCGCTCACGGTGCTCGCGGCGTGGGGTTACGGCACGTGGCGCATGCGGACGCTGCCGCTGCGCGAGCTCGGCACCGTCGGCCTGATCCAGCCGAACGAGGGGTTCCAGGAGAAGTGGGACCCGCGCCACGCCGACAGCGTGGTGGCAAAGCTCGTGGGCATGTCGCGGGTGCTCGAGGGGCAAGGCCGGCTGGACCTCGTCGTGTGGCCCGAGGCGGCGATCCCGGGATGGCTCCAGGCGCAGCCGCAATGGGACGCCCAGGTAGCCGCGCTGGCCCGGACGAGCCACACGCCCATCCTCGCGGGTGGTCTCTATCAGGCGAGCGCTGACGACTACTACAATGCCGCGTTCTTCTACGACTCGACCGGCACGTGGCGCGCATACCCGGTCTACGAGAAGCACTTCCTCGTGCCCGTCGTCGAGCGCGTGCCGTTCGTCCCCGTGCGGCTGTTTCGCAGCGTCCCGGGCCTCGGGAACTGGTCCGGCGGGTTCGGCCGCGGGCGGCCACTGCCGTTGTATCGGAGCGCCCTCGGTCGCTTTGGCGTGCTCATCTGCTACGAGTCGGCGTTCGAGGAACTGAGCCGGAACTATCGCCGCCTCGGCGCGGACTTTCTCGTCAACATCACGAACGACGCGTGGTACGGCCGCACCGCGGGCCCCTACCAGCACGCGGCCCACCTGGTGCTGCGCGCGATCGAGACGCGCACGGGCATCGCCCGCGCGGCGAACGATGGCATCTCGGAGTTCGTGGATCCCCTGGGCCGCACGTCCGCCCGCACCGCCCTCGAAACCGAGGCGGCGGTCGCGGGCCGGCTGCGCACGAGCGACGTGGTCCCGCCGTATGTGCGGTGGGGGGACTGGGTCGGGCTCCTTGTCGTCCTCGGGACGCTGGGGCTCGCCGGCTGGCTCGTCTACCAGGAGCGGGGGCGCCGCTGATGGCGCGCGTCGGCGTCGACGTGGGCGGGACGTTCACCGACCTCGTCGCCCTGGCGGAAGACGGGACGATTGGCGTGCGCAAGGTGGTTACGACGCCCGAGGATCCGACCCGCGCCATGTTTCGCGCGCTCGACGGCTGGGCGGTCGACGTGCTGATTCACGGAACGACGATCGCGACCAACGCCCTGCTCGAGCGCCGCGGCGCCCGCGTTGCTCTCGTCACCACCCGGGGATTCGAAGATCTGTTGTGGCTCCGGCGCCAAGACCGCGCCGCGCTGTACGACCTCGCGCGCGACCATCCGCCGCCACTCGTCGCGCGGGGTGACGTGGTCGCGGTCGCGGAGCGGATGGGGCCGGTGGGCGTGCTCGAGCCGCTCACCGACGACGAGGTCGCGCGGGTCGTCGGAGCGGTGCGCGCGCTAGCGCCCGAGGCGGTGGCCGTGGCGCTGCTCTTTGCGTTCCGCCAGGCCGAGCACGAGCGCCGCATCGCGGCCGCCCTGCGCGACGGGCTCCCCGGCGTCCCCGTGGCCGCGAGTCATGAAGTGCTGCCCGTGTTCCGCGAGTTCGAGCGCACCAGCACGACGACCGTCGAGGCGTACCTGCGCCCCGGTGTGTGGACCTACCTCGGGCGCCTCGAACAGGCCGTCGCGGCGCGCGGAATTACGGGGCTCCGCGTCATGACGTCGAGCGGGGGCACGCTGCGCCCGGCGCAAGCCGCTCAGCGGGCCGCCTCGCTCGCCCTGTCGGGGCCGGCGGGCGGCGTGGTGGGGGCGCAGCTCGTCGGCCGGGCCCTGGGCCTTGCCGAGCTCCTGACGCTCGACATGGGCGGCACCAGCGCGGACGCGAGCCTCGTGACCGAGGGCGCCCCCGTGAGCGAGGGGGGCGGGGCGGTCGCGGGCATTCCGCTCGCCCTGCCGGCCGTCGTGATCGAGACCGTGAGTGCGGGAGGGGGCAGTATCGCCCGCCTCGACGCTGGCGGCGCGCTCAAGGTCGGCCCCGAGAGCGCGGGCGCGGCGCCGGGACCCGCCTGCTACGCCCGGGGCGGCACCGAGCCCACGGTGACGGACGCGTGCCTCGTCCTCGGCTGGCTCGACCCGGCGAGCCCGCTCGCGGACGGCGTCCGACTCGATCGTGACCGCGCGACGCGTGCCCTGGACTCGCTCGCCCTGCCCGCACGAGGCGCGGGTGCAGCCATCGCCGTCGCCGCCGGGATCGTGGCGGTGGCCGTCGCCGTCATGGCGCGCGCGCTGAAGAGCGTCAGCGTGGCACGCGGGCTCGATCCGCGGCGGATGGCGCTGGTCGCGTTCGGGGGCGCCGGCCCGCTCTTCGCATGCCAGCTCGCGGACGCCCTCGGGATGGGCACCGTCGTCATCCCGCCGCATCCGGGCGTGCTCTCCGCGCTGGGACTCGCCGCTGCTGCCCAGCGCGTCGATTTGGTGGCGTCGTTGCACCGACCCCTCGAGGCGCTTCAGGCCACTGAGATCGGCCGCGCCTTCAGCCCACTCCTCGCCCAGGCGGCCGCCCAGGTCCCGGGTGGTGCGGCGTGGCGCTATGCCGACTGCCGGTTCGCGGGGCAGGGCTATGAAGTGACCATCCCCGTGACGACCAACGACCCACAGCGCATCGGGAGGGCGTTCCACACGGCGCACCAGGCACGCTACGGGCATGCGGGCAACGGTCAACCGGTCGAACTGGTGAACCTCCGCGTCGTGGTCGTGGGCGAGCAGGCCGCGCCCCGCTTCGATGCGCCCGGGCGCGGCGCGACCGCCGCCCTCGCCCACCGCCCCATCACCCTGGGGGGCGAGCGCGTCACCGCGGCGGTGTGGCCCCTCGACGGGCTCGAGGCGGGCGTCACGATCGATGGTCCCGCGGTCCTGGTCGGCCAGGACGCGACCGCGCTCGTCGCGCCGGGGTGGCGTGGCACGACACATCCGTCGGGTGCCGTGCTGGTGAGCCGCCGATGACGCTCGACGCCGTAGGCCTCGAGGTGATGAGCCACGCGTTCGCCTCGATCGCCGAGGAGATGGGACTGGTCCTCATCCACTCCGCCGTGTCGCCCAATATCCGGGAGCGGCGCGATTGCTCGGCGGCGCTGTTCGACGCGGACGGCGAGATGATCGCTCAGGCCGCCCACATCCCCGTCCATCTCGGCGCCCTGGCGGACGCGGTCGCCGCCGTCCGCGCGCTCGATCCCCGGCCGGGCGACCTCTTTATCCTCAACGACCCCTATACCGGAGGCTCGCACCTCCCCGACCTGACCCTGGTGGGCGCCATCGCCATTGAGGGCACTGTCGGCGGCTACAGCGTGATCCGGGCGCATCACTCCGATGTGGGCGGGGCTCAGCCAGGCAGCATGCCCGCGGGGGCGCGCGACATCTTCGCCGAGGGGGTGATCGTCCCGCCGCTTCGGCTGACGCCGGAGGTCGAGCGCATGGTGCTCGCCAACGTGCGCACGCCGGGCACGCGCGCGGCCGACCTCGCGGCCCAGCGCGCCGCCGTGGAGCGCGGCGCCGAGGCGCTGGCGGCGCTCGCCGGGCGCTACGGCTGGGCAGCGACGCAGGCCGCCGCGCGAGACCTGCTCGACTACGCCGAGCGCGCCACGCGGGCGGCCTTACGGCCCATCACCGCGCGGGGGCTCACGGCGATCGACTGGCTCGAGGGGGACGGTGTGGACGACGGGGACCTGCCGATCAGCGTGCAGGTGGACATCGCGGACGGCGTGTTCCACGTCGACTTCACCGGGACGGCGCCCGCCGCGCGCGGCAACGTGAACTGCCCCCTCGCTGTCGCCCGCTCCGCGGTGCTGTTCGTGGTGCGGACGCTCGCGCCCGTCGACCTCCCGACGAACGGTGGCGTCGAGCGCGCGGTGCGCGTCACCGCCCCGGAAGGCTGTCTGGTGCACGCGCGCTACCCGAGCGCGGTGGCGGCCGGCAACGTCGAGACGTCGCAGCGGATCGCCGACACCGTGTTCCTCGCGCTCGCGAACGGCGGCGTGGCTGTGCCGGCGCAGGGGCAGGGGACGATGAACAACGTCACGTTCGGCGGCGTGGGTGCGGGGTCCCCGACGGGGGGCTGGACCTACTACGAAACCGTGGGCGGTGGGCAGGGGGCGAGTCCCGGGGCGCCGGGCCCGTCGGGCGTCCACGTCGGCATGTCCAACACGCGCAACACGCCGATCGAGGTGCTCGAGCTCGAGTGCCCGGTCCGCGTGCGGACCTACGCCCTCCGGCACCACAGCGGCGGCGCGGGGCGGTGGCCGGGCGGTGACGGCGTGATCCGGGAGTTCGAGGCCCTCGCCCCGATGGACGTGAGCATCCTCGCCGAGCGACGCCGTCACCCACCCCGGGGTGTCGCGGGCGGCGGCCCGGGGACCCCCGGGCGCAGTATCTTGAACGGCGTGGCGCTCGCCCCCAAGGTGAGCGCCGTGCTCGAGCCGGGCGACGTGCTGCGCCTCGAGACGCCGGGCGGCGGAGCGTGCGGCAAACCTGAGCAAGGAGATGCGCAATGACCTGGGTCGCGGTCGCGGTGATCGGCCTCGTGGGAGGGGTGGTGTCGGGGTTGCTCGGCATCGGGGGCGCGGTGGTGATCGTGCCCGCGCTCGTGCTCCTGGCGCGGATGCCCCAGCACACCGCCCAGGGCACCTCGCTCACCGCGCTGCTGCTCCCGGTGGGTCTGCTGGGGATGCTCGAGTATCACCGGCGCGGCCAGGTCAATTACGCCTACGCCGCCGTGATCGCGGGGGGGCTGTTCTGCGGGGCCTTGATCGGTGCAAAGCTTGCCGGGCCGATCTCGGAAACGACGCTGCGGCGCGGGTTCGGCGCGTTTCTGCTGGTCGTGGCCGGGAAGCTCCTCGTCAGCTAGATGGGCGCGGCGAACACCCGGGCGTCCACGAACAACCGGAACAGTTCGCCGTCCAGCTGTCCGAGCCGCACCTCTTCCGTCATGATGTCCAGGGCTCGCGCGGGCACCACGGCGGGCTTGTAGGGGCGGTCGGCCGCGGTGAGCGCGTCGTAGATGTCGCTGATCGTCATCATGCGCGTCTGTAAGGGAATGGCGTCGCCGATCACGTGGCGCGGGTAGCCCGCGCCGTCGAGCTTCTCGTGGTGCGCGTAGGCGATGACGGGGACCTGCTGCAGCTCGCGGGTCCAGGGGATCTGCTGGAGAAAGTGGTAGGTGTGGGTGACGTGGCTCTCGATCTCGAGCCGCTCGGCCTCGTCCAGGCTGCCCTTGGCGATCGTGAGATAGCGCACCTCGTCGGCGGTGAGATAGGGGCGGTCCTCGCCGGTGACGTCCTCGTAGGTGCACTGCGCGAGGGCCGTGATCTCCTCCACGCGCGGCTCGGGCAGCACGGTCGGCTCATTCGCTTGGAGCACGCCGTCGAGGAAGCGGGCCAAGGCCTCGAGCTCGCGCCCGTGCTCTGCTTCCAAGGTCCGCCGGAACTTGTCGTACCCCGTGCGCCCATGGGCTTCGAGGAACTCGGCGCGTTTGCGCCAGAACTCCCGTTCCGCCGTCCGCAGTACGAAGGCGTGCCGTTGGCGGATGAGGTCGAGCTGCAGCGGATAGAGCTTCTTGGCCTTCACGAGCACCTGCTCGCGCACCCCCACCTTGCCGAAGTCGTGCAGCAGCCCGGCGTAGCGGATCTCGCGCAGCTGCTCGCGGGTGAACTTCACGTTGCGGTAGGTGCCGTCCCCCGCGCGGTCCACCACTTCGGCCAGGCCGATGGTCATGTTCGCCACACGGCCGGAGTGGCCAAACGTGGCGGGATCGCGCTGCTCGATGGCGTGCACCGCCGCCTTCACGAACCCCTCGAACATCTGCTCGATGCGGAGGTACAGCTGGCTGTTCTCGATGGCCACGGCCGCCTGGCCCGCGAGCGCCGTGACGAGCTCCACCGTGCGCTTCGAGTAGGGCACCACCTGCTGCTCCACGTCCGCCGTCGTGGCGAGCATGGTCTCAAACTGGCGCTTGCGGTTGATGAGCTGCAGCACGCCGATGACCTCGTCGCGGTGATCCTTCATCGGGATCACGAGCATCGACTTGGTGCGGTAGCCGTGCCGCTCGTCGAACGAGCGGTTGATGGTGTACTCCACATCGGGCGGCAAGAAGTAGGCGTCGTCGATCACCAGGGGCTCGCCCGTCACCGCTGTGTACCCGGCGAGGCTGGTGCGGTCCACGGCGATCGAGAACTCGACGAACGGCGCATCCGGCTTGGAGTACGTCTGCGCCAAGCGGAACCGCAGCCGCTGCTGGCCCTGCTGGCTCGTCTCGACCAGATAGAGGCTGCCCGCGTCGGACGACGTGACGCGCCGCGCCTGAGTGAGGATCAGGTCGAGCAGGGTCTTGAGGTCGCGCTCCGTGCCCAGCGCCACACCGATGCGCGTGAGCTCGCCGATCTCCCGGCTCCGGCTGGCGGCCTCGGCGCGAGCGCGGGCCGTCTCCAGGCGGGCCGCGGCTTCCCGGTACCCGGCCCGCACCGCCACGAGCAGCTGCCGCTGGCCCAGCGGGTGGCTCACAAAGCCCGAGAGCAACTCGGACGGCATGGCGGAGGGCAC
>DATBBW010000131.1:0-8213 GCA_036270795.1 Gemmatimonadales bacterium | reverse complement strand
TCTTGCCGACCTTCGGGTTGGCGCTCACGCTCCCGCTCTTCAATCAGAACGGGGGCGCGGTCGCCGAAGCGCGGGCCGCACGCGACCGCGCCGCGGCCACGCTCGATCAGGCGCAGCGGGAGACGCAGGCGGCGCGGGCGCGGGCCGCGCGGGGCTTCGGCGTGGCCGTGGCCCGGCTGGCGCGCGACCGGCGGCTGCTCGCGAGCGCGAACCGCGTGGCGGCGATGTCCCTGCGCGCGTACGGCGAAGGGGCCGTACCCGTCGCGAGCGTCCTCGAGGCGCAGCGCAACGCACGTGAGGCGCTGGGGCGCTACATCGACGACCTCGCCGCGGCGAACGACGCTGCGGCGGCCGTCCAGCTGTTCGCTGCGGCCGCGGAGGCGCCATGAGACCTGTGGGGCTCTTCGGTGCCCTGCTGCTGCTGGCGGCGTGTCGCGGCAAAGCAGCTGACGACGCGGCGCAGGCCGACAGTACCGCCGTGGTCGGCGCCGCGACGGCGGCCGCGGTGGCGCAGGCCTTCCCGCAGATCGTGCGCGCGATCGGTACGGTGACGCCGCGCCCCGGTCGCTTCGCCGAGCTGGCGGCGCCCGGGCCCACGCGCGTCGCTCGCATTTTCGTGGGTCCCGGGGATCGGGTGGCGGAGGGCGACTCGCTGATCGAATTCGAGCGGGCGCCCTTCGACGCCGCCGCGCGAAGCGCCGACGCGGCGCTCGAGAGCGCGCAGCACGCCTACGCCCGGGCCGAGCGCTTAGTACAGGCAGGCATCCTGCCGCAGAAGGACGCCGATCAAGCTGCGACAGACCTGGCGCAGGCGCAGCTCTTGGCCGTTACGGCCCACCGTGCGCAGCAGCTCGCGACCCTGCGCGCCCCGCTCGCGGGCGTCGTGACGCGGATGAGCGCCGTGCTCGGCGCCTCGGTGGACCCGAGCCAGGGGCTGGTCCAGGTCGCCGACCCCGCCGCACTGGACATCAACTTCAACGTGTCGTCCGCAGAGGCGGCCCAGATCCGCAGCGGCAATCCCGTGACGGTGACGGCGGGTGAAGGAGCGGGGGGCGAGCCGGTGGGGCAGGGCGTGGTCACCGCCGTCGGGGCGACGGTGGACTCGGTGTCGCGCGCCGTGGCGGTGCGCGCCCAGATCGCCCGACCCCTGCGACCGCTGCGCATCGGCGAGTCGCTGTTCGGTCGCATCGTCACTGCGGTCCACCCCGGGGCTGTCGCCGTCCCCATCGCGGCGTTGGTGCCCGCGGGCGATGGCTATCAAGTGTTCGTCGTGGACAGTGGCGACGTGGCCCATGCCCGCAAGGTCACGGTCGGGGCCCGCACCGAGGCGCTCGCCGAGATCGTCACCGGGCTCCGGGCAGGCGAAGTCGTCGTGACGAGCGGCGCCTACGGGGTGGAGGACGGCGCGAAGATCCAGCGGACGGCGCGGTGAAGCTGTTCGACGTGCTGTCCCGCCAGCGGCGGTTCGTGTACCTCGTCGTGTCGATCGTCAGCGCCGCCGGGGTGTGGGCGGCACTGACGCTGCCGTCGGCGATTTACCCCGAGCTCCAGTTCTCGCGCATCACGGTGGTCGCCGAGGGGTCGACGCTCGGCGCCCGCCAAGTCGTGTTCAGCGTCACGCGGCCGCTCGAAGAGGCGATCAGCATCGTCCCGGGCGTGACCCGCGTGCGGTCGCACACGATTCGTGGCTCCGCCGAGATCCAGATCACCTTCGCGCCGTCGACCGATATGGCGTATGCGCTGCAACTCGTGCGGGCGCGCGTGACCCAAGTCGAGGGGGCGCTCCCGGCGGGGCTCACGATCGAGGTCGAGCAGCTCGCGCCGTCCCTGTTTCCCATCCTGTCCTACAACCTCGAAGGCGGCGATGCGGCGACGTTGTACGACATCGCCCGCTACGACATCAAGCCGCTCATCTCCCGGGTGCCCGGCGTGGGGCGCGTGAACGTGCAGGGCTCCGACGTACGCGAGATCGAGGTCATCGCCGACCCCGCGCGCTTGGAGGCCGCCGGGCTGACCTACGCGGATCTGGGGGACGCGATTCGCCAGGCCGTCACGGTGCAGGCCGTGGGCCGCGTCGCTGCCGACTACCGGCAGTACTTGATCGTCACCGATCAGGAGGCGCACAGCGCCGACGACATCGGGGCCGTGGTCCTGAGCAGCGGCCTCCGGGTGCGCGACCTCGCGAGCGTCGTGGTCGGCACCGAGGACCACGTCCGGATCATCGCGGGGGACGGCAAGCCCGCGGCCCTCCTGAACATCACCCGCCAGGTCGGCGGCAACACGGTGGCGATCGCGGACAGCGTGGCGCAGATCGCGCGGACCGTGGCCCCGCACCTGCCCCCCGGCGTGCATCTCAAGCCGGTGTACGACCAGGCGGCGCTGGTGCGCGACGCCGTCAGCGCCGTACGCGACGCAATGCTCATCGGTGCGGGGCTGGCCGTGCTCATCCTGCTCGTCTTCCTGCGCCACGCCCGCATCACCGCCATCAGCGCCACCTCGATCCCCCTGACCATGGCCATGACGGTCTTCGTGATGAGCCGGATCGGGCAGTCGTTCAATCTGATGACGCTCGGCGCGATGGCGATCGCGATCGGGCTGGTGATCGACGACGCCGTGGTGATCACCGAGAACATCGTGCGCCATCTGGCGCTCACGGCCTCGCGGGCCGCCGCCATTCGGGAGGCGGTCCAAGAGCTACTCTGGCCCGTCACCACATCGACCATCACGACGGTCGTGGTGTTTCTCCCGCTGGGCTTGTTGGAAGGCGTGGTCGGGCAGTTCTTCGCCGCCCTCGCCACCACGCTCACCATCGCGGTGCTCGTGTCGCTACTGTTGGCCATCACGATCATCCCGCTCTTGGCCGAGCAGTTCGTCACGGCGCACGAAATCGCGGGCACCACGACCGGCCCCCTGGCTCGGGTGCAGCAGGGGCTGGACGCGCTGGGCCCGCGCTACGAGCGCGCGCTGGCCGCGCTCTTGGGCCATCCCCGGCGGGTCGTGGTCGCGGCCCTGCTCCTCGTGATCGGCGGGATCGTCTGCTTCAAGCTCGTGGGGACGGGCTTTCTGCCGGAAATGGACGAAGGGGCGTTCGTGCTCGACTACTTCACGCCGGGGGGGACGGCGCTGGCCGAGACCGACCGGCAGGTGGGGATCGCCGAGCGCATCCTGGCCGCGACCCCGGAGATCACGGGCACGTCGCGGCGCACCGGGGCCGAGCTCGGGTTGTTCGCCACCGAGCAGAACCGCGGAGACATCGTGGCGCGCTTGGCGCCCCAGGGCCAGCGCTCGCGCGACATCTTCGCGGTGATCGACGAGGCCCGCCGCAAGGTCGCGAGCGCGGCGCCGCGCCTGCACATCGAGTTCGTGCAGATCCTCTCGGACGTGATCAACGATCTCGCCGGCGCGGCGCGGCCGGTCGAGATCAAGCTGTTCGGCGACAACCTCGATACCCTCGAGGCGTATGGCCGCCGGCTCGGCACCGAGCTGCAGAAGGTCCCCGGGGTCGAGGATCTGTACAACGGCGTGAGCGAGCCCTCGGCGGAACTGATGATGCGCGTAAACCAGGCCGAGGCCGACCGCCTCGGGATGACCCCGGTCGACGTGGGCGCGGTGGTGAGCGCGGCGCTGTTGGGTGTCGAGGCGGGCGAAGTCCGCGCCGGTGACCGACCCATCGGCGTGCGGGTGCGGGCGCCCGATTCCGTCCGGTTCGACCCGCTGCGACTGCGCGCCCTCCCCGTGTTCCGCCCGGGCGCGCGCCGGGCCACGCCGCTCGGGAGCCTCGCGAGCTTCCAGCCCGCCTTGTCACGGCTCGGGCTCGACCGCGAGAACCAGCAGCAGATGATCGCCATGACGGCCGACGTCAGCTCCCGCTCACTCGGCGCGGTGATGGGGGACGTGCAGCGCGTGCTCGCCACCCAGCCGCCGCCCGGGGGCGTGCGCATCGCCCTCGGCGGCCAATACGCGAGCGCGCAGACCGCGTTTCGCGCCCTGCTGCTGGTGCTCGGCCTCGCCGTAGTCAGCGTGTGCGCCGTCATGGTCATCCAATTCGAGTCGTTTCTCGAGCCCTCGATCGTGCTGTTGGCGGCGCCGGTGTCGTTCGTCGGGGCCCTGGTGCTGCTGCTCGTGACGGGCACGGCGCTCAACGTCGCGTCCTTCATGGGGCTGATCCTACTGGTCGGGCTGATCGTGAAGAACGGCATCATCCTGCTCGACTTCACGCGGCTCCGGATGCAGCTCGAGGGCGAGTCGCTCGAGGTCGCGATCCGGCACGCCGCGCGGGTGCGGCTGCGGCCGATCTTGATGACGACCTTGTGCACGCTGTTCGGCTTGCTGCCCCTGGCGCTCGGGATCGGCGCCGGGAGCGAGCTGCAGCGCCCGTTGGCGCTCGCCGTCATCGGCGGGCTCGCGCTCTCGACGCCGATCACGTTGTTCGTCGTGCCGAGCCTGCTCGTGGCGATTCGGGGCCGCGGCTACACCCTGCCGCACGCGGCCTGACCTGCGGGTCCGTGCCGCCCCGCGGAAGCGCTCCGCGATGGTCCCGCCTCGCGGGTAGCGGCGGTCGAACGCGAAAAGGAGTCACGCAAAGTGATACTCGAGACGTGTGAGATCGTGGCCTTTGTGGCGACCACGCAGCCGAAAGAGGCTCGGACTTTTTACTGCGATGTCCTCGGCCTGCAGTTAGAAGAAGACGGTCCGTTTGCGCTGGTTGTGACAACGCCAAACGCGACGTTGCGGATTCAGAAGGTTCAGGCGTTTTCGCCGCTGCCGTTCACCGTCCTGGGATGGAAGGTTGGGAATGTCAGAGCGACGGCGCAACAGCTCCTGGGCAAAGGCGTCACGTGCGAGCGCTTTGCAGGCATGAGCCAGGACGATCTGGGGGTGTGGGTTTCGCCCAGCGGGGCGAGGGTCTGCTGGTTCAAGGATCCCGACGGGAATGTTCTCTCATTGACACAGCTCGCCTGAAGCCCTGGAGCCGACCAGCCCACCCCAGGCTGCCGGTCACGCTGGAAGCTAACCGCCTACGATCAAGCACCATTGGCAGCTGTACTACCTAGAGCGCGAGCGGGAAGTGGATGGCAACGCGCGTGCCTGCGTCGGGTTGTGAGGTGAGCTCGAGGTGCGCGCCGTGCACGTCCGCGATCCAGCGCGCGATGGCGAGACCGAGCCCCGCACCATCGGCCGCGCGGCGGGCCGCATCCCCCCGGTAGAAGCGTTCGAAGACGTGGGGCACCTGGTCGGCCGGAATGCCGATGCCCGTGTCGGTGACGACAACGACGGCCGTGCCATCCTGGGCGGAGACGTCGAGGCGCACCCGCCCGCCGGCGGGCGTGAACTTGATGGCGTTGTCGAGCACGATCACGAGCAGCTGGCGGACCAAGGCCGGATCGCCGTTGATCTTTGCTTCTTCGAACGTTCCAACTTCCACCGCCACGCGTTTGTGCTCGGCCAGGGGTCGCGCCGCGTCCACGGCGCCCGCCGCCGCGTCGTCGAGATACAAGGGCTCGCGGGCGACAGCCCGTTGGCCCGCGTCGGCTTGCGCGAGGGTCAGCAACTCGCCCACGATCACGCCGAGGCGCGCGGTCTCGCGTTCGATCGTCTGCAGCGTGGCCGCGTCGCGAACGGGATCCCGCTCCTCGCCGCGGGCGACCTCGGCGCGCGTGCGCAGCAGCGTGATGGGGGTGCGGAGCTCGTGGGCGGCGTCCGCCATGAAGCGGCGCATCTGCTCCATCGACCGCTCGATGGGGCTCGTCGACTGGTGCACCAGCACGTAGCCGCCCCCGGCCACGAGCAGCAACGCGACGAGCGTCGCGATGACGAGCGCCCGAATCAGCGAGGCGTATTCATCCTCCAGCTCGAGGCGGTCGGCCGCGGCGGCCGCGACGTACACGGTGCCGCCGGCGCCCGTGAACCGCTCCGCGTGCAGCCGCACCGTGTGGTCGTCCGGCGTATCGAGGTCGCGGTCGGCGCGGCCGGTGCGCGCCGCCTCGCGCGCCGCGTCCGCGATCCAGGCCGCCGCCTGCGCCGGCTTGATCGGTCGCCCTGCGGCGTCGAACAGGTACAGCGCGCGATCGGGGATGTGCAGCTCGTCGATGGCGTCCGCGACCACGCCTTTCGCCCCGGTGCGCTCGGCTTCGCGGATGCGCGCCGCCTCGATCAGCGCCGCGGTAGCGCCGCGGAGCGAAGCGTCCAGCTGGCCTGAGATGCGGTGGCGGGCGGCGAGAAACACCCCGCCCCCGAGCAGCGCGAGGATGGACACGAAGATCCCGACGTACCACAGCGTGAGCTGGAGGCGCAACCGGGCGAGCGGCTGCATCAGGACCCTCTCACGGCCCGAACCGGTACCCGGCGCCGCGCAGCGTCGTGATCAGCTTCGGTTCGAACCCATCGTCGATCTTGCGGCGCAACCGCCGCACCAGCACCTCGAGCAGGTTGGCGAAGGGGTCGTGATTGTCGTCCCACACGTGCGCCGTGATCGTGGCGCGGTCGAGCACCTGACCCGGGTGGCTCACGAACAGCTCGAGCAGGGCGAACTCCTTCGCGGTCAGGGTGAGTGGCCGCCCCGCCCGGCGGACCTGGCGGGCGGCGACGTCAACGTCCAGGTCGGCGATGCGGTAGCGAACCGGCGTGAGCGCCGGGCGCCGCCGCGCGAGGGCCTTGAGCCGCGCCACGAGCTCCCGAAAGGCGAACGGCTTCGTGAGGTAGTCGTCCGCGCCGACCTCGAGCCCGCGCACCCGGTCGTCCACCGCGTCGAGCGCGGTCAACATGAGGACGGGGGTGGTGACCCCCCGACGCCGCAGGTCCCCGCACAGATCGAACCCGGTGCCGCCGGGCAGCCGGACGTCGAGAATGATCACGTCGTAGCTGCCGAGCGCGGCCCGCTCGCGGCCGTCGGCGAACGTCGTGGCCAGGGTGGGGTCGATGCGCTGGGCCCTGAGGCCGTCGCGCACCAGCCCGGCCAGCTCGGGATCATCTTCCACGATCAGCACCCGCAGGGGCGACGCTCCTGTTCGGGAGGGTCCGGGATCGGGCCTCCCGTCTAGTATAAGCGCGCCGCGGGCCAGATCCGAGGCGGCGTGAAACTCGCTCGCCCCCCGTGCAGTAGGTGGGGTAGGCGGTGGGGCGGGTGGCGGGACCATGAAGGGAGGCGACGATGTACTGGCATTACGGGTTCGGGGAGCTGGGCCATCTCCTGTGGGTGGCCGCAGTGATCTACTTCCTGTGGCTGGCCACCCGGCTGGTACGCGCGGTGGAGCGCGCCGCCGACACGCTCGCTAGCAAGTCCTAGGCGCGACGGGCGTACAACGCGCTGCCTGATCGTGTTAGGTTGGTAGGGAGGAGTGGCTCGGACGAGCGCTCCCCTCCCTTAATCGAGCAGCGATACGCCATGCCAGGCTTGAATGTCCCCCGCTACGACCCGCGCCTCGTCCAGCCAATGCGCGAGGAGCTGGTGCGTCTCGGGTTCCAGGAGCTGCGCACGCCCGCCGAGGTCGACCAGGTGCTCGAGCACCCGCGCGACCCCACGCTCGTCGTCGTGAACTCGGTGTGTGGGTGCGCGGCGCGCAACGCCCGCCCGGCCGCCGCCCTCGCGCTTCAGCACGCTCCGCGTCCCCGCCGGCTCGTCACCGTGTTCGCCGGGCAGGACGTCGACGCGACCGAGCGGGCGCGCAGCTACTTCACTGGCTACCCGCCCTCGTCGCCGCAGATGGCGCTATTTCGCGATGGGGAGCTCGTGTT
Organism: Gemmatimonadales bacterium; assembly: GCA_036270795.1. Taxonomy (GTDB): domain Bacteria; phylum Gemmatimonadota; class Gemmatimonadetes; order Gemmatimonadales; family GWC2-71-9; genus AG41. The sequence goes on along the minus strand of DATBBW010000131.1, from coordinate 479 downwards.
CATGCTCGAGCGCAAGCAGATCGAGGGGCGGCCGGCCCAGGAGATCGCGGCCGACCTGATCGGTGCGTTCGATCGCTACTGCGCGTAACTAGCAACCGCGAGCTCGCGCTCCCGCCAGCGGACCGTCCACTGGGGCGGGGGGGGCCGGTCGCTACAGGGCGCCGCCCCGCGCCCGGAAGTCCACGTTGTCCTGCACCCATTTCCACAAGTCGGCCTGACGCTCGAGCGGGACGCCCGGCTTGTACTGGCGGTGCCATCCCACCATCACCGGCGCCAGCACGGTCCACAGGCGCACGCGCTTGCGGCGGATCAGGCGCTTCCAGCTATCGCCCACCGTAGGGGAGGCGTACAACAGCCGCACCGTCACGCTGCGTGACAGGAACTCCAAGGGGGAGAGATCGATCTGGCCGATGGGGTTGCCGCCGCGCGCCAGGCGCGCCCCGACGTCCTGGATCCCATCGCTCAGGAGCACGACGTTG
>DATBBW010000130.1:0-41266 GCA_036270795.1 Gemmatimonadales bacterium | reverse complement strand
GGTCCCGACGGCGGAAACGGCGACGCTGCTCATCGCCTGCTCGCTGCCCTTCACCGCGGCGCTCACGATGTTCGGGGCCGTGTTTCGCGGCCTGTTGCGCTTTGACTACGTGGCCCTGTTCGGCCTCCTGAATGGCGCGCTGTACGGCGTCGGCGCCGCCATCCTCGTGGCATTCGGGGGGCGGTTGCGAGCCGTGGTCGGCTTGTATGCCGGCCTCATGACGGCGAGCGCCCTGGTGCAGTGGGTCGTGCTGCGTCGCCTGGTACCCGGGATCCGGATTGTGCCGCGGCTCGAGGGCAAGACGCTCCGGCAGCTGTTCGGGTTCGGCGGCTTCATGCTGTTCAACCAGGTGGGGCAGATTGCGCTCCAGCAGCTCGACCGGCTCGTCATCTCGCGAGTGTTGTCGGTCGCCATGACGGGGTACTACGCGGTGCCGTTCAACATCGGGCAGCGTGTCGGGACCCTGGGAGCTGCGGCCGCGACGGTCGCCCTGCCACACTCGAGTGGGAGCGTGGCCCGCGGGGAACTCGGGGAGTTCCGGCGCGCCTACGCGTCCAGCGCGCGCTTCGTCGCGTGGCTCACGCTCGCGCCCGCCCTCGTGGTCATCGTGTTCGGGGACAAACTCCTTACGTATTGGATGAGCCCCGAGTTTGCGGCGCACGGCACGGTGGCACTGCGCCTGCTCGCGTTCGGGGCCTTTTGGATGGGGGTGGCCAGCTTGAGTGCCGTGTCGATCGAAGGCGCGGGGCGACCGTGGGTGACGTCCGCGTTTACGGCGCTCACGGGCGGGCTCAACCTCGCCGGCCTGCTGCTGCTCACGCCGCGCTGGGGGTTAGGGGGCGCGGCGGCATCGGTGACCGGGTCCGTGCTCGTCCTCGCGGCGCTCGACGTGTGGTACTTCAGTACGCGCGTCGTGCGGACGGCCATGGGGGAATGGGTAGGATCGGTCGTGGTCCCCGTCTTCGCCACCACAGTCCTCAGCCTGCCGCTCCTGCTGCCGCTCCGCGCCGTCATGTCCACCCTATCCTCCGTGATCCTCGTGGCGGGGCTGGCGATGGGGGCCGTGGGTGTGATCGGCTATAGGCTCTTCCTGTCAGCAGATGAGCGTCGGCGCACGAGGGCGCAAGCAGCCGCGCTGTGGCGGCGCTGGACCGCACCCGACGCCACGCTGCCTGAGGAGGTCTGACGCCTCTCCCCACGACGCTGGACCAGGTCCCGCTGCACCAGGGGCCGGCGACGGCGGACGGACCCGCGCGGATCACGGATCGGCACTGGTTCGTTCGGGGTGAGGTGCCGCGCCTCCAGATCCTGTGGTCGCCCTGGACCTGGGTCGTCGTCGCGGCCGCGTTCCGCGTCGGGTTGCTGGTGAGCCTACCGGGCGCGGCGCCGCAGATCGCGATCGCTCCGATCCCACCGCGCCAACGGGCCGCTTTGCCGCAAGGCGTCGTGCCGTTCCTCGAGGCGCGCGTCCAGCTGGAGCCGCTGACCGAGGACGAGCACGAGTACGACGAAGTCGCACGCAACCTCGTCGCGGGACGCGGCTTCGTCCTGGATTCCAAATGGCTAATCTCGACTCCCGGACAGCCGACCGCGTTCCCTGGCTTCGGCTACCCGGCGTTCGTGGCGAGTGTCTACGCGGTCTTCGGGGCAGGCAACGAACTGCCCGTCTTTCTCATTCAAATTGCCCTGGCGGCGCTGGCGGCCCGCTGGATCGTGCTGGCGGCCGCGCGGGTCGGCGGCGGTGTGGCCGGGGCGATCGGGGGCGCCTTCTATGCGGCACACCCCACGCTCATCTGGTCGTCCGTCGCTATGATGAGCGAAGCGTTGTGTGTCCCGCTGGTGGTGGCGCTGCTGTCGGTCCTGGCGCGACCCAGTCGGCACGCGGAGCGTCGGGCGATCGCGCTCGCGGGGTTGCTGGTGCTCCTCTGTCTCGTCCGCTCCACGTTTACGCTCTTCCCGTGGATCATCGCGGGAGTCTTGCTGTTTGAGGCGCGCAAGCGCCCGTTCGTGCGGCAGCGCCTGGCGCCCTGCCTGGTGTTCGGCCTCGCGTTCCTTACGTTCGCCACGCCCTGGGCGGTGAGGAACTACGTGCATTGGAAGCGGCTGATTCCGTTTTCCACGAAGGTGGGCACGAACGCGTGGGTGCATAATCACCCCGGCCTCACCGTGGAATTCAGCGAGCGGGCGGTCTCCGGGACGCAACCGATAGACGTCTTTGATGCCCGCATCCAAGACTTGCCGGATGAGGGGGCCCGGGAGGCGAAACTGCAGGACATGTTTCTGCGCTTCCTGGCGTCCAATCCTCTAAAATTCCTCGGGCTCGTGTGGATGCGGTTTTGGATGGCCCTGCTTCCCGTGGCGGTCGTGTCGCGGTCGCCATTCGCGGCGGCGACGGCTTGGTATGCCAAAGGCACCGTCTTGCTGTCCCTGCTCTTCGCCATCCGGCTCATACCTGCCCGGCGCTTCTACCGGCTCCTGCCCTGGCTTCTCTTCGCCGGGTACTGGATGCTGATGCAGTCGCTCGCCGGGTCTGGCCTCCGCTACCGCATCCCCGTCGACCCGGCGTGGGCCTGCATCGTCGGGGTGCTGTGGGCAGCGATCCTCGCAGTGCTGCGTCGTCGTGAGGCGGCCGTGTCGCTGGTGCAGTGGCCTGTGCCTGTGGGCATGGGTCGACCAGACGCCAGCGACCTCCGGAGCCGGGACGTACCCTCATGAGACTGTGCCTGCTCTCTGCGCGGTTTCCGCCCCAACAGTGCGGCGTGGGCGACTACACGTACTTCCTGGGGTGCGGCCTGGCCCGGCTAGGCCACGAAGTCCACGTCCTGACCGCGCGCGGCGTCTTGGACGACACGTTGTATCCCCTGCCGCCCAACTTCACGGTGCACCGTATCGTTGAGGCCTGGGGACTCCGAGCCCTCCCGCAGGTCGTGCAGAGTGTGCGCGCGCTCCGCTGCGACGTGGTCGTCATTCAGTACGCGCCGCATGCGTTCGACGGGCGCGGGATCACGCTGGGAATCAACCTGCTGCCCCTGCTGATCCGCGCCCTGACGCCCGCACGCGTCGTGACCACGTTCCACGAGGCGTACGTGCCTCTGAACGCCTCGCCTCGCCGCGTGGCCGGCTCGCTCTGGCAACGGGCCATGGCCGTCGTCACCGCCTACGCGAGCCATGCGCTGGTGACCCCAACGCCGCGGGGACGCCGCGGCCTGCGGCGAGCCGGAATCCTCAAGCCCATCGCGCTCATCCCGGTCGGGAGCAATATCCCCGTCGCGGCCCTGACGGCGGAGGAGCGGGCCACCATTCGCCGACGCGTCCTCGGCGCCTCCGACGGAGTGCTCGTGGGCGGGTTCGGGAACGTGCACGATCGCGACCTCGTCGCCGTGTTCGTAGCGGTCGCGCGCCTGCAAGCCGACCACCGGGCGGCCGGCTTCGTCTGGGCGGGGGGATCGGGCGCCGACCGAGAACGCCGCCATGTGGAACAGCTGCTGCGGGCCAAGGGACTTCCGCTCCCGCGGGTCGAATTTACCGGCCCGCTGCCCCACCCGGAGATCTCACGCACGCTCGGCGCGTGCGATATCGCGATCATGCCGTTCGTCGACGGGGTCTCGGCCAGACGCACGAGTGCCATCACGGCGCTGCAGCACGGCCTCCCGCTCCTGACCACGCGTGGCCCGCAGGTTGACCCACGCTTCGCTCACGGGGTGAATGCCTACCTGGTGCCGGCCGGGGACTGCGGGGCGCTGGCGGAGGCGCTCCTGGCTCTCGCGCGCCGCGCGGACCTGAGAGAGCGCATCGCTAAGGGTGCTCGGACGCTCTACGAACGGCATTTTGTCTGGGAGCTCATCACGGATGCGGTGGCGAGGCTCGCCGAGACGTCGCCGCGACGCGCGATCACCCCAGCGCCCGTTCCGGACCTGACATGAGGTGGCGGGATGAGGCGACGGCGCCGCGCGCGTGGCACCCTGCAGGCGGCGCGCGCGGTGGGATCGGGTACCGCGACCAATGACCGCGACCGCGAACGCCGCGCCGCTCCTTACCAGAGCCCCGCCGCGCGACACCGGGCCGCGGGAGCGCCGGCCCCTGGACTTCGCGGTCTCCGTCCTGTTGGTGCTCGCGTTCTGCCTCGGCCCGGTGAAGCTGCTCGGCGTCTGGTGGTTGGGCTACCTCGTCCCCGATGCGTTGGCAAGCCTCATCGTGCTCGCGGTGGCGTTCGCACGGAGCAGCGCCCGCCGGCCGCTCTTCGCCCAGAGTGCCCTCACAGCGCCGATGATCTTCCTGGGTGTGTGGTGCGTCCTCGCGCTGTTCAACCCTGAGGCCGCACCGCTGCGCAGCCTGCTCGGACTGCGGAGTTGGTTGCTGTACTTGGCCTTCTACTTCGTGGGATTGTATACCTTCCGGAGCGTGCGCCAGCTCCAGCGCCTCTATGCCCTGCTGCTGACGCTCGGGTGCGCGACCGGGCTCTATGGGATCTACCAATGGATCGCGGGGCCGCAGGCGTTTGCGAGCTGGAGCGACGACTACAGCCGCTACGCCCAGTTGGCGTGGTCGGCCACCACGGGCACCGTGTTTCGCGCCTTCTCGACCTTCGTGGCCCCAGGCACGTTCGCGGACAACATGGCGCTGCTGATGATGCTCGCCTTCGGCGTCGTGGTGTCGGACGGCGTGCCGCGCCGCTGGCGCGTGGCGGCCGCCGCCGCGTTCGCGACCATGGGGGTGGCAATCATTGTGTCCGGCAGTCGCGGGCCCGTGGTGCGGCTCGCGCTGGCCGGCGCACTCATGGTCCTCGTCCTCCCCGGGGTCCGGTCCAAGGTGCAGGCCGTCACCCGGGCGAGCGTCGTGGTCGGCCTCGTCCTCGTGGTCGTGGGTCTGCAGGTGGGCTCGGTGGCCAGCCAGCGGTTCGCCACCATCCTCGATCCCGAGGCGTTCTTCTGGAAGTGGTTCCAGCCGCTGGTGCGCGGGGTGGAGATCGCCCTCGCGCACCCGATGGGGATGGGCCTGGGCTACACTGCCGGCGTACCGCAGTTCGTCGCCGATCCGCTGTTCCGCGATCTGCCGACGACGAACGTGGACAGCGGCTATGGGGCTGCGGCGGCGGAAATGGGGCTCGTGGGCCTGCTCGTGTTCGTGTATTTCGCGGTCGAGGTGGGGTTGCGGGGCGTGCGGGCTTGGCGGAAGCTTTCGCCCGGTCCCGTCAAGGACTTGTTGCTCGGGCCGGCGCTCATGGCGGGGACCTATCCAGTGGTGTCCGTCATCGCCCAACCCCAGGCGGCCCTGCCGAGCGCGATCTACTTCTGGCTACTCATTGGGATGCTCATCCGAGCCTCGACACGTGACCATGCGGATCGGCTTCTTCGTTCCGAGCTGCACGCCGGAGAATAGTCACGGGCGCTATGTGATCGAGTTGGGGAAGCGGCTCGCGGCGCAGCACGACGTGGTCATCCACGCTGGAGCCTTCTGGCCCCCCCTGCGATCCCTCGTTCAATGTCGGGCCCTCCCCATCGTGAACCGCCCCGCCGCCGTGCGGCTCGCGACGCTCTGGATGGCGGCGGGCATCGTCGCGAAGTCGCGCCTCGATGTCGTACACGTCCAGGGGGCCGACGCCCCCATCGGCGATGTCGTGACGGCTCACTGCTGCAACGCCGCGATGCGCCGGGCTGAGCACCACGACGTCACGTGGGTCCGACGGCTCAATTACGCGCTTGGCGTGGCGGCGGAGCGCCATTGCCTGACCAGGCGAGGGACGCGCCGCGTCATCGCCGTCTCGGACCGGGTGAAGGGCGAAATCGAGCGCTACTATGGTGTCGACGGTGCCACCGTCACCGTGATTCCACCGGGGGTCGATGCCCAGGCCTTTCACCCCCGGAATCGCGCGACGCTCCGACAGGCGACACGCGAGCGGCTGGGTCTCGCGCCAGACGCTTTCGTCGTGGCGTTTGTCGGGCGCGATGACCGTCGCAAAGGGCTCGGGACACTCGTGGACGCCGTGCATGTCGCTGGTCCGGGGGTTCAGGCGCTGGCAGTCGGTCCTCGCGCGAGAACACACCTGCGGACCACGTCGGGCGACCAGGTGACCTTCGTCCGTGCGACACCCGACATCGTGCCCTACTACGCCGCCGCCGACTGCTTCGCCCTGCCCACGCGCTACGACACGTTCAGCCTGGCCACGCTTGAAGCGATGGCGTCGGGCCTCCCCACCATCGTCAGCCGCGCCGCTGGCGTGTCCGACTACCTGACGGACGGGGTCGATGCCCTCATTCTTGAGGATGCGGGGGACGTGACCACGCTCGCCGCGCACCTCCGTCGTCTCGCGAGCGATCAGGCCCTGCGAGCCCGAGTAGCGCGCGGCGGGCGGGAGACCGCGGAGCGATTCTCGTGGGAGCGCACCGTTGCGCGGACCGTCGACGTCTATCGCCAGGCGCTCGACAGCCGGGCATGAGGGTCGCCGCCGGACGACCGCGGGCGCTCGCGTAATGCGGGCCGTGGTCATCTCGCACACCTACGTCGTGGCAGCCAATCGGGGGAAGCTGGAGGCGCTGGCCCGCGCTCCCGGCGTCGAGATCAAGCTCCTCGTGCCCCGGCACTGGACCAACCGCGACATCGGTCAGACGCTGCGGGCGCCCTCGACGACGCACCCCTTCGAGACCGCGGCGCTGCCAGCCTGGTCGGGGGGATTCGCGGCGCTGCTCACCTACTCCCCGTTCGTCCTGCAGCGCGCCCTCAGCGTCTTCCGGCCGGACCTCGTTCATCTCGAGGAGGAGCCCTGGAGCGTGGCGGCATTGGAGGTCGCGCTCGTGTGTGCGCGCCGGCGCGTGCCCTTCATCTTCTTCACGTGGGAAAACAGCGATCGACGCCTGCCGCCGCCGTTCGAATGGATTCGCCGAGCGGTGACCCGCCGCGCGGCGGCGGCCGTGGCCGGGAACGCCGAAGCAAAGCGCCTGCTGGAGCAGCGCGGGTTCGCTGGCCCCGTGCACGTGCTCCCGCAGCTCGGTGTCGACCCCGGCATGTTCTTCCCGGCACAGCCCGCCGGCGGGCCCGAAGATCCGGTCGTCGGCTTCGTCGGTCGGCTCGTCCCCCAGAAAGGACTGTTGGTGCTCCTCGACGCTGTCGCGCGCCTCCCGAAGCGCGTCCGGGTGCTCATCGTCGGTGACGGGCCCTTGAGGCACGCCGTGCGCGCCCACGCGCGTCTCCTGGGACTCGAGGGGTGTCTCGAGCTGCACGGGGCCGTGGGCCACGACGCCGTGGCGACCCAGTTGCGCCGGATGAGCGTGCTCGTGCTCCCGTCGCTCAGCGCGCCCACGTGGAACGAGCAGTTCGGGCACGTCCTGATCGAGGCGATGGCGTGTGGTGTTCCGGTGATTGGCTCGGACTCCGGGGCAATCCCGGCAGTTATTGGGGAGGCCGGTATCGTGGTCAGGGAAGGGGACCCGGCCGCCTTGGCGGGAGCACTGGGCGACCTGCTGTCGCACCCGACGCGTCGCATCGAGCTCGCCGCGCGCGGACGGGCCCGCGTGCTTGCCGCCTATACCAACGAGGCGGTCGCCCAGCAACTCCTGGCGGCCTGGCGAACGGTCGGGTCCTAGCATGTGCGGTATTTGCGGCGTCGTGGGCGCGGTGGATCCTGGCGTGCTCGAGCGCATGACGGACACCATGGTCCATCGCGGACCAGACGACCGTGGGCTGTTCTGCGACGAGGGGATCGGGCTGGGCGTGCGACGGCTCAGCATCATCGATGTCGGGGGCGGGCATCAGCCCATGTGTAACGAAGATGCGACGCTCACCGTGGTCTTCAACGGCGAGATCTACAACTATCGGGAGCTGCGCCGTCGGTTGGAGGGGCGCGGGCATGGCTTCGCTACCGGTAGCGACACGGAGGTGCTGCTCCACCTCTATGAGGAATACGGCGACGCCTCCGTCCATCTGCTCGAGGGGATGTTCGCGTACGCGCTGTGGGATAGCCGCCGGCGCCGGCTCCTCCTCGCCCGCGACCGGCTGGGCATCAAGCCGGTGTATTACGCCACTGTGGGGAGCGCGTTCCTGTTTGCGTCCGAGGCGAAGGCCCTGTTTGAGTATCCCGGGTTTCCCGCCGCGTTGAACACCGGCGCGCTGGATCTCTACCTCGCCCTCCAGTACGTGCCCGGGCCCGACACCCTGTTTCGCGGTGTCCATAAGCTGCCACCGGGACACGTCTTGGTCGCGGCGGGAGGCCGCGTGGACGTGCGGCGCTACTGGGAGCTGTTACTCGGCGACTTCCAGCCAGGCACGACGCTGGACGAAGCCGCCGAGGAGTTTGGCGCGACGTTTCGTCAGGCGGTGCAGCGGCACTTGGTGAGCGACGTGCCGGTGGGCGCGCTGCTCTCGGGCGGCGTGGACTCGAGCGCGGTCGTCGCGATGATGGCCCGGTCGTCCGCTCGGCCGGTCGAGACGTTTACAGTCGGTTTTGAGCTCCCCGGTCGGCACAACGAGATCGCCGAAGCCGGGCGCGTCGCGCGGCACTTCGGGACGGCTCATCACGAGCTCCTGATCCAACCGGACGCCGCCGGCCTCCTCGGGGACCTCATGTGGCACATGGACGAACCCGTCGCCGATGCGGCGGCGCTCCCGACCTATCTCGTCTGCCGCTTCGCGCGCCAGGTGGTCCCGGTCGCCCTCACCGGGGAGGGCGGCGATGAGCTGCTCGGCGGCTATCCGCGCTACGCCTGGTTTGCGCTCGCCCAGCGGCTCAAACGGCTCCTCCCGGCGACGGTCCGCGAGCGGGTGCTGCTGCCGCTCAGTCGGCTGGCGCCGCTGGGGCCGCGCTACCGGCGCGCCGTCGCCAACCTGTTGACCGAGCGGGACGACGTCGCCCGGCACCTGCAGTGGGTCGGGGCGCTCGATCCCGAACTGCGGCGGCAGGTCGTGGGGCCGGCCCTGACCGACGCGGTCCCGGCGGGCGTGGCCGAGACGCGGATCGCGCCCTACTTCGCCGCCGGCGGCCGCGGCGCGCCGGATGTGCTCCACCGGCTGATGGCGCTCGATATCCATACCTGGCTGGTCGACGACCTCCTCACCAAGATGGATAAGATGAGCATGGCGGCTTCGGTGGAGGCGCGGGTCCCATTTCTGGATCACCGTTTGGTGGAGTTCGTCGCGAGCCTGCCGCTCCGGGTGAAGGTGAAGAACGTCGGCAGCAAACTGATCCTCAAGCGCGCCATGCACGGCATCGTGCCGCGCGCCACGCTGCGACGGCGCAAGCACGCGTTTCAGGTCCCGCTCGACCAGTGGGTGTCGGGTGCGCTCCGGAGCTTCGTCCGGGACATCTTGCTCGATCGCCGAGCGTCGGAGCGCGGCTGGCTGGACCCCAAGCGGCTCGAGACGTTGCTGGCGCGCGGGGCGGGCCGCGCGCGGTACGGGCAGGTCGTCTGGACGCTGGTGTGTCTCGAGCTCTGGGCGCGGGCGTTCTTCGACGGCGACCGCCCGCGAGTCGCGCGGTGAACGTTCTCCTGTTGACTTGGGACTATCCTCCCGCCCGCGGTGGCATCCAGAACTGGATGTTCGAGCTCGCCCATCGGCTCCCCGCCGCTGATGTCACGGTGTTCGCCCCAAGGGCGGGGGGCGCCGCGCGCGACCCGCGGTCGGGCCCGTCCGTGAAGCGCCTGCGGAGCGCCGCCCTCGGCCCGGGGCCCTGGCTCCTCCAGCTGAGCAGCGCGACCGCTTGGCGGGCCCTCACGGGGCGGCCGGACGTGATCGTGTGCGGCCACGTGCTGACCGCGCCGGCCGCGCTCCTCGTGCGGCGGGTGTTCGGCATCCCCTACGTGGTGTTTGTGTACGCCTACGAAATCCGCCGGCCGCGCCAACAGCACATCGTGCGTCGCGTGCTCCGCGGCGCCGACATGGTCATTGCGTGCAGTCACTTCACCGAGGCGGCCGTGCTCCGTCACGGGGTGGCGCCGCACCGCGTCCGACTCCTCTATCCCGGCGTCGACCTGGCACGCTTCGGGAGCGCGCCGACCGGCACCGGGGAGCGGGCTGACACCGGCACTCGGACGATTCTCAGCGTCGGACGCCTCACCGAGCCGTACAAGGGGCACGACACCGTGATCCGCGCCTTGCCGCTGATCAAGGCGCGATGCGCCAGCGTCCGCTACATCATCGTCGGTGACGGGCCGCTGCGGGAGTACCTCGCCGCGCTGGCGCGCAGTGTCGGGGCTGAGGACGCAGTCGTGTTCGCCGGCGAGGTCCCCGATGAGCAGCTGGCCGGGTTCTACCGCGCCTGCGACGTGTTGGTCCAGCTCAGCCGCGAGTCCGTGGCGGGTGGCGGCGTCGAAGGGTTCGGGATCGTGTGTCTTGAGGCGGCCGCGAGTGGGAAGCCGGTGGTCGCCGGACGCTCGGGTGGTCTGGTGGATGCGGTCGTGGATGGGGAAACCGGCATCCTAGTGGATCCGCTGGACGCTGGGGCGACGGCCGACGCGATCCTCGCGCTGCTCCAGGATCGGGCCCTGGCGCGACGGCTCGGCGACGCCGGGCGCCGCCGCGTCCGGGAGCGGTTCACTTGGGATCGCATGGCCACGGACGCGCGACGGCTGTTCGCCGAGGCCGTGGGCGAGACATGGGCCGGGTCCGCCGCGTCCTCGTCGTAAACCCGGGCCGCGAGCTGGGTGGCGCGGAGCACAGTCTCCTCCTGCTCCTCGCCGCGCTCCGGCGCCTCGGCGTTGAGCCCACGGTGGCGCTCTTCGGAGACGGGCCGTTCGCGCAGGCCTTAGCGCAGCTCGCCGTGCCGACCGTGGTCCTGGACGTCCCGGCAGCGCTGCGGCGCGCGTCCCGCTACACCTTGCCCACGCGCTTCGCCGGCGCGCTCAGGATGGCGGCTTACACCGGGCCGAGCGTGCTGCGCCTCGCGGCGCTGGCGCGGCGCACGCGCGCCGACCTGCTGCACAGCAACGGGCTCAAAGCCCACGTGCTCGCCGGGCTCGCGGGACGGATGCTGCGCCGGCCCGTGGTGTGGCATCTGCGCGACTTCCCGCCGGGGGGGCTCGTGGGCCGCTTGTTCCGTACGGCGGCACACCGGCTCCCAGCGTTAATCCTTGCCAACTCGGAGGCGGTCGCGGCGGCCATCCGATCGCCCGCCAATCCCGGCCCGCCCGTCATCGCCCTGCGCAATCCGGTGGACCTGGACCGCTTCCGCCCGGACCTGAGCCCCAATCGCGTACGGTCGGAGCTCGGGGTGTCGCCCCAGGTGCCGCTCGTGGGGATGATCGCGCATCTCACCCCCTGGAAGGGACACGAGGATTTTCTCGCGATCGCGCGCGCCGTGGCCGACGCCGTCCCGGCCGCGCGGTTCCTGGTCGCCGGAGGCGCGATCTACGAAACGGAGGGCCACACGGGCTATGCCGAGGCGCTGCCGCGCCGCGCGGCGCAGCTGGGACTGGCCGAGCGCGTGGCGTTCCTAGGGGCGCGGGATGACGTGCCCGAGCTCCTGGCGGCCCTCGATGTGCTGGTGCATTGCCCCACGGCGCCCGAACCGTTTGGGCGCGTGATTGCCGAAGCGATGGCGGCTGGGCGTCCCGTCGTTGCGGCCGCAAGCGGCGGCGTCCCCGAGATCGTACGCGACGGGGAGGACGGCTATCTCGTGGCTCCGGGTGATATCGCCGGATTCGCGGCGGCGGTCGTCCGGTTGCTCGGGGACGGGGGACGACGGGCCGAGCTCGGCCGCGCCGGTCGGGAGCGCGCGGCGGCTTGGTTCAACCCGGCCCGGCACGCGGCCGCCGTAGTGGACGCCTACCGTGCCATCGGGAGCGCCTAAACCCGTGCGGGTCGTGCACGTCTTCAAGGACTACCACCCGCCGACGCCCGGTGGCATCGAGCAGCACATGCAACTGCTCTGCACCGCGCTCGCGCGGGACCGCGAGGTGGCGGTGCTCGTGCCGAGCCGCTCCCGCCACCGCGTGGAGGAACGGGTGGACGGCGTTCAGGTCGTGCGGGTCCCGGAGTTCGGTCGCTACGCGGCCGTGCCGCTCTGTCCGACCATGCCCCGCGAGCTCCAGCGCCTCCGCCCAGAACTCGTCCACCTGCACTTTCCCAACCCCATGGGCGACCTCGCCTACCTGCTCGCGGCCCGGCGCGTGCCGCTCGTCATCAGTTATCACGCCGACGTCGTGCGACAGCGTTGGCTGCTCCCGGGCTACCGGCCGCTCATGGCCCGCACTTTCGCCGCCGCACATTGGATCCTCGCGGGGTCACCCGAGTACTTGAGCTCCTCGGACCTGCTGTCGGCGTATCGGGACAAGTGCACCATCGTGCCGTATGGGGTTGATGTGGCGGCCTTCGCGCTGCGCGACGGCGAAGCGGCGCTCGTCGCGCGGCAGCGGGAGCGCTTCGGGGCCCAGATCATTCTGTTCGTCGGCGCGCTCCGCCATTACAAGGGCCTCGACGTCCTGCTCGGCGCGCTCCGGCGGCGTCACGCGCACGCGGTGATCGTCGGCGCGGGCCCCATGGGCCGCGCGTGGCGCCGCCTGGCACGGGAGTTGGGGGTCGCGGACCGGGCCAGCTTCCTCGGCGCCGTCTCCGACCGGGACCGCCGGATCCTGCTCCACGCATGCGACGTGTTGGTGCTGCCCTCCATCGATCGCCGTGAAGCGTTCGGCATCGCGCAGCTGGAAGCGATGGCGTGTGGAAAACCCGTGATCGCGTCGGATCTGCCGACCGGCGTGCGGTTCGTGAATCAGGACGGGATCACCGGGTTCCTCGTGCCCCCGCGGGACGAGGACGCCCTCGTGACGGCGCTCGGTCGGGTGCTCGACGACGCGGGGTTACGCGCACGCCTGGGCCAGGCCGCACGAGCGCGGGTCGCCCGGGAGTTTACGGCCGAGCGCATGGTCGAGCGGATCCGGGGAATCTACGACGCGATGCAGAGTGCCCCGCGCGGCGCGCCCGCGGTCAACGGGTGAGTGCGTGCACGGCAAGGGCGCCCGCGACCGTGACGGCGCCCCACAAAAAGGTGCTGCCGTTCCGGACGAACCAACTCTTCTGCGGCACGTAGACGACATCGCCGGATTGTACCGGCGAGCGTTGCAGCACGGTTCCGGGGCCCAGGCTCGCGACGAGCACGCGGCCGTCGCGCATGAGGCGGATCTTGTCTTGGTTACCGATCGGGCTGACGCCGCCGGCGAGCGAGATCAGATCGGCGACCGTGATCGTGGCGTCCGCCGGGTAGAGGCCGGGTTTCACGACTTCGCCCTGCACGGTCACGCGCCGCAGCACGGTGACCTGGATCGACGGGTTGTTCAGGTACTGCCGGTACGCGTCCCGCAGCGTGTCGGACAGCTGCTCCGCGGTCCGTCCGGCGACGGTCACGCCGCCCAGCAGGGGCAGCACCACGGTGCCGCGCGTGTCGACTGAGAACTCCCCCGAGTAGTCCTTCTCGCGCCAGACCCACACGCGGACCAGGTCACCTGGGCGTACGCCGGCGCTCGCGTCGCGGGGATCTGCGACGGCTGCCCTCAAGTCCTGTCGCTGTGCCGCCGCCGGGACGGCGAGGCACGTGAGCGCCAGCCCGACCCACCACGCGTCACTGCGCCGCACTGCTGGCCGCGCTGTCGTCGCTGTCTTCGGTCTCACGATAATCATAGTGGCCATACCGGTAGCCATAGCGGTCCTCGCTGTGATGGACATCCGTCAGCACCATGCCGACCACACGCGCGCCGATGCGGTCAAGCTCTTCCACCGCTTGGCGTAGTTCCTCACCATGCGTCGCCCCCATGCGAGCCACGACGATCAAGCCATCCACCAGGGTCCCGAGCACCGCGGCGTCCGTCACGGCGTTGAGCGGAGGCGTATCGAGGATCACCACGTCGTAGCGCTGCGCCAGGACCCGCAGCAGCTCGCGGGCGCCGGCCGACCCGAGCAGTTCCGCCGGGTTCGGCACCGGTCGGCCCGCCGCAATGAAGTCGAGCGCGCCCGTGGCGTGGACCGGGAGGGGGATGGGGTGTAAGGCGGCCTCGACCTGCGCCGTCCCGTCGAGGAGGTCGGACAGGCCGGGGGCACGCGCCGTCTGGAGCACCTCGTGGAGCACCGGGCGTCGTTGGTCCGCGCCGAGCAGGACCACGCGCTGTCCCTGCTCGGCCAGGCTGATCGCCAAGTTCACCGCGGTCGTGGTCTTGCCATCCTGCGGCTCGGGGCTCGTGACCACCACCGTCTTGAGGGGTGCCTTGCGGCGTGCGCTTGAGAAGGCGAGGCTGGTGCGCAGCGCGCGGTATGCTTCGGCGGCCGGGCTCCGCGGTGCGTGGCGGGTCACCAGCCGGCCGGCCATCAGCTTAGCCGACTCATGCTGGCGGCGCCGCCCATGGCTCGCGGCAATACGGGGGATGGCCGCGAGGAGGGGCAGCTCGGTCAGGCGGGCGAGGTCATCGCGCGAGCGCACGCGCGTGTCAGCCGACTCGCGGACGAGCGCCACCAGCGCCCCGAGCAACAACCCCCCCGCCACACCGAACAACAGGTTGAAGAGCCGCCGGGGGCCCACCGGGGCTGTCGGGACGATGGCCGGGTCCACGACCTGGATGTTGGCGATCTCCATCGCTTCCGAGATCTGCGACTCCTTGAGGCGTGTCTGCAACAGGGTGAACAGCTGCGTGTCGAGGTCCACCTGACGCCGCAGCCGCGCGTACTCCAACTCGACCTGCGGGACCTGCGCCAGTGTCGCGTCGAACCGCGCGAGCGCGGTGTCCACCGAGCGGGCGCCGTCGTCGAGCCCGGCGAGTTGACTGGCCACGAGCTCGGCGAGCCGGGCGCGGAGCACCCGGATGGTCCGCTCGGTCCCGGCGACGTCCGGGTCAGCCGTCGTGCGCCACGTCAGGAGGCGCGCCCGCTCGGCTTCGAGCGACGACAGCTGCTGCACCAGACCGCTCGTCGCGGGGCTCGAGATGAGCGACGGCGCCCCCAGAAAGTCGGCCCAAGTCCCCGCGCTCTCGGCGGGCAGTCGGGTCCGCGCCAGCAACGCGCGGAGTTGACTGCGCTGCGCCGCGAGCTCCTCGCGCCGAGCGCGCAGCTCGGCGAGCCGGCGCACTTGCTCGTTCGCTTGGGTCTGTGGTTCGATCACGAACTTGGCGCGCCGGAACTGCTCGAGCGCGCGCTCGGCCTGCTGCAGTTCGCCGCCGATCGTCTGGACCTGGGTTTGCAGGAACTCGATGGCCGCATGCGCCTGTTGCCGTTGAAACCCGTTGCGTCGCGCGATGTAGGACCGGGTGACGGCGTTCGCGACATCGCTCGCCAGCACGGGGTCGGTGTTCTGGTAGGTGACCGAGACGATCGCGCCGTTCGCCTGCGGGCGACTCACCTTGAGCGCGTCACGCAGCGCGGCGGCCGCCGCTCCGGCGGCCACGACTGAGAGCGCCACGGACGTCGCGCTCGTCGGCGCCGGTCGTTTCACGTCCACGATGACCCCCGCGAGCGCGAGCGGCGTCCCGTAGGTCCCGTGTGCCTCGCGCCCATCAGGCGCGCGCACGTCGAATCGGTCGGCGTCGCGGCGCACGACGTAGGTTCCCGGCACAACCTCGGCCGTCGCGCGCAGCGTCCGGAACACGTCGCCCCGGCGGGCCGCACGGGGGTCGCGTACCTGCACGTTGAGCGCGAGGGAATCGACCACGTCCTCGGCCACCGAGCGGCTGCGAAGGACTTCACTCTCCGTCTCGATTGTGGCGGGCGCCCGGAGCGCGGCGAGCAGATCGCCCGGGTGGCTGGCGGTACGGTCATCTTCGATCCGCAGGGTGGTCCGCGCCTCATACAGCGGGTGCTGCCACAACGTCAGCCCAACGGTGAGGGTCACTACCAGCGCTGCGGTCCAGGCGAGCCACGGCGCCTGCCGGCGCCCAGCGGCGACGAGCTCATGCAACGAGAGCCGAGCCCCGTCCGGCTCGTTAGGTGTACGGACCTGTGGGAGGCGCGCTGTGTTCATGGCGGTCACGGTCCCCATCGGGCCACCGGGAATGTCCTCAAGCCCCTCTTCCACGTCTGCTCGCACCCAGGGTCCGTCTCCTTCTGGAGCCCGGAGGCCGCCCGGTCGCACGAGTGCGGCCCTGGGAACACGGGTGAAGCGTGGGCGTGCCCGTACCCTGCTGCATATCCTGTACCCCGCCCTTGGGCGAGCCTCGTGCATCAGCTTCGGACCAAGCGGTTCGGGGGCGGAGCCGTGCTCCCGCTGCGGACCCGCCACATAGGGGCGCGGCGGAGCGATCGCACCGCCACACGAACGCCACCGCTGGCGTAGTCGCCACGCCCCGCGCGCTGGGTCATGCGGGATCATGTTGCGCGTCCGCCACAGCGCGGGCGGCGAGTGATGTCACGGAGGGGTTCGCCCGCCTTCTCGGTCGCGGTGCGCGGGCCGCTAACTTCGCATCAGGTGTTGACTTGTTTGGGAGTGGCGGGGCAGCGCGCGCGGCGGACGGGCCGCCGACGTCGGGCGTGACCGCTCTGGTGAGGAAGTTGCAGCACCGCCGCGGGTATGGATGGGGTTCTCAGTGCGCCGGCCCAGCCTGCCGTGAGCGGCGTCATGCCGCTCACCTCGGCCATCCTCTGGATGCCGACGCACGCGACGGCCGCGGCGGAGGCCGAGGGCGCAGCGCTCCCGATCTTCATCAAACAGCATGTCCTCCAGGCCATCCGCCAGCCAGCGGCGCTCGACGCGCCGGGGGCCTGCATCGGACTCCTCCTCGGCGGCCTGCGTCGGGACCCCGACACGGGCGAGCGCTGGGTCGCGATTGAGTCGACCATCGGCCCGGCCGTGCCGGTTACCACCGACGGGACCGATCCGGTGCTGCGGTCCGCGCTGGTGGCGGGCCGACGGGAGCTCGGGAGGGACCAGACCATCGTCGGGTGGTATCACGACCACCCGTTCGTCGATGCTCATCCCTCGCCCCACGACGTCGACGCGCATCTGGCGTGCTTCGATCAACCCTGGCACGTCGCAGTGGTCGTCGCGCGGCACGAGCAGTGTCTGGGCGGCGTGTTTCGAAGCTCCGCCGGCCCTGACTGGTCCATGGTGCCGCTGCCCTTCTACGAGTGGCGCGACGAGGCCGCCCCGCTCACCAACGGGACGACCGCGACGGGCCCGGTGTGGGACAACTACCACAGCGCCGACGCCCCGGTGCCCGCGCCCGGCGCGGCGGCCCGGGCGCCGTCAGCTCGCCCCACGCCGACACAACCGCTCCTGTTCCTCGACGACCTGTGCGACGACGTCCCCGGCGACATCCCCGAAGACGGGGCGGACGAGTTCGCTGACGAGCCAAAACGGGCACGCGCGGCACCGCGCGCCGTCCCGGGGTTCGGCCACGGGATGAAGAAGATCGCCGGGTTCTTCGGCGAGCGCCGCATCCGCATCGCCGCTGGCGGGATCGTCGGTGTGTTGGCGCTGGCGGGCGCGGTGAGCGTGAACCAGATCGTCGCGTCCCGCGCGGCGCCGCGCGCCGTCGCGGGCCCGCAGGAGCCGGTGACGCGCTCGGTGCTGGCGCGACTGGACGCCGCGACCGATACGCTCGCGCTCGCCGTCGCGGCGTTCGACATTCGCGCGCAGCTATTCGATCGCCGGCAGATGGCGTGCCCGGAGTTGGCGCGTGGGCTCGTCGAAATGGAGTCGCGCTGGATCGTCTATAACGTCGCGCGCAAAGGCGCGTTCGCGCTCGACTCGGTGCGCAGGGTGCGAGACCGGGGCGCCTACAACGACGTCCATACCGTCGAGCGGCGATTCGAGCGCTCGGGCTGCCCGCGGCCGTGATGCGCGTGACCCGGCTGCTCGGTGCCCTGATCCTCGCGACGTGCCCCGCGGCCCTCGCCCAGGCGCCGGCGCCGCTGCAGAAGAGCGATCTGGTGCGGCTCCTCGCGAACCCGCTGATTGAGCGGCGCGAGGTCGCCGCGGTCGTACGTCGCAACTGCCTGGCGTTCCTGCCGACCGAACGGGACTGGTCGGACCTGCGACGCCTCGAGGCCGACGCCGACATCCTCGACGGCATCGGCGCCTGTGCCGCGCGCCGGGCTCAACGCTCGGCGCCGAGCGCCACGCTCGCCGCCGGAGCGTTGATCGCCATGGTCTTGACCCCGCGGGTCGCGGCGTTGGCGGGCGCGCGGACGCCGCTCACGGTGCAAGTGCGACGCGCCAACGGCGCGCCGGCGAGCGGCGCCGCCTTGGCCCTGCGCGCCGTCCCCCAGGTGGCCGATGGACCTCCGGCCGACGAGACGACCGTCGCCGACGACAGTGGGTTAGCGACGTTGGACGTGGCCGTGGGCCGGCTCGCGGGGCGCTACCGGCTCGAGCTCGTGGGCCGCGCGGGAGCCCGCCTGCCCGGCCGGCCGGCGGTCGACCTCGTGGTGAGCCCAGGCCCGCCGGCGGTCGCTAAGGTGCAACCCCCCCGGCTCGAGTTCGGGCCCGGTGGGGACAGCGTGCTGACCGCTTCGGTCACCGTCGAGGATTCGCTGGGGAACGCGGTGCCGCGCGAGCGCATCGAGCTGCGCCCGGCCAGCCCGGCGATCGGCCTCCCGACCGATAGTGCCACGACCGATGCGCTGGGCCGGGCGCAGTTCGTGATTCGTGGTGCGCTGGTGCACCACTCCGGGCAACTAGAGGTGCGAGCACGCGCCGCGACCGTGGCGTCGCTCGACGCCGTCGTCCCGGGGCCTGAAGCCGTGGGCCCGACGGAGTTGCAGGCCGCGCTTACGGGCACGGTCGCACGAGGGCCCGCCCGGACCCGCCTCGCCGACGCGCTCACCTTCACGCTCCGCACGCGTTCCGGCAGCCCGGTGCCCGGGAAGCGCGTGAGCTTCGGGGCGAGCAACGCGCAGGTCGAGCCGGAGAGCGCAGTGACCGATTCCGTCGGTCAGGTGCAGCTCAGCGTCCGGCTCGGCTGGAAAGCCGGCATGGCACTCGTCACGGCGGTCGTCGATTCGCTCCGCACGCAGGACACCTTGCGCGTGGAACCGGGGGCGGCGACGTACCTCGCCCTCTCGCGCGAGGACCAACGCGTTGATGGCGGACGGATCGTCGTCGAGTTGGACGTCCCGTTCTCGCTGACCCTCGGTGCGTGGGACGGCTACGGCAATCCCTCCGCGACACGGAGCCTCGCCCCGCAGCTGCAAGCGCTGCGCGGCGCATACAACTCGCGCCCCGACCGGCTGATCGACTTCCGCGCGGTGCAGGCGCAGGGCAGCGCAATCGCCTTGACGTTCCTCCCGCTGCGCCTCGGGACCACGGACCTCCGGATCGCCGTCGGGGACTTGAGCACGAGCGTCTCCGTGACCGTCGTGCCCCGGGGGAGATGAATGACGCCCCGAATCGCTAACACGGTGCTGGTCGCCGCTTTCGCGGGTGCGGCAGTCCTCGGTCTCGCCCTCACCCCCCTGGTGCGCCGGGCGGCACTGGCGCGCGGCGTCCTCGACATCCCGGACGAGCGGAAGGTCCACACGACGCCCGTGCCCCGGCTGGGGGGCCTCGGCGTCGCGCTGGCGACTGGTCTGGCGCTGCTGGGTGCCCTCGCGGCGAGCCCCGCGTTGCGCGGGGCGTTGTTCGGCGGCGGCGGTGGCGCACGTTGGGCCGCGCTGGGCATCGCCGCGCTCGTCGTGCTGTTCGCGGGCGCCGTCGACGACGTGCGCGGCGTACCGGCCGAGGGGAAGCTGCTGCTTGAGATCGGAGCTGCCGCCTTGGTGGTCACGGTCGTCGCGCCCCGCGCGGTGGTGCTTACGCCGTCTACCCAGCCGCTTGCCCTTGGGGCGTTGGCGGTCCCGCTGGCGGTGCTGTGGATCGTGACGCTCACCAACGCCGTTAACTTGACCGACGTCGCAGACGGCGTCGCGGGAGGAATCGGGGTCGTGAGCGCCCTCGCCCTCGGGTTGGCGAGCCTCGCGCTCGGTCGCGTCGTCGCGACGGCCGCGTTACTGGGCCTCGCGGGGGCGCTGCTCGGGTTCCTGCCCCACAACTTTCGCTGGCCCCGCATCTTCCTCGGGGACTCGGGGAGCCTGTTCGTCGGATTTCTCCTGGGGAGCGCGTCGCTGATCGGACTGGAACGCGACGGCGTGTGGCTCGCCGCGCCGGCCGTCCTCGCGGTCGGCGTGCCACTCGCCGAGTGCGGCCTCACCGTCACCCGCCGCCTGCTGCGGGCCCTCGCCGTCGTTCGGCCCGGGTCGTCGCGTGAGCGTTTCTTGCTGAGGCGCGGCCGCGCCGGCCTCTTTGTACCCGATCGACGGCACGTGCCCCATCGGCTGCTGGAACTGGGGCTCGGGCGCTGGACGGCGCTGGCGGTGCTGTACGGCGTCGCGATCGGCTGCGGTGCGCTGGCCGTTGCGGCGGTGCGTTGGCCCGCGGTCGGTCTGCCCGCGGTGTTGCTGGCCTTCGCTGGGCTGCTCTACGCCGCGCCCCGGTGGTTGTACGAGGAGCTCCGGCTGCTGGATCGCGGCGCCTTCCTGCCGCTCCTCGAGATGCGGGTGGTGCACAATCACGTGGCGCAGCTGCTGTACGACGGAGCGACCGTGGCCGTGGCACTCCTCGTGAGCGCCGGGCTGGGGGGCGGCGGGACTCGGGCGGGCGGCCCGCCGTTCTGGGCGGTCACGGGCGTCGTGATCATCGCCACGCTCGCCGGGTTCCGGGTCGCGGGCCTGTACCGTGGCGGTTACCGCGACGCCGGACTGGCCGAGACGGCGCGGGCGTTCCGGGCGATCGTCGTGGGCGGCGTGCTCGGCACCGGCGCCGCGTTCGCCGCGCTCGGCGCCCCCTTACCCGCTGCGACGTGCGTGTTGTTCGTCTTCTTCCTGCTCACGCTCGTGGGTGGGGCGCGGTTCTCGTTCCGCGTGCTCGAGTACGTGTACCAGCGCGGGCAGCGCGCGGGGCGGCGCGCCCTCATCGTCGGTGCGGACCGGGCCGGCCGTCACGCGCTGGCGGAGATGCTGGCCCGGCCCGAGCTCGGCCTCCGGCCGGTAGGCTTTGTGGACGACACCGAAGCCGTGGGGGGCCCGGTGGGGGACTTCCAAGGGTACCCGCTCTACGCCGGGCGCGAACGCCTGACGGCCATGCTCACGATGCTGGCCGTCAGCGATCTCGTCGTCCCAGCGGGTACGCTCTCGCAGTCGCGCCTCGCGGCCGTGCGCGCCGTGTGCCAGGCCCACGCCGTGCGCCTCGTCCATTTCGACGTGCGGTGGGACGCCGGGGAGGCGCGGGTCGCGCCCCGGCATCCACCCGATACCACCGCGGCGCCCGCAGCGCGCGCGGTGCCCCTGGACGCGGTCTCGTGAGCGGCCGCGCGGTGTCGTCCACGTCGGTCGTGGTCGCGGCGAGCGGGCAGGTGTGGTGTAACCTGTCGGGCGAAGCGGCGATCCTCAGCCTGCAGTCCGGCGTGTACTACGGGCTCGAGCGCGTCGGAGCCCGAGTGTGGCACTTGCTCCAGACGCCCGTGGCGGTGCGCGACATCTGCCGGACCGTCGCGGCGGAATACGACGTCCTGCCGGAGCGCTGCGAGCGCGACGTGATCGCGCTGCTCGAGCGGCTCGCCGCTGAACGGTTGATCGAGGTGCAGGATGCGCTGGCTGCGTAGGTTCGCGCGCTTGGCGCCGGCCGACCGGCGGTGCGTCGTCGACGCGGTGCTCCTGATAGGCGCGGTGCGGGTGGGGCTGGCGCTCCTGCCGTTCCACCGCCTCCGCCACCTCCTCGCCTGGCTGGCGAGCGGCGCCGCGCGCCATCCCGCGCCCGCCCGCCGCATCGCGTGGGCCGTCGCGGCGGCGGGTCGTCATCTCCCCGGCGCGACGTGCCTCATTCAGGCCTTGAGCGCCCAGACGCTGCTCGCCCGGCACGGCCACGCGGCGCGACTCCGGATCGGTGTGGCCCGAGCGAACGGCGGGATCGCCGCACACGCCTGGCTCGAGCGCGATGGCCAACCGCTGTTCGGCGAACCGGCCGGACGGCACCCGGTCCTGGTGCTGGATCACGGCCGGTCCGCGTGAACGCCACCGGGTCGCCCCGCCGCTACGCCCTCCACGGGCTGCGCATTCTCTCCGAGATCCCGCTCGGCGAGCCGGTGGCGGATGGCCCCCACGATCTCGTGGTTCGCTGGAACACGACGGGCCCTGGCACCGGCGCGCCCGAGCGTCGAGTGCTCGCCGACGCGTCCTGGGACGAGGGACGAGGGTACCGGCACGTCGAGACCACGGCGGGCCTGCGGCTCGCGTTTCGCAACGTGTGTGAGGTGCTCGTGACACCCGACCGACGCTCGTTGACGGTCCAACAGGCCCCAGGCGCGGACCCCGAGCTGGTCCCGATTCTGCTGGAAGGGAACGTGGTGGCGACGCTCTTGTTGCTCGCCGGGGAGTGCGTGCTGCACGCCAGCGCGGTGTGCCTCGGCGGTCGGGCCGTCGCGTTCATCGGGGGCTCGGGGACGGGAAAGTCTACGCTGGCGGCGCTCTGCTGCGCCGCCGGCGCCACCTTTCTCACCGACGATGTGTTGCATCTGACCGCCGAGGCGGGAGCTTTCCACTGCGCGAGCGGCGGACCCGAGGTGCGATTGCGGGCGGGGGCGGCGTCGCTCGCCGGGTGCTTCGCGGACCGGCCGTCGCGTCGGACGGCGGATGGTCGACTGGCGGTCGCCCTGCGCGGCGGTGAGGCGCCGCCGTCGTGGCTCGCCGCCGTCGTCGTGCCGGTGCGGACACGGTCCCCCCGGTCCCGCGTCACCCGCCTCGCTCCGTTCGACGCGTGGGCGGCGTTGATGCGCGCGCCCCGCGTCCTCGGCGTGCGCGACCCCGGTGTGCTCCGCACCGAGTTCGAGACCTGCAGCCGCTTGGCGCAGGCCGTTCCCGTGTACCGGGCGGACGCGTGGGCCGAGCCACCCTCCGATCCGTCGCTCGGCGCCGAACTCCTGTCCAGCATCGGCCTGGTATGAGCCTCCCCCCACTCGCGAACCTGTTCGCCGCATACGATCCGGACGCCGGCGCCCTCGCGGCGCTGGCACACGACCTCTCGACCAGCGGGGAGTTTCGCCGCGTCTCGCGGCCCAGCCCCGGGTGGGTCGTCGCCACGAGGCCGCTGCCCGGGGGCGAGGCGCGGCGCGGACCGGCGTCGGACGGAGTGATCGAATTCGTCGAGGGGCACGACGTCGTGCAGCACCGTCTGGGCGAGCTCTGCCGCCTCGCCGATCAGGCGCCGGAGCGGCTCGCGCGCCTCCCGGGCGACTTCGGCTTCGTCCGCTTTCACGCCGACGGCCGCGCGACGGTCGTCCGGTCCAGTGGCGGCCTCGTGCCGCTGTACGTGACGGCCGCCGGGGATCGCCGGGCCGTGGCGACCCGCCTCGGGGATCTGGTCCGCTATTTGCCGGACGAGCCTCGGCTCGACCCCCTCGTCAACGCGGCATGGACGAGTGGCTGGGGCGTGTTCCCGAACGGGAGAACGTTCCTCGACAACGTGACAATCCTGCAGCGCGGGTCCTTCGCGCGGCTCACCCCCGGTCGCCCGATGGCGACCGGCCGCTACTGGGACCCCCGGCCGGCGCGCCTCGCCCCCCCCACCCAGGCGCAGACCGTAGAGCATGCCGCACGCTTGCGGGCCCTGCTCGTGGCCACACTCGAGCGCGAGCTCCATCCCGCCGGGGGCAATCTCTTGACGTTGAGTGGTGGCGTGGATTCGTCATCGCTCGCCGCGCTGGCAGTGGGCGTGGTGCACCGGCCGCTCGCGACCTGGAGCCTCGTCCCGGACCCCGACGCAGCCTTCGAGCGGGAGTGCCGCTACATCGAGCCGCTGGGGCGTCGGCTCGGCATCGAGCGCATGCACATCGTGCGGCTGCGCCAGGAGACGCGTCTCGAGCTCCTCCGGGCAGCCCCGCCCGTGGTGTGCCACGTCGTCCACCCAGCCCTGTGCGCGCTGCCCCAAGTGTGTGCCGAAACCGATGTGCGCGTGTTGCTGGGCGGTGAGTTCGCGGATGAGGTGTGTGGCTCGGTGTTCACCCTGCCCGACTGGGCGCTGAATACCACGCCACGCGCGCTGCTCGCTCAAGTGGGTCGGCTGCCGCTCGGGCCCCGCGATATGCTGCGCTGGGTCAAGCATCGGTGGCTGCACATGGTCCGGCGTCCCGCGATGCCCTTCGCCCCGGAGCTGCCCGAGTTCATCCGCGCGGAGCTACGGGACGAGTATCGCGGGTGGGTCGCCGCGCGCCAGCGGGCGGCGGCGGATGAACCCGCGGCGCGCCGGGCGCTCGCGCTGCGGGCCGAGGCGGACGGCTTCGTCGTGATGAACTGGGAAGCGGCGAGTGCCCTCGGGATCCGGCGGAGCTTTCCGTTCTTCAACCGGGCCGTGCTGGAGTTGGCGTTCGAGTGCCACCCGAGCGAGCTGGTCGGCCCGGGGACGAAGAAGCTGCTCCGCAGCGCGCTCGCGGCCGATGTGCCGCAGGAGAATCTGTTTCGCCCGGACAAGGGGCAATGGGGGGACTACCTGCAGGGCGCTCAGTTTGAGTCGCCCACGCGTCTGCCCGCCAGGCTCGCAGCCGTGGTGCGACCCGAGTGGTACCCCCAGGCTCCGCGCCTCCTTAGCTACCGGGACGCGGTGGGCCTGACGCAGCTCACCATCTTTGTCCGCTCGCTCACCACGCGGCGCGGTGCGCGAGCCGCGCGGACCGAACGGGGATCCGTTCATTCGCTCGTCAGTGCCGGTGCACCTAGCGAGAGAGGAGGGTTGGGCAACGGTGGATAGCTCACGAGATCCAGAGGGCCACGGATCGGTGCCCGAGGGCAACCGGAGAGCGGTGTACGTGACGCCCGTGCTCAAGCGGTTGGGCAGCGTGGCCGAGTTGACGCAGGGCGTGCGCCTCTTGCACGGGACCGACAATCTCCTCACGAGTCTCTGACGGGGAGACGACACAGCCCACGCGCCATCCTCGCGGCCGTCGCCGTGAAGGGGTCCGTGAGGTGCGGGATGTCTGACGGGTAATCGAGGAGGAGGTGTAGTGGTGCGGTCTGAGGCAGCGCTCATCGTGCAGTGTGCTCGCGCGCGACTGGGGGAACACGAGACGGCACAGGTGCGTGCTCTCGTGGGCCAGCCGCTCGATTGGTGTTGGGTGGCGGACGCCGCGCGGCGGCACGGCGCGCTGCCGCTCCTGGCGCACCACCTCGAGGCCGTGTGCCCCGGTGCCGTCCCGTCCCCGGCCCTCCGCGTGCTGCGGGAGCGCCGGCGCCGCGATGCCTGGCGTGCCCTCGCGCTCGCCGCCGAGCTGGTCCGGGTGCTCGAGGCGCTGGCCGCTCGCGGCGTCCGCGCGGTCGCCCTCAAGGGCCCGGCGCTCGGTGCCGCGTTGTACGGCGATCTCACCCTGCGGCCGTGCCGAGACCTCGACGTGCTGGTCCCGGAAGCGCAGCTTCCCGACGCCGAACGGCTCCTCGGGACCTTCGGCTACCTGGCCAAACCCAGTATCGTCGGTCCGCGAGGGGCGCCGAGCGCGGTCGAATGGGAGCGGGTGTTGTGGCGAGAGGACGACATCGTCGAGCTGCACGCCCGACTCTCGCCCAGCGACTTTGCGTTCGGGCTCGACGGTGAGGCACTTTGGGACCGCTTGGCCCGCGTCCGGATTGGTGGGCGCGACGTCCCGACGCTCGGGGACGAGGACCTCCTCCTCTACCTGTGTGCGCACGGGGCGCGGCACCGCTGGTGGCGGCTCGAGTGGATCGCCGACGTGGCCGAGCTCGTCCGGAGCCGCCCCGGGCTCGACTGGGACGCGGTCCTGGAGCGCGCGACCCGCCTCGGCGGCGTGCGCCTAGTACTGCTCGGCCTGACGCTCGCGGCCGATGTGCTCGACGCGCCGGTCGGGCACGCCCTGCGCGCCCGCGCGCGGGCCGACCGGGTCGTCCCCACACTGGCCGCACGGATGCAGGAGCGGCTCTTCGAGCCGGGCGCGACGCAGCCGGCGCACGGACCCGAATGGCTGCGCTGGTGTGCTGGCGTGCGCGAGCGGGCGCGCGACCAGTGGCGCTGCGCCTGGCGCATCGTCCTCCGGCCGGGCCCGGCGGACTGGGCGTGGATTCGGCTGCCCCAGCGCTTGGCCGGCCTCTACTATCTCACCCGCCCCATGCGCCTCGGATGGAAGTATCTCGGTGGGCGCACCCGGGCCATGACGAGGCAGGGCTCGTGACGACCCGCGCACTCATCACCGGCGGCGCCGGCTTCATCGGCTCTCACTTAGCCGAGGCTCTGCTCGACCAGGGGTGGGAGGTCGCGGTACTCGACGATCTATCGACCGGCCGCTTTGACAATGTCGCGCACCTCGTCGGGCGATCCGGGTTCACGCTCACCATCGGGTCCGCGAGCGATCGCGCGGCCATGGCACCGCTCGTCGGCGCGGCCGACGTGGTGTTCCATCTCGCCGCCGCGGTAGGCGTGCGACTCGTGGTGGAGCAGCCGGTGCGGACGATCGAGACGAACATCAAGACGACGGAGACGGTGCTCGCCCTCGCCGCCGCGCGCGGCAGTCGCGTGCTGCTCGCCTCGACCTCCGAGGTGTATGGGAAGCTCGACGGCCGCAAGTTCGCCGAGCACGACGACGTCGTGCTCGGCCCCACGTCGCGGTCGCGCTGGTGCTATGCCGCGTCGAAGATGATCGAAGAATTCCTGGGGATCGCGTATGCCACGGAGCACGGCCTGCCGGTCACCATCGTACGTCCCTTTAACATCATCGGGCCGCGCCAGACTGGGCGGTACGGTATGGTGGTGCCGCGGTTCGTGCGCCAGGCACTGCGGGGCGAGCCGCTCACCGTGTACGGGGACGGGACGCAGCGCCGGTCGTTCACGTGGGTGGGCGACGTCGTGACCGCGATGATTGCCCTGGTGCAGCATCCGGGGGCGGTCGGCGAAGTGTACAACGTCGGGCACACCCAGGAGATCGAGATCCGTGAGCTCGCCCGGCTCGTGCTGCAGCTGACGGGCAGCGATTCCGACATCGCCTACGTGCCGTTCGAGCAGGCCTACGAACATGGGTTCGAAGACATGACGCGGCGCCTGCCCGACATCTCCAAGATTGAGCGCCTGATCGACTATCGGCCCACGCTCGCTCTTCCCGAGATGTTGGAGCGCATCATCGCCGGCGCCCGCCCCAAGGTGGCAGCGGGCGCTGAGCCGCAGCTGCGGGCCGTCTTAGCGTGATGCCGGCGGAAACCCACACCCGTCGCCCCGAAACGCGGCACCGTCGAGGCTTCGTTACCAGACTGTCGCTTGACCGAGGATCGCGCCGCTGGTGTTACGTTTGGTCGTATGGCGGACGTCCCGATTGCCTGCACCCTCGACCCAGCGGACTTCGCGTGGCGGCGCGATACGCTGCTCCCGGGCCTCATCGCCCGTGCGGCGGCGGCCGAGGCGCTCTCCGACGGCGCCCGGTGGCGCTTCACGCCTGAGAGCGGGCTGCTCACGGCGGTGGCCACGGCGATCGACGCGGAGCGGCGCTGCTGCCCGTTCCTGCGCTTCCAGGTCGTCGCCGAGGCGGAAGGTGGGCCGGTGTGGCTGACAGTGACAGGCCCGCCCGGCACGCGGGCATTCCTCGCGCGGTTGCCGCAGCGCTGATCGACACCCCTGGTGGCGTCGCTCAGGCCGCCACCGACCGACTGGAGGAGCGCATGCCCTTGTTGGCCCCGTATCCGCCGTCCCCGCGCGCGCTGCCGCGCCGTAGGTTCCTGTCCGCCGCGGCTGCCGCGGCTGGTGGCCTCGCCCTGGCCTGCGTCGATCGCTCGACGGGGGTCGCGGTGCTCCCCCAACTCGCCGCCTCGCGGCTGCCGGATCCCGAGGCCTCGGGGATCGACCACGTGATCCTCGTGATGATGGAGAACCGCTCGTTCGACCACTTCCTGGGATGGCTACCCGGAGCCAACGGACGACAGGCTGGCCTCACCTATGTCGATGCCTCCGGTACGGGGCACACGACCTATCCCCTCGCCCCCGATTTCCAGGGCTGCACCCACGCCGATCCTGACCATTCGTACGCGGGCGGGCGCGTCGAGTACGACAGCGGAGCCTGTGACGGCTGGCTCCGCGCCAACGACATCTTCTCGATCGGCTATTATGAGGAGCGTGACCTCGCCTTCCTCGGTCACGCGGTGCCCGACTGGGCGTCGTTCGATAACTACTTCTGCGCGATTTTGGCGCCGACCTTCCCGAACCGCATCTACCAACACGCCGGCCAGACCGACCGGATCAGCAATACCATCGCTCTCTCGACCCTGCCGACCATCTGGGATCGCTTGCAGGCGCGCGGGCTTGAGGGCCGCTACTACTTCGGCGATATCCCGGCCTTGGCGTTGTGGGGCGGCAAGTATGCCTCGATTAGCCACCAAAGCGAGGCGTTCTTCGCCGACTGCGCCGCGGGCACCTTGCCCCAGGTGGCGTACCTCGACCCGCCGTTCCTCGGCGAGGCGACCGGGACCGGACCGGATGACCATCCCTTCAGCGATATCCGCGCGGGGGAGGCGTTCCTCAATCGCATCTACGCGGCCGTCACGGCGAGCCCGGCGTGGGAGCGCACCGTGCTGTTCATCAACTTCGATGAGTGGGGCGGGTTCTTCGACCACGTGCCCCCGCAAGCCGCACCGATCCCGGAGGCCGACCGCGCCGCCGGCAACGCGGACGGGCTGCGCGGCTTCCGCACGCCTGCGCTCCTCATCTCCCCCTTCGCACGCCGCGCGCGCACGTCCCACGTCCTGTATGACCACACCTCGGTGCTGCGCATGATCGAGTGGCGCTGGGAGCTCGAGCCGCTCTCGGTAAGGGACGCTACGGCGCACAACCTCGCGCGGGAACTCGACTTCCGGCGGCCCGAGCTGGCGGCGCCCGCCTACGCCGTGCCTGCCATCACCCCCGCGGCCTGCCCGGCCCACGTCGCGATGGCGAATCCGGCGGCGCCGAGCGGATCGCTTGCGTCACACGCGCACTGGGACGCCCTGCGCAGTATGGCGCGTCAGCACGGCTGGGGCGTCTGATCCGGGTGGCCCGCGGGGCTTAGCACGACGGCAGGGGTGGGAGAGAGGATGGGACTCAGGTTCCGGGCAGCGACGGCGCCCGTCGCCCGTCGCCTGGCGGCCACCGCAGCGTTGAGCTAACGTCTCGATCGTCACCAGGTTCGAACTCCATCGAGCAGATCCGCCGGGGGTTGCCCAGAGGGCGGCCCCCGGGGCGCTTCTGACCAGGAGGTATCCATGGCCCGCACCGTCAACCCGCGCCGGAAGCCGGCGGCCCGGTCGCGCAGCGCGTCGGCCGCGTCCCGCACCGCGTCGCCACCGGTGTCGCAGAGCGCGTCCGAGACCCGCTCCGAAACTCCGCAGCTCTACCCCACAAAGAACGATCTGCCGGAGGCGGCCCGGGTCGAGGCGATACGACTGCTCAATCAGCGGCTCGCCGATGCCATCGACCTGCAGACGCAATGCAAGCAAGCCCACTGGAACGTGAAGGGGCCGACCTTCATCGCGCTCCACAAGCTGTTCGATGACATCAACGAGGACGTCGAGGAATATGTCGATCTGATTGCCGAGCGCGTGGTGCAGCTGGGCGGCATCGCCGAGGCGACCGTGGGAGTGGTCGCGGAGCGCTCCACCCTCGTGGACTACCCTCTGGCGCTGTCGACGGGCGCTGAGCACGTCGCCGCCCTGTCGGACGCGCTCGCCGCGTTCGGCCGCACGGTGCGCCTCGGCATCGAGGAGATGAACGAGCTCGAAGACGCCGCCAGCGCCGACATCCTGACTGAGGTGTCCCGCGGCGTCGACAAATGGCTGTGGTTCGTGGAGGCGCATCAACAGGGCGCGTGACGCCTCCTCTCTATACGCGAAGCGGATCGACCGCTCCGCGATGTGGGACCGATGGATGCGCACTACTCGTTCCGCGCTCCGGGGTCGAAATGGTCCAGGCGCGCGCGGTAGCGGCGGGTAAGGCGCGGCTTCACGCCGTTCGCTAACAACACCATGTAGTCGGCGTGCGTCCACGGCTGTAGCCGCGCTATCCTCAACGCCGCCACAGCGCGAACATCCCTTCCTCGGGATCGTGGTAGCCGCACGTGCTCGAGAGACGGAGCGAGCCCACGAGCAACCGGCCGCCATTCGCCTGAGCACCCGTGCCCACGATCGTGCCGCTGCAGTGCTTCGCAGGATAGTCGAATGCCATCCGGTAGGTCAGCGCGGTGCCCG
The DNA here is from genome assembly GCA_036270795.1 of Gemmatimonadales bacterium. Classification (GTDB taxonomy): domain Bacteria; phylum Gemmatimonadota; class Gemmatimonadetes; order Gemmatimonadales; family GWC2-71-9; genus AG41. The sequence continues at coordinate 11,134 of DATBBW010000130.1, read as the reverse complement.
ACGTCCGCACGGTGACCGGGCCGGTGAGCCCGACGTCGCTCCAGCGCAGTTCGCCCAGGAGCGAGTCCCCGCTCGGGCGCAGCTCAACCGTCGCCGGATGGCGATCCTCCTCGACGCGCAGCTCGCCCGTCCACACGCCATCGAGCGGATGGGCCACGGTGTCCGGCGTCGGCGCCCCGGCGCCGGGCAGCGTGAACGCCAGTACGTAGTCGCCGATCGGCGTCCGCAGGTTCGCGTGGCCGCCGGCGGCGATGACCAGGTACTGGCGTCCGTCGGCGACGTAGGTCATGGGGAGCGCGTTCCCCCCGGCTGGGAGCGGCGCGCTCCACAGCTCGCGCCCGGTCGTTTCGTCGAACGCCCGAAGGGTCGCGTCGTGGGTACCCGCGAGGAACACCAAGCCGCCCGCCGTCACGAGCGCTCCGCCGAGGCTGGGCGCGCCCCATTGGCGCGCGGCGGGAACCCGCGCGGCGAGGCGCGGGATGAAGCCGAACGGGACTTGCCACCGCACGCGGCCCGTGCCCAGGTCCAGCGCGGTCAGCTGATTCCAGGGCGGTGGGTTGCAGGGGATGCCATCCGGCGTCAGCAGCGTCTGGCGCATCATCCCGAACGGCGTGCCCCGCTGGACGCTGATCTCCGTTTCGGGATGTGCGTGGCGCATTGCGCGCAGCGAATCGCGCGGGATCAAGGTGACCACCATCGCCAATCGGTTAGTCGGCGCGATCAAGAGGCCCGCCCGCTCGTCCACGCTGACGCCGGACCAGTTGGTGCCGCCCAGGTGCCCGGGGAAGTGCACCGAGCCCCGCAGCGACGGGGGCGTGAAGATCCCGTCTGAGCGCAGGGCGGCGAGGTGCTGGCGGCACACCTCGCGTTCCTCCGGCGTCGCGCCGAACGCGTCGGACGCGGGGAGGCTTTCCGGCACCAGGCGGAACGCCGCCGGCGGGAAGGGCTGCGTCGGCCAGGTCTCCTCGCCCGGTACGTCGCTCTGTGGCACCGGGCGCTCCTCGACCGGGAAGAGCGGCGCCCCGGTGCGGCGGTCCAGGATGAAGACGTGCCCCATCTTGGTCCCGACGGCGAGGGCTGGGATCGCCTGGCCGCCCCGCGCGAGCGTGAACACCACGGGCTGCGCCGGGACGTCGTAGTCCCACAAGTCGTGGTGCACCACCTGGAAGTGCCACACGAGTTGCCCCGTGGACGCGCGTAACGCCACGACCGCGTTGGCGTAGAGGTTCTGCCCCAGCCGCTCGCCGCCGTAGAAGTCCGGACTGGCGCTGCCGAGCGGCACGAACACGAGGTCCGCCGCCGGGTCCGCCGACAGCACGCTCCACGCGTTGGCGGCGCCCGTGGCGTGGGCCCAGCGGCCCCGCCAGGTGTCGTACCCCGGCGCCCCGGGCGTGCGCGGCACCGGATCCCAGCTCCAGCGCTCCTGACCGGAGCGGGCGTCGTAGGCCCGCACCACGCCGCTCGGCGCGTCGGTGCGCTGGTTGTCGTTCACCGCCGAGCCAACGATCACCAGGTCTCCGACGACGGCCGGCGGCGAGGTGAGATGGTACTCGCCGGGATAGTCGGGCGCGTTGAGCAGGTCGCGGGTGAGATCTACGGTGCCGTGCGCGCCGAAATCTTCGCACGGCTGGCCCGTCGCCCCGTCCAGCGCGATCAGCCGGGCGTCGAGCGCTCCGAGATAGACGCGGCGCCGACACGTCGTCCCGGCCGCAGCGCGCGCATCGAGCCAAGTCGAGACGCCGCGTGTGGCGAAGTCGCCGTAGTCGCCGTGCAGGTCGAGATGGGCATCGTAGGCCCAGCGCTCGACGCCGCTCACCGGGTCCAGCGCCACGACGCGGTCGAGGGCCGTCGCGACGTAGAGCGTGCCGTCTACCACGAGCGGCGTCGCCTCGAACCGACTGCGGCCGGGAAGCATGTCGCCGGTGCGGTACACCCACGCGAGGCGGAGCTGAGCGACATTGTTCCGGGCAATCTGGTTCGCCGAGGCGTAGCGCGTGCCGCCGGCGTCATGCCCGTAGGCCGGCCAGTCGGCGCGCGCGGCAGCTTGCCCGTCCGCCGCGTGTGGGAAGACGAGCGCGGTCGTCAGGGCGGACACTAGGACGTGCAGTTTCACCGGAGTATGCCTCACAATGGTGGCGAGACGATTGTTAGTGGGCGGCCGGGGGGCAAACCCACCGGGACGAACGGGTCTAGGCGGGGAGGAGTGGCTCGAAGGTACTCGGGTCGCGACCTCGATCCCGTGAATCGTCGAGCGGCTGGGTGCTGCCATGTCAGGATGTCGCGCGCGAGCTCGGCTGGTGCGCGAAGGGTTGGGCGAGCTTGAGTTCGAGGCGGCGTTTCACCTCCGGCCACTCGCCGTTGAGGATGCTGTAGTAGACGGTGTCTCGCAGGCGGCCCGAGGGCGCGATCATGTGCTGGCGCAGTGTGCCTTCCTCCACGGCTCCGATGCGCTGCAGCGCTGCGCGCGAGCGGCTATTCAACGCGTCGGTCTTGAACTCCACGCGCAAGCAGTCGAGGACCTCAAAGGCGTGCCGCAGGAGCAGGTACTTGCATTCGGTGTTCAGCGGGGTGCGCTGCCACGCTCGCCCCAGCCAGGTCCACCCGATCTCGAGCCGTCGATGCTCCAGCGCGATATTCCCATACCGCGTGCTGCCCACCGCGCGTCCCACCGACGAGGCGACGATCGCGAAAGGGAGGGCGGCGCCGTGCGCGGCCTCGCCAAGCGCCGTCTCGACATAGGTCCGCATGTCCTCGACCCCACGGATGAGCGTTCCGGTCCAACGCCACAGGTCGGGGTCGAGCGCGACGTCGCACAAGGCCGGCACGTGGCCGATGGAGAGCGGCTCCAACCGGACCATACGGCCCTCGAGCGTGATCGGTTCCAGCGCGGGAGTCACGAGGCCGGGCGGAGCGTAAACAGCGGTAGCTCGGGCGGACTGAACAACCGCGCCGGGACGAAGACCGTGCCGATGCCGCGCGACACGTAGAGTGGCGCGAACGTGTCGTGATACCAGCCGGCCATGAAGCGGCCGCTCCCCGCCGGGAGATAGGGCGTGTAGAACGGCAAGCGGATCTGCCCGCCGTGGGTGTGCCCGGTGAGAATTGCGGCAGGGCGAGGCGCGGTGTCCAACGATACACGGTCGACGTATCCGGGGGCGTGCACGATCCAAATCGTCCGATCGGCGGGTCCCACGGTCGCGAGGCTCGCCCCGAGGTCGGGCTCGCCCTCCACGGGGTCGTCGATGCCCACCAGCGTCAGCGTCTCGCCGGCACGCCTGATCCGGGCGACCGAGTTGTACAGCAGCTCGACGCCGGCTTGCGCGTAGGCCCGCTCCGCGGTGCGGCGGTCGATCCCGGCGTGGTGCTCCCAGTTCCCGAGCGTCGCGACGGTCACGACCGTGCCCCGCACGTCGCGCGCCCAGGCGGTGAGATGGTGGAGGTCGGAGCGCTTGTTACAGATGTCGCCCGCGAGCACCACGATGTCGGGGCGCTCGCGGGCCACGTGCTCGACGGCCGCCCGTGCCGCGCGCCCCACACCGCCGTGCAGGTGGACATCGGTGAGACAGGCGATGCGAAGGCCCGCGAGCGCCGCGGGCAGGCCCGGAAACGGGATCTCGTGCCGGCTCACCTCGATGGCCGTGGGTTCCCGGACGAACCCCTCGGCGAACGCCGCGGCGCCCAGGGCGCCTGCCGCAGTCAGAAAGCGTCGACGACTGATCGGGTGCATGGAGCCATGAAGGGAACCAGACCCTCGCCCTGTGTCAACGCGGAGTGACACCGTCCGCAGGCTTCGATAGCTTCCCGGTGTGCCGCATCCGACACGTTCCGGCGCACGATTGAGCCCTCGAGCCGAGGATCTATGAGGGAGCCTAAGCGAGCGGCTAGAGCGGCTAGGAAGCCGCTACCACGCTTCGCGACTGAGGGCCACGAGCGTCGCTTCTGGGCACGGCACGACACCGCGCACTACTTCGACTGGAGCCGGGCGGCCCGAGATGCCTTGCCTCAGCTGCGACCAGCTACGGCGGTGATCTCGATTCGTCTGCCGGTGCCGTTGCTCGACGAGCTCAAGGCCCTGGCAAATGAACGCGACGTGCCATACCGATCGCTCATCAAAGCGTTGCTCGCGGATCAAGTCGCCCGCCACCGTCGGGAGAAGCGCTAGGTGTCAGCTTGATGCCTGATGGACTCTTGAAGGCGAAGCCGCTGCGTTGGAATAGGAATCCATACTCCCTAACGTGCACGCATGTCTGAGCCGACGCTGTTCCAGCGCTCGAGCGAGCCGCTCGCCGCCCGCATGCGGCCCAAGACTCTGGACGAGTTCCTGGGGCAGGAGCCGCTCGTGGGGCCTGGGACGCCGCTCGGCGAGCTGATCCGCCGGGGCGACGTGACGTCGTGCATCTTCTGGGGCCCGCCGGGCTCGGGCAAGACGACGCTCGCACGGCTCGTCGCGCATTATACCGACCGCCACTTTGAGCCTTTTTCCGCGGTGACCGAGGGCGTAGGGCGGGTGCGCGAGATCATCAAGGCGGCGGAGGAGCGGCTGCAGTACGAGGGCCGTGGCACGATTCTGTTCTGCGACGAGATCCACCGCTTCAACCGGGCGCAGCAGGACGCCTTTCTCCCCTGGGTCGAGAGCGGCACCATCACCCTCATCGGCGCCACCACCGAGAACCCGAGCTTCGAGCTCACCGGGGCGCTGTTGTCGCGCTGCCGCGTGTTCGTGCTCGAGCCGCTCACGCTCGAGCACATCAAGACGGTGGTGCGGCGCGCGCTGCGGGATGCGGACCGCGGGCTCGGCAGCCTGCAGCTCCTGATCGAAGAGGACGCGCTGGCGCTGCTCGCGCGCGAAGCGGACGGCGACGCGCGCCGAGCGCTCCAGGCAGTCGAAGCAGCGGCGGAGTACCTGACCGGGAGCCGCAGCGCGCCCAACCAGCCGCTCCCGCCCATCACCGCCCAGCTAATCGCCGACGCCCTGCAGAAGCGGTTCGCGAAGTACGACAAGGGGGGTGAGGAGCACTACAACCTGATCTCGGCGCTCCACAAGGCGGTGCGCGGCTCGGACGTGGAAGGCGCCCTCTACTGGCTCGCCCGGATGCTGTTGGGCGGCGAGGATCCGCTGTACATCGCGCGCCGGCTGGTCCGCATCGCGGCGGAGGACGTCGGGCTTGCCGACCCCCGCGCCCTGACGGTGACGCTGGCGGCGAAGGACGCGTACCACTTCTTGGGGACGCCCGAGGGGGAGCTCGCTCTCGCCGAGGCCGTGGTCTACCTCGCCACGGCCCCGAAGTCGAACCGCGTGTACGCCGCGTTCGACCAGGCGAGCGCGGCGGCGAAGGAGCATCCAGCCGAGCCCGTGCCGCTCCATATCCGGAACGCCCCCACCACGCTGATGAAAGACTTGGGCTACGGCGCGGGGTACAAGTACGCCCATGCCTACGAGGACGCCTACGTGCCGCAGGACTACCTGCCACCCGCGCTGCGGGGGCAGCACTGGTACGACCCCACGGACTTCGGGTTCGAGAAGGACGTGAAGAAGCGGATGGAATGGTGGGCGGAGCTGAAGCAGCGCACCCTCGCGGGCGGGGAGGGCGCAGCCGACCGATGAGTCGGCCCGGCCGTGCCGCGGCCCCCGGCCGCGCGGCCCTCGTGGTGCTCGGTGTGGTGCTGGGATGCGCCACGATCGGGCGCCTGGCCTTCAGTGAACCTGAGCTCGACCTCCAAGAGATCGACATCACGGGCATCGGGCTCACGGGCGGCACGTTCGATCTCGTGTTCGACGTCTACAACCCGAACGACTACCGCCTCCGCTCCACTCGGCTCGACGTGGGGATCGACTTGGAGGGCAGCCACTTCGGCGATGCGCTGCTCGAGCGGCCGCTCGACCTCTCGCCCCAGAATCACAGCCGCGTGGTGGTGCCCGTGCGGTTCGAATGGGCCGGCGTGGGCGCGGGGGCCAAGGCCTTGCTGACGCGCCAGGCGCTCGGGTACGCCGTGACCTGCCGCGTGATCCTGGACACCCCGCTCGGACAGCGGACGATCACGCTGACGGGGCGGGGGAACGTGCCCCTCAGGAAGCTGCTCAGGTAGATGCGGCGCTGCTTATATTGCATCCGACCCGGCACGCAGGAGCGCCGATCCGCCAGTTAATCGACATCCAGCCACCCGTCGAACGGGCCTTCTTGGTCGGCGCCCCCCGCAAGGGCTCCGACGACGCAACGCAGGTGGAGGAGCATCTGGACGAGCTCGGCCGGCTTGCCGACACGGCCGGCGCCGAGGTAATCGGCCGGACCTACCAGCGGGTCGAAGCGCCCACACCCAACTTCTACATCGGGCAGGGGAAGGTGGAGGAGCTGAAGGGCGTCCTGAAGGACGCCGGCTCCACGCTGGTCTTGTTCGACGAGCCGCTCTCCCCGGTGCAGGGGCAGAAGTTGGAGCAGGCGCTGGCGCTGCGGGTGATGGACCGCACCGAGGTCATTCTCGACATTTTCGCGACGCGCGCCCGCTCGGCCGAAGCGAAGATGCAGGTCGAGTTGGCGCAGCTCGAGTATCTGTTGCCGCGGCTCACCCGCATGTGGACCCACCTGTCGCGCATCCGCGGCGGCATCGGCCTTCGGGGGCCGGGCGAGACTCAGCTCGAAACCGATCGGCGCGTGATCCGCCACAAGATCTCGGGGTTAAAGCGGCGGCTCGAGGAGGTGGCGGAGCATCGCGCCAACCAGCGCCAGGGCCGACGCGACCTGCCGAGCGCCGCGCTCGTGGGCTACACCAACGCCGGCAAATCGAGCGTGCTGCGCGCGCTGTCCGGAGGCGAGATCTTCGTCGAGGACCGGCTGTTCGCGACGCTCGATACCCTGACCCGCGAAGTCGACGTGGGCGGCGGCTATCGCTTCCGCGTAAGCGACACGGTCGGGTTCATCCGCAAGCTGCCACACCATCTGGTGGCGTCGTTCCGCGCCACCCTTGAGGAGGCGCGCGAGGCGGACCTCCTGCTCCACGTCATCGACGCCGCGCACCCCATGTGGGAGGAACAGGTAGAGGTGGTGGAGGCGGTGCTCGAGGAGATGGGGCTGTATGGCACGGGCCCAGGGACCAAGCGGGCGGGCCGCTCGGCGCCCGAGGGTAAGCGGGTGATTTACATCTTCAACAAGGCCGACCTCGTGGCCGAGCCGCAGGCGCTGCTCGAGCGAGTGCGGGAGCGCTATCCCCACGCCGTCCTCACGTCTGCCACCGAGCGATCAGCCGCGGGACGCGGATCGGCCCCGCGCCCGGCAGCGGACGACGGCGAAGACGTGGGGGTGGAACAGCTGCGGGCCGTGCTGCGCACGTCGGCCCAGGCCCTCCGGCCGCTCGCCCGGATCGAGGTCCCCGTAGGCGACGGGAAGCTGCTTGCCGGGCTGCATCGCGATGCCGAGGTCATGACGGAGGTCCAGGTGGACGGGGTGGTGCAAGTGACGGCGCGCGTCGAGGCACGGCTGCTGGGGCAACTCAGGCGCGCGGGAATCGCCGTCGACATCGTGCCGTAGCCTGGCGTTGCCCGGCCCCGTGGTCTGTGACCCTCGGTCGGGAACGAGGCGGTTGCAATGGGGGAGATACCGCTTGATCCTGGCAGTCACGCTTCTCGTTTTACAGAGTGTTGCCGCGCAACGATCAGAGCGACCCAAGGTGCCGCAGGAATCGGTGACGCTCGGGGTCGGTGTGATCGTCTCCTTTGGCACGACGCCCACCCTGTACGTGGCAAGCCCGTCAGGCGGTGTGGATGCCGTCGCTGTCACTACTGATAGCGTGCTCTGGCACAATGACGAGGCCTCGGTCCCCTTGCTGGCCCGCGGCGATCGCGTGCTCGCGCTCGCTTACCCCTCCTCGGAACACCACACGAGTCGGCTTGCGTTTCTGGACGCCGATTCCGGGAAGGTCGTGGCCGAGCTCCCGACTCTCGAGGTACCGGGCTGGGGCCCCTTGAACTACGTCGGTGAGGGGAACAAGGCCTGGTTTGCCCTCGAGGGTATCTCCCAGAACGGTCATGACTTCCTGCGTTGGCGCCACCGGGCGCGGGATGTGCGGGGATACACGCCCCCCAATCCTCCTCGACCGGTAAGCGGGCCAGAGCCGGAAGACACCGGCACCGTGGAGGCGATTCTGGCCCGGGCCACACTCAGTCCCACCACCGAGCACCTCGCTAGCCAGCATCTCCAGACCGCGCGCGATGCCAAGGGCGGTTACCGATGGGGACCGTTTGAGACCGGCGGAGTCCGTGTGACGCTGGCGAAACTCGTGCACCAGAAGGCGATCACCTTGCTGATGCGCCGGACCCGCGGAGGGAAGGCCTTGGCCGACGTCGTCATCGCGCGGCCGCCCTGGAACAGTTGCGACCTGGGAAGCTCCGTTGATCGGCGGTACGTGCTCGGTGTGTACCAGATTCCAGGCAGGCGAGACCCGTTCCTGTATGATGTGACGGTCTACGCCGCGGCGAGCGGGAAACGGGTGGGACACATCGCCACGGACGCTTATCCCGCGACGTTCGTCGTGTGGCACCACCAACTGCTGTCCTACTTCCCGAACCATGTGACCCTGGTCGAGCTCGAGTCGGGGAAGAAACGCTTGGACCGCCCGGTGCGGTATCTTGGCTCTTACGAGACGCCCCCTGCGGGGGCGAGGCCTCGATGAAATACGTGCTGCTCTACGAGGCGCGCCAGACTTCCGCACGAAGGTCCCTTCCCATATCGAGGCCCATCGCGATCGCTGGAAGGCGTTTCATGGAGACGGGCGGCTGCTGATGGTAGGCCCGTTCACCGATCCGCCGGCCGGGGGCGCGATGGGGCTGTTCGCGAGCCGCGCCGCCGCGGAGGAGTTCGTGCGGACCGATCCGTTCGTAACCCATGGCATCGTGGCTCGCTGGACGATCCGTGAATGGAATGAGGCGTTGGCGCCGTAGGCGCTGACGCGCGCCGCCGTCCGACGGTCGCGTGGCACCGTTACAACAGGTGCCGCAACCTGATGGCCACCCGGATGGTATCGCCGCCGCGCCGCAGCACGAGCGCACGCGTGGCGCCCTCCACTCGGAATGCCTTCCGCAGCGCGAACAGGTCCGCGTCGCCCACGCGGCGTCCGTCGACGAGCAGCAGTTCGTCCCCCACTGTTATCCCGGCTTCTGCGCCGGGGCTCCGGGGCACGACGTAGTCCACGATGATCTGCCGCAGGTCAGCGCCCCGGGCAATCAGCCGCAACCCGCTCATGTCAAAGTCACACCGTGAGTCCGGGGCGGCGGGACGTTCGACAATCACACGGCGGCGGGCATAGTCGACGATCAAGCGGGAGCCTTCGAACACCGCATTCCCAATGACGCCGTCGATGTCGGTTCGCCCCAGAAACCCCTTGTTCTCGCCTCCGAGTCCGGTCGTGGGGGATGCCACGCGCACACCGCCGAGCCTCAGCTCTTGCAGGCGCGCGATCGTCCCATGGAGTTCGCCCGCGAGCCCGGTACCGATCGGTGCCTCGAGGGCGGGCGACACCTGTACGAGGCCATGTTGCTCCACGAAGGGGGTCGTGAGGATGAGGCACAGACCAGAGGCACCGGTGTCGAGGAGGAGGCGAGCGGGAATCGGCGGTCGGCCCCGGACCTTGACGCGCGCTTCTACGAGCGGCAGAGTCGCGCCCGCCGCGAAGGGCACAGCGGTGCCGGAGCCCGCATAGGAATACTGCGCCGCGTCGAATAGCCGCACCCGCCGGGCCCGATAGTCGATCTCGATGGCGAAGCGCTGGAGCACGTCGTGGCCTAGCAGCCCGCGCTCGGGCCGCCCGCTCGCTTCGCTCAATCCAGCGAGGGGGTAGAGCGCCACGCGGGCGTGTCGCAGCACGACCTCACCGAGCCGCAGCGTGTCCAAGACGACGGTGGAGACTGTCTCGGCGACTTGGGGAGTGAGCGCCCCGGGTGGCATCGCCCCGACAGCGCCGATCGTCTGGGCCCATTCGCGGTCCAATCCACTGCGCGACAGGCCGGTGTCGAACATGAGCCAGGCTGAGTCGCCGTTGATCACACTTGGGACGTAGATCGCGCCACCGTAGGGGTCGAACGGTATCACGACGAGCGGCCACTGGGGCACGGGTGGGAGGGCCAGGCGGCACGCCACCACGAGGGCGGCCGTGACGAAGAAGAAGCGGGCTGCGTTACTCACTGGCGCGTGGGCGAAGGCGTAGCGTCGTTATCGGGATACTACGCGAATTGCCTCGGGACTACTGACAACAACCTCAGGACCACCGCGGTAGGTGTCGATCAATTCGGTCACGCAGACGCGCCGGTCGCGGTAGGCCACTTCGGGCGCCGTGGGAAACGCGCCTCGCGCCGAACCCCAGATGACAATGGTGAACACCTGGGTCGGGTACGGCTGGTCGAGGTTCAAGAACGTCGGCTGGCCGCGACTGGTGGCGGCGTACCGGGTGCTCGCCACGATCCCGCAGACAGTGGCGGTCTCCCCGACGTGGGCCTTGGCCTCGCTCGCCGTGAGCGACGCCTGTTGCGAGGCCCCCGCGGCGGTGGCTGGCGCGGCACGGGTCGTGTCGGCCGGGGGCGCACTCGGCGACAGCCACTGCGCCACGCCTCCGTGATGCGAGCACGTGCCCCGTCGATGCGCGCTGGAGGAGTACGTGCCGTCGCGACACCGCGCCCTCGCCCCTGCCGGAGCGTTCTGGGCGCGCAGGACTGCTGGCAGGAAGACGCCGCAGGCGAGCAGCGCAACGCGCAGCGTGGTCACGATACGGGTCCTCATCGTAGCCTCCTCGGGCGTCGCCGGGTCACGTGCCTCCGCCGCCCCGAGCGCGAGGCCCTCGCGTGTGTCGGTGTGCGAACGACGCCGTAGCGCCAGCGCGTCCCCGTCTCTTTGACAACGGCGACGCGCGCGCGCATGCTTCGCCGGGCGCCGGGAAGCGCCTTGGAACATATCGTCACCCTCGCGATCTGCCATGACCGACCACGCCGACCCAGACAGACCGAGTGAGCGTCGCCCAGCCGCCCCGTCCGGGCGCGCGGCCCCCGTGGGTCCCGCGGCGCGCGATCGGGTGGTCGACGCCCTGACCCGCTACTTCGCCACCGACCAGATTACCGAAGCGGAGTTCGAAGCGCGCCTCGACCGCGTGTACG
>DATBBW010000129.1:0-20707 GCA_036270795.1 Gemmatimonadales bacterium | reverse complement strand
GCCTTCGTCTTCCTCGTGGCGGCGTTCGCGGAGACCAACCGGCTGCCATTCGACCTCCCGGAAGCGGAGGGCGAGCTCATCGCCGGCTATCACACCGAGTACAGCGCGATGAAGTTCTCGATGTTCTACATCGCCGAGTACGCCAACATGATCACGGCGTCGGCGCTGATGACGACGCTGTTTTTCGGCGGCTGGGGCATCCCCTTCATCCCCGGGGCCAACGTGCCGCCCTGGGCGGTCTGGAAGACGCTCGCGACGCTCGCGGTCTTCTCGGCGAAGGTGATCGCATTTTTGTTCTTGTTCATCTGGGTCCGATGGACGCTGCCCCGGTTCCGCTACGACCAGCTCATGGCGCTCGGCTGGAAGGTCATGCTGCCGCTCGCCCTCGGGTACGTCAGCGTGATCGCGACCGCCATTTGGTATCTGCGCGCGCAGCTGGGTTGGACCTATGATGCGCGCTTCGCGCTCGCGCTCTTCGGGGTGAACCTCGTGCTCGCGGTCCCGCTGTTCTTCGTGCTCGACCGGGGGCACCTCGTGGCGGGCGCGGTGGCCGAGGAGCAGCGCTGATGGCGATCGGCGTGAAGGTCGTGAAGCGGCCCGGCGCCGAGGTCTCCTACGTGCGCGCCACCCTCAAGGGGATGGCGCTCACGTTCGCGCACCTGTTCCGCCCGAAGGTGACGATGCAGTACCCCGAGGAGCGGAGCACCAGGGACTGGACCATCTCGTCCCGCTGGCGGGGCACGCACCGCATGCTCACCGACGAGCAAGGGCGCGCCAAGTGCGTGGCGTGCGGCCTGTGCCCGCAGGTCTGCCCGGCGAACTGCATCAAACTCGTGCCGGGCGAGGACGAGCAGGGCAATCGCTACCCCTTGATCTACGAGATCGATGAGTTCCGCTGCGTGTTCTGCGGCTACTGCCAGGAGGTCTGCCCCGAGGAGGCGATCCACGTCGGCGTGCACTACGAGAACTCCGAGTTCTCCCGCGACCGATTCGTGTACGACCTGGAGCGGCTGTGCGCCCAGACCCATCCCGTGTCGACGTTGTGGGATCCCTCTGACCCCAAGGGCGAGTAAGCCGTGGCCGGGTCGCTGATCATCTTCTGGGTGTTCGGCGGCCTCGCCATCGCGAGCGCCCTGCTGTGCATCACGCGGTTGAACCCCGTCGCGAGCGCGCTGTGGCTCGTCATGACCCTGTTCGCGCTGGCCGCCCTGTTCGTCTTGCTCGACGCGCAGTTCATCGCCGTGTTGCAGGTGCTCGTGTACGCCGGCGCCATCATGGTGCTGTTCCTGTTTGTCATCATGCTGCTCGACTTGGCCCATCCGGGGCCCACGGACATCAAGGGACCGGTCGGGCTCGCGGTGGGCGTGCTCCTCGCGGTCGGGCTGTTCTTCCAACTCGGCGTGCTGCGGACGGCGGGCCCGCCCGCGGCGATCGCCTTGCCGCCGGGCACGGTGGCCCGCGCGGCGGCAGAGCAGGGGATGGTGGCGAGCGTGGCGCGCCCGCTGTTCGACGCCTATCTCGTCCCGTTCGAGATCACGAGCCTCCTGTTGCTGGCCGCGATCGTGGGCGCCGTCGTCTTGGCCAAGCGGCGGCTGTGATGCTCCTGCAACCGGCGCTGCTCGTGTCCGCGGTGCTGTTCACGCTGGGCGTCGCCGGCGTGCTCGTGCGGCGCAACGCGATCATCATCTTCATGTGCGTCGAGCTGATGCTCAACGCGGTGAACCTCACCTTCGTGGCGCTGGCACAACGGCTCGGCGTGTCGGGGCAGGTGTTCGTCTTCTTCGTCATGGCGGTCGCGGCCGCCGAGGCGGCGGTCGGCCTCGCCATCATTTTCGCGATCTACCGGCACCGCCAGACGGTCAATCTTCAGAACATCAACCTGCTGAAGGGCTGATGCCCGGCGCGCTCCCCACCGTGCTCTGGCTCGTGCCGGCCGTACCGCTCGCGGGCTTCCTGCTGAACGGCGTCCTCGCACTGGTGCGCCCGCGGGCCACGCGCACGGTGTCGGTGATCGGGGTGGGCGTGCTGGTCCTGGCCGCCGGCGCCGCCGGCGCGGCCGTGGTCGCCTTCGCGCGGCTCCACGACCCGGCCCCGCTCGTGGTCCGCGCCTGGGAGTGGCTGTCGGTGGGCGAGCTGCACGTGGACTTGGCGCTCCAGCTCGACCCACTGTCCGCGGTGATGATCCTGGTCGTGACCGGCGTCGGCACGCTGATCCACATCTTCAGCGTCGGCTACATGCACGACGATCCCGGGTACGCCCGCTACTTCGCGTACTTGAACCTGTTCGTCTTCTTCATGCTGCTCCTCGTGCTCGGCGCGAGCTTCCCGGTGATGTTCGTCGGCTGGGAAGGGGTGGGGCTGTGCTCCTATCTGTTGATCGGCTTCTGGTTCAACGAAAAGATCAACGCGGACGCGGGCAAGAAGGCGTTCATCGTCAATCGCATCGGGGACGTCGGGTTCCTCTTGGCGATGCTCGTGATCTTTCAGCAGACGGGCTCGCTCGACTTCACCCGGGTGTTCGCGCAAGCGCCGGGCGCTTTCCCGGCGGGCGGGGCGGCGGTCACCGCCGCGGCGTTGCTCTTGTTCCTGGGGTGCGCCGGCAAGTCCGCGCAAATCCCGCTGTACACCTGGCTTCCCGACGCGATGCAGGGGCCGACACCCGTCTCGGCATTGATCCACGCCGCGACGATGGTGACGGCCGGCGTCTACCTCGTCGCGCGCTGCAACGTGTTGTTCGCGCTCGCACCCGTGGCGAGCGCCACCGTCGCCGGCATCGGGGCCGTGACGGCGCTGTTCGCGGCGACGATCGCGCTCAAGCAATGGGACATCAAGCGCGTGCTCGCGTATTCCACCGTGTCGCAGCTCGGCTACATGTTTCTCGGCGTGGGCACGGGCGCCTACGCCGGGGGGATCTTTCACCTCGCGACGCACGCCTGCTTCAAGGCGCTGCTCTTCCTCGGCGCGGGCAGCGTGATTCACGCGATGCACCAGGCGTACCACGCCACACACACGCACGACGACGCGCAGGACATGCGCAACATGGGCGGGCTCGCCCGCCACCTGCCGTGGACGGCGACCCTCATGTGGATCGCGACGCTGGCGCTCGCCGGGATCCCGCCGCTCTCGGGCTTCTTTTCCAAAGACGAGATCCTGGGCGCGGCCTTCGCCGAGGCGACGGTCCGGCCGGTGTGGTACTTGTTCTGGGCCCTGGGGATGGCGGCGGCCCTGCTCACGGCGTTCTACATGACCCGGCTGATGCTCTACACCTTCCACGGCCCGAACCGGACCGGGGAACGCGAGCAGGCGCTGCTCCGCGAAGCCCCGCAGATCATGACCGGGCCGCTGGTGGTGCTCGGCGCCCTGACGGTCCTCGCCGGGGCGCTCAACCTGCCCCGGCTGTTGGGCGGCGGCGCCCTCTTGGAGCGGTGGCTCGCCCCCGTCCTCGCGGTTGCCCAGCGCCTGCACCCGGCCATCGAGCTGCCGCGCGCGGCGCAATGGGCGCTGGTGGCGGGCGCCGTGGCGGTGGCGGCGACCGGGATCCTCACCGCGCTGCGCTTCCTCCATCCGGAGGCGCTCGTGCCGGCGCGCCTCGCGCCGCCCGAAACCGGTCTGGGCCGCGTCCTCTGGAAGAAGTGGTATGTCGACGAGCTGTACGACGCCGTCATCGTACGCCCCGTCATGTGGCTGTCGCGCGAGCTGCTGTGGAAGGTGATTGACGTCCGTCTCCTGGACGGCCTGCTCGTGAACGGCACCGCCGCGGTGTCGCGCGCGATCGGCTGGGCGGGCAGCCGGCTCGAGACGGGCGAGGTGGGCGTGTACGTGGTGGTGTTCGTGCTCGGCGTGCTCGCCGTGCTCGGCGCGGCGGTGCGGTAGCCCATGTACCGCGACCTGGTGCTCACCGCGTTGCTCGTCTGGCCGCTCCTCGCGGGGGGCGTCGTGCTCCTCCTGCCGACCCGGTGGGCGAAGCACGTCGCGCTGGTCGCCAGTCTCGTCGAGTTCGCGATGGCGGTCCCGTTGTGGTGGACCTTCGCGCCCGCGGGCGGGATGCAGTTCCTGCTCGACGTGCCGTGGATCTCCGGCTGGGGGATCCGCTACACGGTGGGCGTCGACGGGATTTCCCTGTTCATGGTCCTGCTCACGACGTTCCTCGTGCCCCTCACGGTGCTCGGGAGCT
Organism: Gemmatimonadales bacterium; assembly: GCA_036270795.1. Classification (GTDB taxonomy): domain Bacteria; phylum Gemmatimonadota; class Gemmatimonadetes; order Gemmatimonadales; family GWC2-71-9; genus AG41. The sequence goes on along the minus strand of DATBBW010000129.1, from coordinate 16,533 downwards.
ACCGCTACATCACGACGCACGAGCGGGCGTTCTATGCCCTGCTGCTCGTGCTCACGGCCGGCATGCTCGGCGTGTTCGTGGCGCTCGACTTGTTCCTGTTCTACGTGATGTGGGAAGTCATGCTGATCCCGATGTACTTCATCATCGGGGTGTGGGGCGGCGAGAACCGTCTGTACGCGGCGATCAAGTTCTTCATCTACACGTTCTTCGGGTCGCTCCTGATGCTGGTCGCGATCCTCGCGCTGGTGATGCTCGAAGGCCGCCGCACGGGCGTGTACTCGTTTTCCTACGACTACCTGCTGATGCACGCGGGGGGGCTCGGGCCGGTCGCCTTCTGGCTGTTCGGCGCCTTCTTCCTGGCGTTCGCCATCAAGGTGCCGATGGTCCCGTTCCATACCTGGCTGCCGGACGCGCACGTCGAGGCGCCGACGGCGGGATCGGTGCTGCTCGCCGGGATCCTGTTGAAGATGGGCACGTACGGGTTCCTCCGGTTCGCGCTGCCGTTCTTCCCCCAGGCCGGGCTCGCCCCGGCGGTCCAGACCGCCATCGTCGCGCTCGCGCTCGTCGGGATCGTATACGGCGGGTTGGTCGCGATGGTGCAGCCGGACTTCAAGAAGCTGATCGCCTATTCGTCGGTCGCGCACCTCGGCTTCGTGGTGCTCGGCATCTGGGCGCTCACGCTGCAGAGCGTGCAGGGCGCGCTGATGGTGATGATCAACCACGGGCTCTCGACCGGCGCGCTGTTCTTCCTCGTGGGCATGCTGTACGAGCGGCGCCATTCGCGGCTGCTCGACGCGTTCGGCGGCATCGCAAAGGTGGTACCGCTGTTCGCGGCGGGGCTGACCGTGGTGTCCCTCTCCTCCATCGGGCTCCCCGCGACGAACGGCTTCATCGGGGAGTTCCTGGTGCTCGTGGGCACGTTCCGGACCTACCCCGTGCCGGCCGCGATCGCGGCCACCGGCGTGCTCATCGCCGCGATGTACCTCTTGCCGGCGCTCCAGCGGGTGCTCTACAACCCGCTCGACAAACGCGAGAACGAAAAGCTCCCCGATCTCTCGGCGCGTGAGCTGGCGGTGCTGGTGCCGTTGATCGCCTGCATCGTGTGGATCGGCGTCTACCCGCAACCGATCCTGCGGCGCATGGAGCCGAGCGCCGCGCGCTTCATCCAGACGGTGCGCGTGGCGCCGCCCGGCCCGATACTGCCGCCCGCTCCATCGGGCGGCGCCGGGGCCGGCGGGGCCGCCGGGGCCGCCGCCCCATGAGCCTCGACCTCTCGACCGCGAGCGATCTCCTGCTCGGCCTCGCGCCCGAGCTGGTGCTCACCGGGGCCGCTCTCCTGCTGCTCGTGGTCGTGGCCTGGCGTCACACGAGCGCCGCCGACCTGCGCCGGGCGGCGTGGGTGAGTCTCGCCGGCCTGGCGGCGGCCGGAGCCGCGGCCTGGTGGCTGTGGTGGCACAGCGCGCGCGCCGCCGGCATCCCGGTGATGATTGCAGTCGACGACTTCCGCTTCGTGGTCGACGGGTTGCTCCTCGCGACCGCCGCGGGGACGGTCCTCGTCTCCTTCGGCTATCTCGAGCGCGAGCGGTTGCTGGCCCCCGAGTACTACGTGCTGGTGCTGTTCGCGACGCTCGGGTTGATGCTGATGGCCGGGGGGGCGGACCTGATCGTGGTGTTCCTGGGTCTCGAGTTGATGTCCGTGAGTGTGTACGTGCTGGCGGGCATCAACCGCCGCAGCCCCGCCTCCGCGGAGGCGGCGCTCAAGTACTTCCTGCTCGGTGCGTTCGCCTCGGGCTTCTTGTTGTACGGCATCGCGCTCGTGTATGGGGCGACGGCGACCACGAACCTCACGCTGATCGGCTTCCAGATCCGTTCCCTCGGTCTCGAGTCGAGCCCCATGCTCTTGATGGGCCTCGGGCTGCTGCTCGTCGGGTTCGGGTTTAAGGTCGCCGCCGTGCCGTTTCATATGTGGGCGCCGGATGTGTACGACGGCGCGCCGACGCCGGTGACGGGCTTCATGGCGACCGCGGTGAAGGCGGCGGCGTTCGCGGCGCTGTTCCGCGTGCTCGGCCAGGCGTTCGGGGCCGTGCCGGCCTGGCAGCACATCGTGTGGTGGCTCGCCGTAGCGACGATGATCGGCGGGAACATGGTCGCCCTGGCGCAGCGCGCCGTGAAGCGGATGCTCGCCTACTCCTCCATCGCGCACGCCGGCTATGTCCTCGTCGCGGTGGCGGCGGGCACGACACTCGGCGCCGCGGCGTTCCTGTTCTATCTCGTCGCCTACACGCTGATGACGCTCGCGGCCTTCGCGCTGCTCGCGGCCAAGGGGCGCGACGGCGAGCGGGACGTGCTGATCGACGATCTCGCGGGCCTCGCTGCCGAACGGCCGTGGCTCGCCGCCGCGCTCGCCGTGTGCATGCTCTCGCTCTTGGGATTCCCGGCCACGGCCGGCTTCATCGGCAAGTGGTACATCCTGGTCGCGGCCATCGGGGCGGGCCAGACCGGGCTCGCCGCCCTGCTCGTCCTTACGAGCGTGGTTTCGGCGGGCTACTATCTCCCCGTGATCATGGCGATGTATATGAAGCCCGCGCCGGTCCCCGCGGCGCACGCCGGGATGCGGCTCGACCGGCTGGGGGGCGCCGCGGTGGCGGTCGCGGTGCTCGGGCTCGTGTTCTTGGGCGTCCGGCCGAACCGGCTGCTCGACATCGCGCGGACCAGTGGCGCTGGGCTCGCGCCCCCAGCCGCGACGACGGACGTGGCCCCGCCCGCGTCGGGCCGCTGATCGCGGGCGGGCTCCATGAACGTTCCCGCCGCCATCTTTCGCGAATACGACATCCGCGGCACCGTGGGCGACCAGCTGACGCCCGCGGTGGCGCGCGCCATCGGCCAGGCGTTCGTCTCCCTGTGGGGCGGGAAGACGTGGGAGGAGCGGCCCCGGCTCGCGGTGGGCCGCGACAACCGACCCTCCGGCAAGGCGTTGGCCAGCGCCGTGATCGACGGCATCGTGGCGGCGGGCGGCACCGCCGTGGACGTGGGCGAGCTGCCGACCCCGGCGTTGTACTTCGCCACGCACGTGCTGTCGGTCAACGGCGGGATCCAGGTCACCGGGTCGCACAACCCGCCGGAGTTCAACGGCCTGAAGCTGACGCTCGGCGGGGAAGCCGTCTTCGGCCAGGACATTCAGCGCCTCCGCGAGCGCATCGCGACGGGTCGCTTGCTCGCCGGGCCCGGCGGCGCGCGCGAGGCGGACGCCTCGATCTTGCCGCGCTATCGCGCGGCGATCATCGAGCGCAACGGCCCGCTGCCGCGGCGCGTGCGGGTGGTCGTGGACTGCGGCAACGGCGTCGCGAGCCTCGTCGCGGTCGAGACACTGCGCCAGCTCGGCGCGGACGTCGTCGCGTTGTTCTGCGAGTCCGACGGCACGTTCCCGCACCATCATCCCGACCCCACGGTACCGGAGAATCTGCGCGACCTCCAGGCGGCCGTGGGGCGGGAGGGCGCGGAGCTGGGCATTGCGTTCGACGGCGACGGGGACCGCATCGGCGCCGTGGACGAGCAGGGCCGCGTGGTGTTCGGGGATCAGCTGCTCGTGCTCCTGGGCCGTGACCTGGCGCGGCGGGTGGGTCCCGGGGCCGCGGTGATCTTCGATGTGAAGTGCTCGGCGGTGCTGCCGCAGGAACTCGAGCGGGTCGGGCTGCGGCCGGTCATGTGGAAAACAGGCCATTCCCTCATCAAGCAGAAGATGAAGGAGCTCGGGGCGCCGCTCGCGGGCGAGATGAGCGGGCACATGTTCTTCGGCGGCGACTGGTACGGCTTCGACGACGCCCTGTTCGCCGCCGCGCGGCTGCTGCGCTACCAGGCGGAGCTGGGCGGGCCCTTGTCGCGGCTCCTCGCGGATCTGCCCCCCACGGTGTCCACGCCGGAGCTGCGCGTGGCGTGCCCCGACGAGCGCAAGTTTGCGGTGGTAGAGCGCGCGGCGCAGTACTTTGGCGCGCGCTATCCCGTCGTGACGCTCGACGGCGTGCGGATCACGTTCCCCGAGGGCTGGGGGCTCTTGCGGGCGTCCAACACGGGGCCGGTGCTCGTGATGCGGTTCGAGGCCGCGACCCCCGCCGCGCTCGCGGCATATCGCGGCGAAGTGGAGCGGTGGCTCGCGACCGAGGGCACCAGCGCGTGACGCGTGCGCGGCGGCGCTGGGCATTCCTGTTGGGCGCGGGACTCTTGGTGGCGGTGCTGGTCGGCGGACGCTGGGTCGCGCTCGAGACCGCCGAACGCGCGTGGGCGGCGACCATCCCGGGGGGGAGCGCCTACCTCGTGGCCCGCGACTTCGCGCGCCTCGTGTCCGGGATGTTCCTGCTCCTCGCGATCGCCTGGGGCACGGGGAACCTGCTGCTCGTGTACCGCACGATCGACTCGGTGCAGCTGCCGCGCCGGCTCGGCGACTTGGAGATCGTGGAAGCCGTGCCGCCGCGCCTGTTGCTGGCGGCGACGATCGTGAGCGGGCTGGTGTACGGCGGGCTCCTCGCCTGGGGCACCCGCGGTGCCTGGCTCGTGGCGGCGAGCGCTGCCCGCGCGCCGCGCTTCGGCGTCACCGATCCCCTGCTGCATCGCGACCTGGGCTATTACCTCACGCAACTGCCGTGGGCCGAGCGGCTGCGCGGCTTCGCCCTGCGGGCCGGGCTCTCCGCGACGGTGGTCGTGGCGCTCCTCTATCTCCGCATCGGGTCGCTGCGCTTCCGCCGCTGGATGCCCTCGGCGAGCGCGCATGCGCGGGCGCACGTGGGTGTGCTCCTCGCGGCGATCGCCCTGACGCTCACCTGGGGCGCGCTGCTCGATCCGGCCGAGACGGTCGCGGGCTTGCATGGGACGCTCACCCACGGCGCGCGGACGGTCCGACTCCCGGCGGCGCCGTTCCTGACGGCGCTCGGGCTCCTGACCGCGCTGGCGAGTCTCATCTGGGCGTTGCGGGAGCGCACGCGCCTCTTGGCCGCGAGCTGGGGGACGCTGCTCGGGGCGTCGCTCGTGGTGTACTTCGTGCTGCCGGCAGCGCTCCCGGGCGGAGCATCACGCGGCGGGTCCGCGACGCCCCCCGACACGACGCTCACGCTCGTCGCGCGCCGGTTCGAGAGCCTCGCCTTCGGGGTCGCGCCCGAGGCCGAGCCGCCACCCGCGTTTCCCGGCCCCGAGGCGGCCCTGGCCGCGATCCCGATCTGGGACCCGGCCCGCGTGCTCGCCGCCGCCGAGCGGCAGCGCGCGTTGCTGGGCGCCCACGCCACGCCCGCCGCCGCGGCGCTCGCGCTCTCCCGCCCGGCGGGCGAGCGCGTCACGTGGGTGGTCGCCACGAAGCCCGATACGCAGCCGAGCCCCGACTGGACCGAGCGGCATCGCGGGGCCGGGGCGCGCGCGGGGCCTCCCTTCCTGGCCGTCGAAGGCGATACCAGTCTCGTGTTTGCGCCGCTCGGGCTGCGCGACTCGGTGACGTGGTTCGGGCCCGGGTTCCGGGACTTCGCCGTGGCCTCCGCCGACACCTGGCCGCGCGTCGGCGCCAGCGGGCTCGCGCTCGATGGCTGGTGGCGGCGCATGGCGCTCGCCTGGTCGCTCCAGAGTGCGGCGCTCGCCCGCGCCGAGACCGATGGGTTGGTGCTCTTGTGGCACCGCGACGTGCGCGAGCGACTCGAGCGCCTGGCGCCGTTCGCCAGCTTCGACGATCCCACCCCGGTGATCGTGGATGGCGCCCTGTGGTGGCTCGCGTACGGCTACTTGAGCGCGCAGGCCTTCCCGCTCACGCGCGCGGTGATGTGGGACGGGGGCGCGGTGCGGTACCTGCGGGCCGGCCTCCTCGGGACCGTGAGCGGCGCGACGGGCGACACGCGGTTGTACCTGGCGCCCGGAGCCGACTCGCTCGCCGGCGCGTGGGCGCGCCTGCTCGCCCCACTGATTCGCCCTGCCGCCACGCTGCCCGCGGGGCTGGGCGCCGCGCTGCCCTATCCACGCCGCACGTTCCGCATTGCCACGCGGCTGGTGGCGGCGTGGGAGGGCGACTCGACGGCGTGGCTCACCCAGCCGCACGATCCCGTGCAGCTCGTCGCCCCAGGCCTCGCCGAGGAGCGAGAGCGGGGGGCCGCAGCCGCCCCGGCCCCGCGGCTCTGGACGGCCCAGAGCTTCACCGCCGCGGACCGCGAGGTGGCGGCCCTCGTGGCCGGCGTGATAGCGCGCGCCGGGCCGCGGCTTCTCGTGTGGCGTCCCCGTCCCGCCACGCGACTGCTCCCCGCGCTCGTCGGCTCGCCGAGCGAGACGGCACCCGGCGGGTTGCGCCTCTGGAATACGGCGGGGCTCGTGTTTTCCGTCGAGGCGCTGTTCGCGGAGGCGGCGACGGGCGGCCCGGCGTCGCGGATCGATACGCTGTTTCTCACCTGGGGCGAGCGTCAGGGCCAGGGGCCCGGTCGCGGCGCCGCGCTCCGCGCGCTCGTGACGCCCGGGGCCCGGGCCCGCGTGCTCGCCGACACGTCGCTCGCCGCCCGCTGGGAAGCGGCGCGCGGGCTCGCGGCCCAAGCCGATCGCGCCCTCGCCGCGGGCGACCTGGAGGCGTTCGCACGCTACTACGCCGAGCTGAAGGCAGCCCTGGGCGTGGGGCGCCGCCCGCTTGCTCCCCCGCGCCAGCCTCGCTAGGTTCGGCCGCCGTGAAACCCGGGACCATCGTCGTCGCGCTCGGCGGGAACGCCGTGGCCCCGCCGGACGAGCGGCCCACGATCGCGAACCAGTTCCGCCACACCCGCGCCAGTTTGGCGTCGATCGTGGACATGGCGCGTGACGGCTGGGACATCGCGCTGGTGCATGGCAACGGCCCGCAGGTGGGCGATGAGTTGGCGCGCAACGAGATCGCCGCCGACCAGGTCGAGCCCCTGCCGCTCGGCGTGTTGGTCGCCGGGACCGCCGGGTGGATGGGATACATGATCCAGCAATCGCTGCAGAACGCGCTCGCGCGCGCGGGGGTTGAGCGCCAGGTGGTCACGCTCATCACGCAGACGTTGTGCGACGCCACAGATCCCAACCTGCATCACCCGACGAAGCCGATCGGGCACGCGCTCGATCGGGTCGGCGTGGCGCGCCTCCAGGCGCGCGGCGTGCCGGTGCGGGAGGAGCAGCCGGGACGGTGGCGCCGGCTGGCGCCGAGCCCCAACCCCATCGCCGTCGTGGAGGGGCCCATGATCCGCCACCTCGTCGCCGCGGGCCACGTGGTCATCGCGTGCGGGGGTGGGGGGCCGCCCGTGTACGCCGACCCCCGGCTCGGCCTCGAGGGGATTGATGCCGTGGCGGACAAGGACCGCGTCGCGGCCACGCTGGGCCGCGAGATCGGCGCCGACGTGCTCTTGATCCTCACTAACGTGGACGCGGTGTACCGCGGCTACGGTACCGCGCATCCGGAACCAATGCGCCGTCTTCCCCTCGCCCAGGCCGACCACCTGCTCGCCGGCAAGGAGTTGGGGGTGGGCAGCATGCGCCCCAAGGTCGAGGCCGCCGCCGCCTTCGTCCGCTCCGGCGGGCAGCGCGCCGTCATCGCGGCGCTCGCCGAGGGCCCGCGCGCGTTGCGCGGTGAAGCGGGCACCACGATCGCGCAGGACGACGCGTGAATCTGCACGAGTATCAAGCGCGCGCGATCTTGGCGCAGCACGGTATCCCGGTGCCGCCCGGGGAGGTCGCGCGCACCGCGGACGAGGCCCGCGCGATCGCGGCGCGCTTCGCGCGGCCGGTCGTCGTGAAGGCGCAGGTACACGCCGGCGGGCGCGGCAAAGCGGGCGGCGTCAAGCTCGCCTCGGACCCGGCCGCGGCGGCGGCCGCGGCGGCACAGATCCTCGGGATGACGATCAAGGGTCTGACCGTGCATCAGGTCCTCATCGCCCCCTCGGTGGCGATCGCGCGGGAGAGCTACCTCGGCATCATCGTCGATCGGGCGTCGCAGCGTCCGGTGGTGATGGTGAGCGCCGCGGGGGGCATCGACATCGAGGAGGTAGCCGCGCAGACGCCGCAGCAGATCCAGCGGCTGGCGGTGGATCCGCGCTATGGGCTGTTGCCGCACCAGGCGTTGGGGCTGGCGTTGCGGCTGTATCGCGACCTGCCCACGGCCCGGGCGGCGGCCGACATCATGCGGCGGCTGTATGACACGTGCTATGCCGTCGGGGCCTCGCTGGTGGAGATCAATCCGCTCGCTACGACGGCGGACGGGGCGCTCGTCGCGCTCGACGCCAAGCTGGTGATCGACGATAACGAGCTCGAGCGGCACCCCGAGATCGCGGCACTGCGCGACCCGTCGGCCGAGGCGCCCGCGGAGGTCGCGGCGCGCCAGGCGGGGCTCACGTTCATCCAGCTCGATGGCTCGGTGGGCTGCTGCGTGAACGGGGCGGGGCTTGCGATGGCGACCATGGATCTCGTGAAGTATTACGGGGGCGCCCCCGCCAACTTCCTCGACATCGGCGGGAGCTCGAACCCGCAGAAGGTCGTGGACGCGCTCCGGATCATCACCGCCGACCCCGACGTGCGGGCGATCCTGTTCAACATCTTCGGCGGGATCACGCGGGGCGACGACGTGGCGAACGGGATCGTCGAGGCGACCCGGCAGTTCCGGGTCGCCGTGCCGCTCGTCATCCGCCTCACCGGCACGAACGAAGCGCTCGCGGTCCAGATCCTCACCAAGGCGGGGTTCGTGGCACTCACCGACATGGACGAGGCGGTGCGCCAGGCCGTCGCCCGCGCGGGGGGAACGGGGGCGGCCGCGTGAGCATCTTGGTCGACCAGCGCACCCGCCTCCTGGTGCAGGGGATCACCGGTCGCGACGGCTCATTCCACACGCGGCAGATGATCGCGTACGGTACGAAGGTCGTGGCGGGCGTCACGCCCGGCAAAGGCGGCCAGCTGTTCGACGGCGTGGTGCCTGTGTTCGACACGGTGGCGGACGCCGTGCAGGAGACCCAGGCGAACACGGCGGTGATCTACGTGCCGGCGGCCTTCGCCGCCTCGGCGATCTTCGAGGCGGCGGATGCGGGGATCGGGCTCGTCGTGTGCATCACCGAGGGGATCCCCGTGCTCGACATGACGCGCGTATTGCCCTACCTGCACGAGCGCGGCGCCCGGCTCATCGGCCCGAACTGTCCCGGGCTGATCTCGCCCCCGCAGACCAAGGTCGGGATCATCCCCGGCGTGATTTGTCGTCCCGGGCGGATCGGCGTCGTGTCGCGGAGCGGCACGCTGACCTACGAGATCGTGCACCAACTCTCGACCCAGGGCTACGGCCAGTCCACCTGCATCGGGATCGGGGGAGACCCGCTGATCGGCACCACCTTCCTGCACTGTCTGGCGGCGTTCCAGGCCGATCCGGAGACCGACGCGGTCGTGATGATCGGCGAGATCGGGGGGACCGACGAGCAGCAGGCCGCCGAGTTCGTGACCCAGGCCGTCAAGAAACCGGTCGTCGGGTTCATCGCCGGCCAGACCGCGCCCCCGGGCCGTCGCATGGGCCATGCCGGGGCGATCATCTCCGGGTCGAGCGGGACCGCCGCCGAGAAGATGGCGGCGTTCGCGCGGGCCGGCATCGGCGTGATGAAGCGCCCTGCGGATGTCGTGCCGCTCCTCAAGGAGCGCCTGTGAAGCTGCGCGATGTGCTGCGGCCCGAGCACGTCGTCGTGCCGCTGAGCGCGACCACGGTCAAGCAGGCGACCGAGCGGCTCGCCGAGCGGCTCATCGCGAGCGGCGCCGTGGCCGATCCGCAGCGCCTGAACGCCGTCATCCGGCACACCTGGCCGGAGGACATGGTGAGCGTGGGCGAGCACGCGTTTCTGCCGCACTTCCGCACGGAGGCGGTGCGCGGGCTCGTCGCCGCCGTGGGCATCTCGCCCACGCCGATTCATTGGGAGAAGGATCCGCACCGCACCGCACGGATTGTCATCTTCATCGTGGCACCGGTGCGCGAGGCGGCCCTGTACCTTCAGGTAGTGGGCGCCTTCGCCCGCACTCTCGCCGACCCGACCACGGCGCTGGCGCTGCTCGCCGCGAAGACCTCGGACCAGGTGATGGCGCTCGCCGCGCTCGAGGCCGTCGACCTGCCGAGCCAGCTCGTGGTGCGCGATGTCATGACGCCCCAGGCGTTCACCGCGGCGCCCACGCAAACGCTGGGTGAGATCGCACGGCTGATGGTGGAGCACGACATCCGCGCCATGCCCGTGGTCGACGCCGCGGGCGAGCTGCTCGGGATGATCACCCATCGCGAACTGTTGCGTTACCTCATCCCGGACTTCCTGCAGCGCACCAAGAGTGGTGAGTTTCGGGCCCTCACCCGGCCCCAGCTGCAGCGCGGCACCGCGGACCCGCGGTTGATACCGGCCAAAGAGGCCATGGCCCGCTCGGTGCTGTGCCTGTCGGAGGACCAGACCCTCTCGGACGTGGCCAATCTGATCAACGCCAAGGATGTCGACCGCTTCCCCGTGGTACGGGCGGGCGTCGTGGTCGGCTTTCTCACCCGGGCCGACCTGATCCGCCGTCTCATCGCACCCGCCCCTCCGCCCGCGGACACGCCATGCTGACGCTCGCGATCCTCAAGCCGGATGCGGTGCGCGCCGGTCGCGCCGGGAAGATTCTCGCCCACCTCGAAGCGGCGGGATTCGCGGTACGTGCCGCGCGGCTCGTGCAGCTCACGGGGCCCCAGGCCGAAGCGTTCTACGAGGTGCACCGCGAGCGCCCGTTCTATCGCTCGCTCGTCACCTTCATGACGTCCGGTCCGGCGCTGGCGCTGGCGCTCGAGCGCGACAACGCGGTGGCCCATCTGCGCGAGGTGATCGGTGCGACCGACCCGGCCGAGGCCGCGCCCGGGACGGTGCGCCGCCTGTACGCCGAGTCTAAGGAGCGCAACGCCATCCACGCCTCCGATTCCCCCGCGGCGGCGGCGCGGGAAGTGGCGTTTTTCTTCTCCGAAGGCGAGCTGCGGCAGCTCGGTTGACCCTAGTGCCACAAGGGTTTAGCTTCGGTTGCTCATGTTACAGGTCGACCTGCGGGAGCTTGCGCGCGGCCCGGTCGAAACGCGGGCCAACCTCGCCGGGGACGACCCCCTGTTCGAGGGCCTCGGATGCGTCCTGGCCGACCCGGTGACGGTCGCCGGCCGGTTGCAGGCGGCCGGGCCCGGCCGGTTCTACTGGCGCGGCTCGCTCGCGACCCGGGTGGCGGGGGAGTGCCGGCGCTGTCTCACACCCGTCACGGTCCCGGTTACCGCCCAGATCGACGCGTTATTCGCGCAGGACCCGGACGCCCTGGAGGACCCGAACTCCTATAGCGTCGACCCCGCGGCCATCGAAATCGACCTCCGGCCCGCGGTGCGTGAGGAGTTGGCGCTCGCCGCCCCCAGCTGGATCGTGTGCCGGGAGGAGTGCCGGGGGCTGTGTCCGCACTGTGGGCGGGACCTGAACGCGGGCCCCTGCGGTTGCCCCCCGGCGCCCGACCCGGGGCGCCGGCCGGCGCTCGCCGCGTTGAAAGACAAGCTCCACCACTGACCAAGGACGATCATGGCGGTACCGAAGCGCAGGACCTCCAAGCGGAAGAAGCGCGCCCGTCGCACCCACTACAAGGCGGCGCCCATCGCACTCCAGCCGTGTCCCAAGTGCGGCGACCAGAAGCGCCCGCACCGGGTGTGCCCGACGTGCGGCTATTACAAGGGTGAGCAGCGGGTCGCGGTCGAGGACGCCTGAAGTGATCCGGATCGCCCTGGACGCGATGGGGGGCGACAACGCCCCGCATGCCGAAGTGGAAGGGGCCCTCCAAGCGCTGCGCGAGTTGCCGCCCAGCTTCACGCTCCAGCTCGTGGGGCGGACCGGCGACATCGAAGCGGCCCTGAAGGCGCAGGGCGCCGGCGATCGCCAGCGGCTCGAGCTCGTCGAGGCGCCGGAAGTGGTGGGGATGGGGGAGAAGCCGCTCGCCGCGATCAAGAGCAAGCCGCGCTCGTCCATCGCCGTCGGGCTCGGACTTCAGAAGGCGGGGCGCTCGGACGCCTTCATCTCGGCTGGCAACACCGGGGCGGTGATGGCGGCGGCGACCCTGATGCTGCGGCTGCACCAGGGGGTGCAGCGGGCGGCCATCGCGACGTTGTTTCCGACGGCCGGGCACCCGGTGGTGGTGCTCGACTCCGGGGCCACCGTGGACTGCGATGCGCGGGAGCTGGTCGGATTCGCCCACTTGGGCTCCGTGTACGTGCGCGATGTCCTGGGCCGGCCCGACCCCGGGGTCGGCCTGTTGAACATCGGCGAGGAGGACGAGAAGGGGAACGCGGTAGTGAAAGAGGCGCACCAGCTCTTGAAGCAGGTCACGAGCCTCCGCTACGTCGGCAACGTCGAGGGCCGCGACATCCTCGCGGGGGAGGGGAAGAAGGGCCGGATCGACGTGGTCGTGTGCGACGGCTTCGTGGGCAACGCGATCCTCAAGTTCTACGAATCGGCGGGCCGGATGTTCGCCGGGCTGATCCAGCGCGCGTTCCCCGATGTGCTCGACCGCCCCGAGGCAACGCAGCTCTTCAAGTTCCTGGACTACTCCGAATACGGGGGCGCGCCGCTCTTGGGGGTCAAGGGGGTGGCGATCATCTGCCATGGCGCGTCGCCCGGGCGCGCCATCCGGAACGCCGTGCGCGTCGCCGTGCAGATGGTCGAGAGCCACCTAGACCAGGACATCGACGCGGAATTCGCCGAGGGCGCGGCCCGGTGAAGCGGCCCATCGCCGAGTTGTGGGGGACGGGCTGTTATCTGCCGCGGCGCGTCATGACGAACGACGAGTTCTCGGCCACGCTCGACACGTCCGATCAATGGATCCGCGAGCGCACCGGGATCCGCGAGCGCCGCGTGGCGGGCCCCGACGAATCGAACGCGTGCATGGCGAAGGCCGCGGCGGTGCAGGTGCTCGCGGCCACGGGGTTGACGCCGCTCGACCTCGATGCGCTCGTCGTCGCGACCTGCTCCCCTGACCGCCTCCTCCCCTCGCAAGCGTGTGATCTCCAGGCCCAGCTCGGCGCCACGAACGCCGCCGCGTTCGACGTGCAGGCCGCCTGCACCGGCTTCCTGTACGCGCTCAGCGTGGCGGAGGGCATGGTCGCGGCGGAGCAGGCCGAGCGCGTGCTGGTCGTGGCGTCCGAGAAGCTCACGAGCATCATGGACTGGAGCGACCGCACGACCGCGGTGCTGTTCGGGGACGGGGCCGGGGCGACGATCGTGCGCAAGAGCACGCGCGGCCGCGGGATCCTGTCGGGGTACTTGAAGTCGGACGGCACGCTCGCCGAGTTGTTGTACCGCCCCGGCGGCGGCGCCGCCCATCCGCCGGACGCGGCGCTCCTCACGGACCACTCCTACTACATCAAGATGGCGGGCCGCGAGGTGTTCAAGGCGGCGGTGCTGTCGATGGCCGACGCCTGCGACCAGGCGCTGGCGCGCGCCGGGCTGACGGCGGCCGACATCGATCTCCTGATCCCGCACCAAGCCAACATCCGGATCATCGAGGCCACCGCCAAGCATGCCGGGCTGCCCATGGACAAGGTGTACATCAACGTGGACCGCTTCGGGAACACGTCGGCGGCGTCGGTGGCGATCGCGCTCGATGAAGCGGTGCGGTGCGGGCGGCTCACCCCGGGCATGAAGGTGATGTTCTGCGCGTTCGGCGCCGGCTTCACGTGGGCGAGCATGGTGGTGCAGTGGTAAAGACGGTGTGGCTCTGCCCCGGGCAGGGCGCCCAAAAAGTCGGGATGGGCAAAGACCTCGCCGCGCGGTTCCCGGCGGCGCGGGAGGCGCTCGAGGCGATCGACACGAGCCTCGGCTTCGGGCTGAGCCGCCTGATGTTCGCGGGGCCGGAGCCGGAGCTCACCGCCACGCAGAACGCGCAACCGGCGATTCTCGCCCATAGCCTCGCGGTGTTCGCCGCCGTGGGCGCGACGGTGGACGGCGCCGCGGTCGCCGCCGCGGGACACTCGCTCGGCGAGTACTCGGCCTACGTGCTCGCCGGCGCGCTCGCGCCGACCGAGGCGGCCCGCCTGGTGCGCCGGCGGGGCGCGCTGATGCAGGACGCGGGCACGGCCCGGCCCGGCACGATGGCGGCGGTCGTCGGCCTCGCCACGGCGGAGGTGGAGGCGGCGTGTCGCGAAGCGTCGCAGGCTGGCGCGGTGGTGGTGGCGGCGAACCTGAATGCGCCCGACCAGACGGTCATCTCGGGAGATCCCGCCGCCGTGGCCGCGGCGGGGGAGCGCTGCCGGGCGCGGGGTGCCAAGCGCGTGATCCCGCTCAAGGTCAGCGGCGCGTTTCACTCCCCGCTCATGGCTCCCGCCGCGCAGGCGCTCACGCTCGCGCTCGAGCAGGCGCAGTTCGCCGACCCCGCGTTCCCCGTGATCGCCAACGCCACCGCCGAGCCGGTGCGCGCGGCCGCGCGGGCCCGCCGGCTGCTCGCCGACCAGCTGACGGCGCCGGTGCGCTGGGTGGCGTCGATGCAGCGCGCCGCCGACCTGGCCGGCCCCGGCGCGCGCTTCCTCGAAGTCGGCCCCGGGACGGTGCTCGCCGGGCTCCTGAAGCGGATCGCGCCCGGGGCCAGTGTCGTGAGTCTGGGAACGGCGGACGAGGTGGCGCGGTTCTTGGAAGCGGCGTGAAGATCGAGCTGGCGGGCAAGGTGGCGCTGGTCACGGGCGGCAGTCGGGGGATCGGCTACTCAATCGCGCAGGCGCTCGCGGGCGCCGGGGCACGCGTGGCGATCCTGGGGCGCGACGGCGCCAAGGCCGAAGCGGCGGCCCGCACGCTCGGAGACGGCGGGTCGCGGGGATTTTCCTGCGACGTCGCGGACGCGGCGCAGGTCGAGACGGTGGTCGGCGGGGTGGAGCAGGCGTTCGGCCAGGTCGACATCCTCGTGAACAACGCCGGCACGACCCGCGACAACCTCTTGTTCCGGCTGAGCGAGGCCGACTGGAGCACCGTGCTCGACACGAACCTGAAGGGCGCGTTCCTCGTCACCAAGCACGCCGCCCGGGGGATGATCAAGCGGCGCTGGGGCCGGGTCATCAACATCACGAGCGTGGTCGGCATTTCCGGCAACAAGGGCCAGTCGAACTACACGGCGTCCAAGGCGGGCCTGATCGGGTTCACGAAGTCGGTGTCGAAGGAGCTCGCCTCGCGCAACGTGCTCGTGAACGCGGTGGCGCCGGGGTTTATCGATACGGAGCTGACGAGCACCATCCATGGCGATGCGCGCCAGGCCTTGATCCGGGCCATTCCGCTGGGCCGGCTCGGGCAAGCCACGGATGTCGCCTCCGCCGTGCTCTTTCTCGCCTCCGACTTCGCGAGCTACATTACGGGTCAGGTGCTGGTCGTGGACGGCGGGATGGTACTGTGACCGTTTCCCCACTCCTCCATTGAGGGCTACCATGGCAATGGACATGAAGCAGCTCGAAGAGAAAGTGAAAGACATCATCGTCGAAGAGCTGGGGGTCGAGCGTGAGAAGCTCACGTCCGACGCGAGCTTCATGGAGGATCTGGGTGCGGACAGCCTCGACACGGTCGAGCTGGTGATGGCCTTCGAGAAGGAATTCGACATCGATATTCCCGACGAGGAGGCCGAGAAACTGCGCACCGTGGGGCAGGCGCTCCAGTACCTCCACGAGAAGATGGGGAAATAGGCTGATGCGGCGGCGGGTCGCGATCACGGGGCTCGGGATGGTGACGCCCTTGGGCAACACCGTGCAGAGCACGTGGGAGGGGCTTCTCGCCGGGCGGTCCGGGGCCGGCCCGATCACGCGCTTCGACCCGGCCCAGAGCCCGGTCAAGTTCGCCTGCGAGGTGAAGGGGTTCGACGCGGCGCAGTACCTCGACAAGAAGGAGATGCGCCGCTACGACCTGTTCGCGCAGTACGCCATCGGGGCGGGGGACCAGGCCGTGACCGATGCGTGTCTCGCCAACAACTGGGCCCAGGTGGACCTGGCGCGGGTGGGCGCGATCGTGGGGACGGGCACCGGCGGGCTCCAGACGTTCGAGGAGAACTGTCGCGCGCTGTTCGAGAAGGGGCCGAGTCGCGTCTCACCGTTTTTCGTCCCGATGTACATGCCGAACGTCGCCGCCGCGCTGTTGTCGATGCGCTACGGGGCGCGCGGGCCGAATTACTGCACGGTGTCCGCCTGCGCATCGTCCGCGCAGGCCGTCGCCGACGCCGTCGCGCTGATCCGCAACAACGAGGCCGACATCATGATCGCCGGCGGCGCGGAAGCCGCGATCACGCCACTCGCCGTGGCGAGCTTCGCCAACATGAAGGCGCTGTCCGAGCGTAACGACGACCCGGCGACGGCCAGCCGCCCGTTCGATAAGGACCGCGACGGCTTCGTGATGGGCGACGGGGCGGCCGCGCTGATCCTCGAGGCCTGGGACCACGCCGAGCGGCGCGGGGCGAAGATCTACGCCGAGGTTGTGGGCTACGGGATGACCGCCGACGCCTACCACATCACGGCCCCCGCGCCCGACGGCGCGGGGGCGCGGCAGGCGATGCGCC
>DATBBW010000128.1:0-2700 GCA_036270795.1 Gemmatimonadales bacterium | reverse complement strand
CCTGGCCCGAGCCGGCCGTGGCGGTCACGTCGCCGTTCACGCCCCGGCTCTCGATCGTCTTGCCGGGGGCGAGCGTGCCCTTCCAATGGAACGCGTTCTGCGCCGCGGCGGTCGCGGCCGGCACCATCAACCCGGCGGCGGCGATCAGCGGGAACAGCGGGATGCGCGTGGTCATGGCTCGTTGTCCTCGTCGTGGTCTCGGTCGCGGTGGTCTCTGCCCTTGTCGTTGTGCTTCTCTCGCAGCACTTGCCCGGGACGGCATAGCCTGATGTCGCCATCGAACGACTCCAGCTCGAGCCGGGCGCTGCCCGAACCGATCGTGAAGCTGAAGCGGTGCTTCGTCTTCCCCGTGAGCTTGATGGGGAAGCAGGGGGTGAAATCGCCGTTGAACGTCGAGACCGACACCGACACGTTGGCCTGCTCCGGAACCGAGATCCGCAGATCGCCGTCGTGCGTCGAGAAGCGATAGCGGCCGCCGTCCTTGATGCTGCCCTCGTAGGTGACATCGCCGTTGACGGTGCTGGCTTCCGTATTGCCGGATTCGATCTGCGCCAGCGTGATGTCGCCGTTCACGGTCTCCGCGGACACGTCCCCCGCGATGTCGGTCGCCTTGATCTCCTCGTTCACCGTCGAGAGGGCAATACGGCCGCGCGCCTTCTCGAGTGTCACCGTGCCCTCCACCGACTTGAGCGATACGGTGCCGGACCCGCCCACCACCGTCACCTCGCCCTGGACCGTCTCGGCCGCCACCTCGTTCTGGGCGCCGTCCACCTTGATATCGGTGTACACGCCCGAGAGGCTCAGGGCCATCCAGGGCGGCACGGTGATCTGGTAGTCGACCATGGCGGGGCCGCGCCGCCCCTCGGACTTCACATGGACGGCGCGGTCGGTCACGTCGACGACGACGTGCTCGCGGCTCGAGTGACTCGCCTCGACGCGCACGGCGCTCTTGCTCCACGTCTTGACGGCGATCTCGCCCCCGAAGTTGCTGACCTCGAGCCGCGTGCCCGTCTGCACCGCGACGGTGGTATCGGTCTCTTGGAGCGGGGCGAGCGCGAGGGCCGTCAGGGTCGTGAGCGTCGTGAGCATGCCGCTGAAACCTCCTAGCTCCGCGCCGCGGCGATGGTCGCCGCCTGCCGCAGGAGCTCCAGTTTGCGCCGCATCTCTTGGGCAAGGTGCAGGTGCAGATATGAGTTCGCCGGATCCGCTGCCAGCGCGCTCTGCGCCTCGCGAATCGCCCGGTCGATGATCCCGAGATTCTTCTCAATCACGCGCACGGTCGTGGTGTCGAGCCGGCCGCGGCCGCGCTGGAGCGCGCGCTCCAAGTCGGCGACTTGCGCCGCGTAATGCGCGTCCAGGGGCTGGTTGCCCGTGTTGACGACGAGCGGTGGCGGCTCCTCGTCCGGTGCGGGCGTCGTCGCCACCGGCCCGGGCGCGCCCGTGCGACCGCCGAACCACACCGTGCCACCGGAGATGAGCACCAGGACCGCGGCGGCCGCGACGAGCTGCGGCACCGTGAAGGCGAAGCGGCGCCGCGCCCGCCGGGCCGCAAGGTCTACCACCGCCGGCGCCGCGGGCGCCCGGCCGATCTGCGCCGCCACCCGGGGCCACAGATCCACGGTGGGTGGCCGGTCGTCGAGCGCCAGTGCGTGGTCCACCACGTCGAGCAACTCGTCCAGCGTCGCGCGGCAGGCCGCGCAGGACGCGAGGTGCGCCTCCAGCGCCCCGCGCGTGGCGCGGTCCAACTCGCCATCGAGGTATTCGCTCAGGCGATCGATCCACTGGTCAGTCATCGTGCCCCTCCTTCAGCGCTCGAGGTGCTGGCGCAGCGCCATGCGCGCGTGATGCAACTGCGATTTCGATGTCCCCGGTACGATTCCCAACATCTCCGCGATCTCCTCGTGCCGATAGCCCTCGATGTCGTGCAGCACGAACACCTGTCGTGCGCCGTGGGGCAGCCGGCCGATCGCCTCCTCGAAATCGAGCGACAGCTCGAGCGTCGCTCCCGGCCGGCTCGGCACCGCGTCCAGCGCGTCCTCCGCGTCCGCGTAGCGGCCCCGCTCGGTCCCGAGCGCGGTGCGACGCGCCAGGATCACATTCACCGCCAGCCGGTGGAGCCACGTCCCGAACGCCGCGTCGCCGCGAAACGTCGCGAGCTTGTTCCAGGCGCGGACGAACACGTCCTGCGTGATGTCGTCCGCGTGATCCGGATCCGTCATCCGGCGCACGAGGCTGTGGATCCGGGCCACGTGGGCGCGGTACAGCCGCTCGAAAGCCCGACCGTCGCCGGAGGCGGCGAGCGCCGCGTCGGCTGTTTCCGCATCCCTCGCCGTCTGGTCCGGATCTCTGCGCAGGGTCGCCACCCCAGGAGTGGTGAGCTCCATGTGCCGAATTGGATAGAGCTTACGCCTGAAAGGTTGTAGCGGGCGCGCGCGCGGCAAGGGCGCGGCCAGGCCGGCGGCCGTGACCGGGACAATCCGCTGGCCCGGCCTCACTTAGCGCCGCCCGCACCCCCTCCCTGAGCCCGCGAGACACGCTCGGGAGTGTGCTACATTGCGGCCTCATGCACGTGAGCCTCCCCGCCCTCGCGGGCCTCGGTCTGCTGCTCGGCTTCCGCCACGCGTTCGAGCCGGACCACCTGGCCGCGGTTTCGACGCTCGCCACGCGGCAGGGCAGTCTGCTCGCGGCCTGCCGGCTCGG
>DATBBW010000127.1:0-4966 GCA_036270795.1 Gemmatimonadales bacterium | reverse complement strand
GTAGTTCACCGCCACGTCCGCCCCCAGCTCGAGTCCGCCCGAGCGCAGCCGGGTGAGTTGGGGCGACGTCGCGGGGCCCCACGCGTCGCCCGCGTCGGCGAAGGCGTTGAGCCACAGCTTGTCGGCGCCGAGCGGCAGGTGGCCGAGCGCGCGCCCCACGAGGGCGAGCGGCAGCCGGTACTCCAGCGTGCCCGTGGCGGCGCGCGAACCGACGAGCTCGCCGCTGCGATACCCGCGGATCGGGAAGAGCCGCGTGACGCCGAGCGTTTGCCCGTAGGTGAGCGCCACGCTCCCCAGCGAGACGCCACCCACCCGGTACAGCGGACCGAGCGGCCCACTGGTGGCGCCGGCCGCGAGCCGTACGGCGACCACATCGTGGGCGAAGCCGTCCACGCCGGGCACGCGGGCGTAAAGCGCGAGCTGGGAGCGCAGCTCATGGGACCAGCCCACGCTCCCGACGGCGACCCGTCCCCGGTACGTCGCGGACCAGACGAACCCGTTTTCGGGCGACGGCGACAACGCGCCGGCTACGAGACGCGACAGCGCGACGGTCAGCGAGCCGCCGACCATGTCCAGCGCGCCACAGCCGGAGCAGATGGCCGCCAGCGAACTCTCGGGGATTGCGTGGTAGTGGAACCGCTCCGCTTCCGCGGCGATCCGCAGGCTCGCGGCGCTCCGCCAGCGACGCGTCACGAACGACGCGCCGAGGGCGGCGGTTTGGTGGAGCTCGGACAAGGTGACGGGGACCCCGGCCGGCAGCGCCAGGTCGAACCAGGTGCTCGACGCCGCGAGGTCGATCGTCGGATTGCCGAGGGCGTCGACAATGAGCGTGAGGTCGCCCGCGAGGCGCAGCGGACGCGGCGCGAGGAACAAGTCGGCGGCATAGGTGAAGCGGTTGAGCGCGTCCGTGCCTGCCGTCACAACGCCCCCGAACCGCCCGCTCGGGCCCGCGTTCCGGAAAAAAGGCAACCAGAAGTGCGGCCGCAGCGACGGCCAGCCGGCGTATCCAGTCTCGCGCGTGGGCACGGCGGGCGCCGAATCGAACGGCAGGGGCACGGGGAACTCGACGCCCGGGCCGGTGCGTGCGTCGGCGAGCAGCGGGGGGGCGTGGCGCAGCTCCCAGCCCTGGGCTGTGAGGGTCGCGTAGAAGAGCGTGCCGTCCGCGAGGGGAGCAGGGGCGCGCGCGCCCAGGGGCTCGGCGGTGAGCGCATGGGCGCCCACTCCATCGTCCCAGCGGTACACCTGCGGAAACCCGGTCGGGTCGGCGACAAACCACAGTTCGCCCTGGGAGGTCCACACCGGGTCGGCGATCACCCCACGCGACTGGACGAGCACCCGCGCCGCGCGTCCCGCCCCCGCCGCATCCGCAGACCAGCGCACGAGCGCCCAGGCGCCAGCGGCGTTGCGGGTCCCGGCGAACCACCGCCCGTCGGGCGACGGCACCACCTCCCCCCACGTGGCATCGGTGGGGCCGGGCGGGACGGGCACGCTCGGCCGATTTGCAGCCGGCTCGAGCACGATCGTCACCAACCGCCCTGCCCCTGCCGCGGGCTCGCCCACCCGGGCGTCGTGGGTCACGCGGCGCCACCACGCGCCCGGGAGCCAGCGGTACAGATCGCTCCGCACGCGCCAGCGCGAGGTGAAATCGAGCTGCGCAACCACCAGCGTGTCGCCCAGCCAATCGTAAGTCAATCCGGCGTTCACGGCGTGGCTCGCGACGCGGGCGAACGTGGTGGCGTCGATCACGCGCAGCTCGCGCGCCCCTTGACCGTCATCCCACACGTACGCGACGCGCCGGCCGTCGGACGAGACGCGCGGGACCGGCTCCGTGCGGAGCGCGCTGTCGACGATCCGCATCCCCGCCGCCGGTGCGCCCGGCCCGGACGGCGGCTCGGTCCCGGGTGACCAGTCGGCGGCCAGGGAATGCCCGGGGGCGGCGCGGCCGATCTGGCGCCCGATGCGATAGGGGATGAGCTGCGCCGCCGTGGCCTCGACGAACCGGGGCACGACCGAGTCCCCCCCGATCGCGGCGAGGTGCGCGAAGAATCGGCTGCCGTAGGCATAGGGCACGAGCCCATCCGCCCAGCGCGTGAAGAGCAGCGCGTCCCACGGTGAGCGCGACGCCGATTCGGCGTGGTCGGCAGCGAGCACCTGCGTATGGAAGCTGCCCCGCACCCGCCCGCCGTGTGTGAACTTCGATTCGTAGTAGGTGGCGAGCCCCTCGGTGACCCAGCTCGGCTGATAGAGGTTAGGGAACAACCCCGGGGCGCGACCGAACACGTGCTGCGCAAGGCCCCAGAAGCTCTTCGAGCGATCCAGGTGAAACACATGCGTCAGCTCGTGCTGGGTGACCAGCCGGAGCCAGCTGTCGTACTGCTGCAGTACGGGATCCGCCGCCGGGGGCGCGAGAAAGACCGTGATCCGGTTGGAAGGAAACACGGTCGTCAGTCCGTTCGCGACGTCGCCGTCGTCGGCGAGCGTGAGATCCACGATGCCCCGCGGCGGGTGCAGCTCGGTGGCGAGCAGGGTGTAGGCCCGCTCTGCTTCCTTGGCTTCGGTGAGCGCCACGGCGCGGTACGACGGCCGGAAATGGATGCGGAAATGCGGCGTGTGGAGGGTGCGCCAACTGCCCGACGGATCGAGTTGCGCCGCCACACGCCCCGCGACAAGGCAAGGCACAAGCCAGAGCCAGAGGACGCGGAGCCGCGTCATCGCGGCCGCGCGAGCGTCGCGCGCCGTGGCTCGGGGGGTGCGCCGAGTGGTGGCACAGGCGCGCAAGGTAGCATCGCCGGTTTCGGCCCGTCAATTTGCCGAATGGATTGGCAGGCCGTAACTTGGGGGCCCTGTGGAGCATCTCCGCCAGTGACCGCGTGCGTCTCCTGCGGTCGCGCTAACGATCCCGGCGCGCAGTTCTGCATGGACTGCGGCAAGCCGTTGGGCGAGGCCACGGGCCGACTGGCCGGGACGGCGTCGGCAGGCGGAGGAGGAGCCGCGCCGAGCGCCCGGGTCGCCGTCCCCCCGAGGGCTCCCGCTGTCGACGAGAGCAGCCGCAACGGCGTTGCGATCGCCGTCCGGGGGGGCGTGCCGCTCCATCACACCTCGCGCGTGCTCGTCGGCGACAAGCTGTTCCGGCTCGAGATCCCGACGTGACGCGCTCTCCCCTCCGGGCCACCGCGTCTCCCGACGACAAGCGGGTCCGCCCGACCCACCGCGCTCCCGCGGCCCGGCGCGGCGGGCGCGGCACGTAGCATGTTCGGCCGCGCGGTTAAACCGATCAAAGTCGAGGCCTTCGCCAAGACGGACCTAGGTAAGACGCGCGACCACAACGAGGACCGCTTCCTCGTCGCGGATCTGACGCGGCCATCGGCCTCGTTGCTCCCTGACATACGCACCCACGATGTGGGCGAGCGCGGCTCGTTATTCGTCGTGGCGGATGGCATGGGCGGGGCGGCCGCGGGCGAGGTCGCCAGCGCAATGGCCGCAGAGACGATCTATCAACAGATGGTCCGCGTCTGGGGTGACGAGCCCGAGCCGACCCCGCAACGCTTCGCCTACCGACTCAAGGAGGCGGTGGAGGTCGCGAACGGCCACATTCACTCCTACGCGAAAGCCCACCCGGAAGTGCGCGGGATGGGAACCACCACGACGGCGGTGGGTCTGCTCGGCGACCATTTCTACCTCACGCAAGTCGGCGACAGCCGCGCCTACCTGATCCGCGGCGCCCAAGCCGTGCAGCTCACGAAGGACCAGTCCCTGATGCAGCGCCTGGTCGAAGCCGGAGAACTGACGGAGGAGGAAGCTGCCAAGAGCGAGCGGCGCAACATCATCCTCCAGGCACTCGGTCCCGACGCCCGGGTGCGCGTGGATCTCACGTACCAGGAGGTTCGGCGAGGTGATGTCCTCGTGCTCTGCTCGGACGGCCTCTCGGGTCAGGTGAAGAAGGAGGAGATCGCGGCCATCGTGACGCGCGAGCCTGGGCTGGAGGCCGCGGCCGACCGGCTCATCGCGCTCGCCAATGAGCGGGGCGGTCCCGACAACATCACGGTGATTCTCGCGCGCTTCGACGGCGAGGGCCTGCGCCCCGCTAGCGCCGACGAGACTGTCGGCTACCAAGTCTACCCGCTCATCGATCCCGAGACGAGCACGGAGCCGGTCCCCGTCTATCGAGGAAGCCGACCGCCCGTCCCCGCACGCCAAGGCCGCTGGCGCGTGATCGCCCTGGTGCTCGTCGGCGCGGCGGCCATCGCCGCCCTCTATTTCGCGACGCGGGGCGAGTGACCGGCCGGTGACGGCCGTTCACGGCATCCGAGCCGTGACCCACCGGGCCGCCGCCCGTTGCATCAGCGGCTGCCCGTGCCAGCAGCACACGATCGGCGCCGGACCCGGGATCTCGGCCGCGAGGCGCGGGTGGGCGGCCAACACGACCAGCGCGGCCCCCGGGGCCAAGCGCCGGAGCGCGGCCCGCGAGCGGGGACCGAGATCAGCGCGTCCTTTCCACGACCGCGGCTCCGCGTAGACGAGAACGATGCGCGACCCGTGTCCCGAGTCCCGCCCGAGGGCCACGCCAGCCTGTCGTAACGCCGCCTGAAATAGGTCGCGCGGGCCCACATGGTAGGGCCCACCGACATCGTCGTCGACGAGTGAGACGGCGAGCGGAGCGCGCAGTACCGGCCCGTCGCCCCGCACGAGGTGGATCGCGCGGTCGGCGAGCCCGTCCGCGAACATCGCATGAGCCGCGAGGTCCGGCTCCCCTTGATCGGCATGGTCGCCCCACGTCGCCACGGCCTGTGCGTAGCGTGCGAGCGCGTCCTCGGCCCGCGCGACCGGGATTGCGGCGCCCACGGCGCGGTCCAGGGCCGTCACCACGCTCGCGAAGTCCTCGGGATAGAGCAGCACGTCGCACCCCGCGGCTACGGCCGTCACCGTGGCGGCCGGAACCGGTTGCGCGGCACTGGCGCCCGCCATG
>DATBBW010000126.1:0-4458 GCA_036270795.1 Gemmatimonadales bacterium | reverse complement strand
TTGAGCGCTACGGTTTCGGCTCCAGCACGATGGGGCCCTTGAAGCTGCGGACGGTGACTTGGGCGCCCCCCGCGCCGGTTGAGAACCGGAGTTCCTGGCCGACGCCCGCAGGGCGCCGCTCGGGGGTCGCCCGCGTCAGCGTGTTGGTGATCGCCCCGCCGATCGTCACCAGGTCAAAGTCGGCGACCACGGTGGCAGGGACGCGCAGCGCGATCGTGCCGCTCTGGCTCTCGAGCTCCACCGCCCCACCCCGCCCCAACTCGCCGTCGAAGCGGATATCGCCCGTCACCGACTCGAACTTGCCCCGCTGCACACCGGTGCCGCCGCGCTGCCACCACGCGGCCCGGACCACGATCGTGCCACTGAGGGTGGACGCGCCCAGATCCTCGCTCGCCCCGCGCAGGAGGATCGCGCCGCTGACAGTCTTCACGCGTGTCCGCCCCGTGCCGCCGGCGACCTCCACGGCGCCGTCCATCGTCTCGGCGGTCACGTCCTGGGGTGTGCCGACCACGTGGATCGTGCCGCTCACGCTGTTGAGATCAAGCGGCCCATCCACCCCTTCGACCGAGATGTCCGCCGTTGCCGACTTCACCCACACGCTGGCGCGCCGCGGGACCCGCACCTCGAGCTCCGCGCGTGTGGTGTCTTGAGTCGTGACGGGGATGTCGACGCCGAGCTTCCGGACGCGCGCCGTCCCGCCAGCGTAGAACCGGCCGGCGCCGCGCCCCAGCCGCCCCGACACCGTTAGGCTCTCCGCCTCCCACCCGATCACGCGGACGCGCCCGAAGGGATTCATGATGCGGACCGAGCCGGCGGGATCAAACCGCCATCCCGCGGCGACCGGCTCTTGGGCCCACGCGTGGCGCGGGCCGAGCGTCAGCGCCGGCGCCAGCGCCACCCAGGCAATCGCTCTTAGCATGCTCCTCCTCATTTCAGCTCGCCGTCGCGACGCGGGTCGCCCAGCGGAGCAGCTCGACCTTTTGGCTGTAGGCGGCCGCGACTAGCTGGCCGAGCTCCGCGTTACCGGGGTCGCGCGTCAGGGCGGCGCGTGACTCTCGGATCGCGGCGTCGATCAGGCGGAGGTTGCGCTCGACCAGGGTCACCGTTTCCGGCCGCAGTCGGGCGCGCTCCGCGGTGAGTGTGCTGGCCAGGTCCGCAGCCGCGTGCTCGTAATCGGCTTCGATTGCCACCCAGCCCTGCCCCGCCGCGGGTGCGGATGGTGCCAGCGTCAGCCGGTACAGGCCGAGCGCGATAGCAAACGTCGCGGCGGCTGCGAGCGCGCCAGCCCAGAACGTCCGCTCGCGCCACCATAGGCGTCGCCCCCTCGCATCCCGTTGCCTGATGCGTCGGGCGATACCGGCCCAGAGATCGTGCGGTGGCGCGATGCTCGGTGGCAAGGTCTGGGCGCCCGCCACGACGGCGCGCACCTGGGTGAGCGCGACGCGACACCCCGCGCACTGGCCCAGGTGCGCGTCGACCCGCGCCCGCTCGGCGGCCGGGAGCGTACCATCGGCGTACGCGTTCAGCTGGGCTTCCCAATCGGGGCACATCATCGATTCAACGCCTCCCGCAGCAGCCGGCGCGCCCGGAACAGCTGCGCCTTCGAGGTTCCCACGGCGATCCCGGCGAGGTACGCGATCTCGTCGTGCCGGTATCCCTCCACGTCATGCAGCACAAACACCTCACGCGCCCCCGGGGGCAAGCGCGCCACCGCGCCCTCCAGGTCGAGGGCGGATGCCGGCCCGCCGGCGTCCTCGGCCGGACGCTCCAGCTCGCCCGGCTCGGCGGTCGCGACGACCCGGAGCGCCCGGCGCCGGCCCGCGCGCAGCGCGGCAAAGACGACGTTCACGGTGAGCCGGTAGAGCCACGAGGCGAAGGCGCTCTCGCCGCGGAAGCTCCCGAGGCGCTCCCACGCCCGGACGAAGGCGTCCTGCGTGCGCTCCTCCGCTTCGACCGCGTCGGCGGTCAGCCGCAGACACAGCGCGTACACCCGCCCCACATGGTGCCGATACAGCGCTTCGAACGCGGCGTGGTCGCCCTGCTGCGCGCGGTGCACGAGGTCGGTCGAGTCCGCTGCCATCAGGTCACCAGGGCGAGCACGCCTCTAGGATGCCGGCGGGGACGAGTTGGTTGGAACCGACGCCCCGGCGGCGCTCGGCGACGCTCTGCGGGAGGTGCTCACCCGTGCGCGACGGGTCACTCCACGGTTGGCGCGCGGCGGTGTCAATCGGTGCGGGCCTGATAGGCCGACGCCAGGCGCACCAGCGTCCCCTCATCGAACGCGCGAGCCACGAGGCTCAGGCCCGTCGGCCGTCGGTCACGGGGATACGGGGGCGGGCGTCGCCGAGCGCATCAAGAGTCCGCTGATGGCGACGCGTACCTCGTAGCTGACCGGCTGGGTCGCCGGGTTGAAGGTCGCCGACCCATACACCGCCTCGACCAGGGGCCCGAGCAAGCGGCGGCGCGCGAGAAAAAACAGGTCCACGTGCTGGGGGCGCGCGAGGGCGTACACCGTATGCGGCTTGGTGCGCTCATCCGCGACGTCGTTGTAGCGCCCCGCAACGCGATCCAACTCGTATGCCGTGGGCACCCCGAGCAGGTTCACGAGGGGGTGCCATTTGAGGATGCGGGCGTCCAGGTAGAACGCATCGCCGGCGAGCTCATACATGGCGATCCGGTTGTCGGGGAGCCGGATTGTCGCGCGGAACCGCTGCCGCCCCACCGGTTCGAGCTGCACCGTCGCCGCCACCTCTTCGAAGGTGAGCGCTCGGTAGCCTCGTAACCCCACGACGATCGTCCCCGCGAGGAGCGCCAGGGCGAGGCCGAGCGCCCCGCTGAGCCCCCGCAGCAGCGCCGCGCCGAAGCGCTTGGCCCGCACGGCCCGGCCGGCGGCGCGGACGAGCACGGCGCCCATGAACAAGCAGCCCAGCGCCGCGACGAGGGGGGTGGTGAGCATGGGAGCGGAGTAACCTACGGGGGCGAGGGTGTGCCGGAAAGGCAGAGCGCGGAGACGCATGGCGGAGCGCGACACGAGGACGCCGCTGGGGGGCCCTGTCCCGCCGCAGCAGGGCCGCGAGGGTGCAGCGGTCGCGCGACACTTTCCCTATCCCCAGCGGGGCAGCCGTCCTCGATTGGTGGGCGCGGAGTTTGCGGAGCACGAGCGGTGGGCGGCGGCGGGGCATCAGGGCGATTGCGGTCCCACGGATTACGGAACGGAGCAGTCATGGGCAAGCACAATGACATCGCGTTGCTCGAGCGTGCCTGGGCGACGGACGGCCGCTGGGCCGGAATCACGCGCCCCTACAGCGCCGCGGACGTGTATCGCCTCCGGGGCACGGTCGCGATCGAGCATACGCTGGCGCGCCGCGGGGCGCGGCGCCTGTGGGAGCTGCTCCACGCGGACGAGCCGATCAGGGCGCTGAGCGCGATTACTGGCGCCCAGGCCGTGCAGTGCGTGCAGGCGGGCCTCTCCGCCATCTACTGTAGCGGCTGGCAAGTGGCCGGCGATATGAACACTGCCCTGCACACCTACCCGGATCAGAGTCTCTATCCAGCCGACAGCGTTCCCGCCCTCGTCCAGCGGATCAACAACGCGTTGCTGCGGGCCGACCAGATCCATCACATGCATGCCGACGACGCGATCGACTGGCTGGTGCCGATCGTCGCCGACGCCGAGGCGGGGTTCGGCGGGCTGCTCAACGCGTACGAGTTGATGCTCAACATGGTGGCGCATGGCGCGGCGGCGGTGCACTTCGAGGACCAACTCGCCTCCCTCAAGAAATGCGGACATCTGGGCGGCAAGGTGCTGGTGCCGACAAGCGAGTTCGTGACGAAACTGATCGCGGCCCGACTCGCGGCGGACGTGGCAGGCGTGGACACGATCCTGATTGCCCGCACTGACGCGCTCGGCGCCACCATCCTCGCAAATGACATCGACCCCGCCGATCACCGCTTCATCCTCGGCGAGCGCACCCCCGAGGGGTTCATCCGGGTACGCCCGGGCATTGATGCGGCGATCGCGCGCGGCCTCGCGTACGCGCCCTACGCCGACCTGCTGTGGTTCGAGACCTCGAAGCCCGATCTCACCGAGGCGCGCCAGTTCGCCGCGGTCGTCCGGGCGCGATACCCGGGCAAGCTGCTCGCCTACAACTGCTCGCCGTCGTTCAACTGGCGCAAGCATCTGAACGAGGCCCAGCTCGCGTCGTTCCAGCGCGAGCTCGGGGCGATGGGCTACCGGTTCCAGTTCGTCACGCTGTCGGCGTTCCACGCCTTAAACCACAGCATGTTCGCCCTGGCGCGGGATTACAAGGAACGGGGGATGGCCGCCTACGCCGAGCTCCAGACCCGGGAGTTCGCGGCCGAGGCCGCCGGGTACGAGGCGGTGCGGCACCAGGAATTCGTCGGCGTCGGCTACTTCGACGAGATCACCCAGATCGCGACCGCGGGGCGGTCGTCGGT
>DATBBW010000125.1:0-3441 GCA_036270795.1 Gemmatimonadales bacterium | reverse complement strand
CCTCATGCACGTGAGCCTCCCCGCCCTCGCGGGCCTCGGTCTGCTGCTCGGCTTCCGCCACGCGTTCGAGCCGGACCACCTGGCCGCGGTTTCGACGCTCGCCACGCGGCAGGGCAGTCTGCTCGCGGCCTGCCGGCTCGGGCTGGCCTGGGCGATCGGGCACACGGTCAGCGTCGGTGTGGTGGTGCTGGCGATCATGGTGGGCGGGCTACGCCTCCCCGAGCGGCTGTGGCCCGCGGCCGACTTCCTCGTAGCGCTGCTCCTCGTCGCCCTAGGTGGCTCGGTCCTGGTGCGCTACGCGCGCGGACGCTGGCACCTGCACGTGCACACCCACGACACCGACGACCGGGCGCCGCACCTCCATCTGCACAGCCACGCGCACGAGCCGGCGCACCACCACGCGCATCCGCGGGGCGACGCGCGCCGGTCACTTGGGTTTGGCGTGCTGCACGGTCTCGCGGGCAGCTCCGCCCTGCTCTTGTTGCTCGTCGCCGCCGCGCCCACCCGCGCCGCGCAGCTCGCCTACTTCGTCGCGTTCGCCGCGGGCACGATGCTCGGGATGCTCCTCGTGTCGTTCTCGCTGGCCGGCGTCGTGCGGCTCGCGTCGACCCGGGGGACCAGCTGGGCCACCGCGCTCCATCTCGGCTCGGCGGTGGTGAGCGTCGTCGTGGGGATCGTGCTCGCCAGCCACGTGGCTGCCGCTTTGTAAGGCGCACGCCCGACGGTCTCAACGATCTACTCCATTGGCAGCAACCCCAGGAGCGTTGACACATCGTGGTCGTATCAGGGTGCACTGCAGGGACTGAGCTTCGCGGCGACGATCTACTTCTAGGCGTGCCGCGCTGGATGAGGCGCCGAGCGGTACAGCTCGTCGCCGTCGGGTTCCTGTTGGGCTGTATCGACACCTTTGCCCCGGCGGGCGCGGTGGAGCTGACGCCGCCGCCCGGCTATCAGCAGTGGTGGGCCGAGATCGAAGCGTGCGCGGGCCTGTCGGGCCACTTCGACCAGATCGACTGGTACCAGGTCCCCGGCACGAGCTACGTCTGTCCCGCCTACGACGGCCGCTGCGCCGGGTGGTGGCAGCCGCCGCATTCGATCTACCTCGCCGCGGCGTGGCTCAACGACCGCCGCATCGTGGAGCACGAGATGCTGCACGAATTACTGCAGCGCAGCGACCATCCGAGCGTGTTTCAGGCCTGCGGGGTGCTCTAACAGCGCGCCTCAACCACCGTAGCGGCGCCCGCGCCACTCGATCTTGCGCGCGCCGCGCCACGCCGACCGCACCATGATGGCCGCCACGAGCGCGGCACCGAGCGGATAGAGCAGCGCATACACGACCGGCGCCTCCTCCGCCCAATAGACGGCGATCCAGATGACGAGCGAGACCACGCTCGTGAGCGCCGCCCAGGGCCAGCCGTACACCGCCCACGCCAATGGCGGGAGCAGCCAGCACAGCGCGGGCAACCACATCACATACGGCGCCGCGCGCCGCAGCCAGGGCACGGGCGGCAGCATGTGTGGCACGCCGCTCGCCAGGTTCTTGGACCAGCCTTCCACAATCCCGCCCAAGCCCCGGTACATCCGGGTGCGCATGTACTGCGGTGCGTGTGTCAGGAAGATGTCGCGATGCTGTCGGACATACGCCTGCGCCAGGGCCATGTCTTCGGCGACGCTGTCGCGCACGGCGGCATGGGTGCCGACCGCTTCGTAGGCGGCGCGCGTCGTCAGGATGTACTGCCCATTGGCGATCGCGTCCCACGTGACGCGCGTGCGATTCACGCGCCGCAGGTCGCCCACGCGGGCCGCCAGCGCGACGAACACGTGCGGCTGGATAAGCCGCTCCCAGAAGGTCACCATCTCCTGCCGCGACACGACGCTCACGAGATCGACGCGCTCCGCGTCGAGCGCCCGCAGCGTGCGGGGCAGGAGCTCGGGCTCATGGCGCGTGTCGGCGTCGACGAACACCAGCAACTCACCCCGGGCCACCCGGTATCCCTGCACCAGGGCCCACGACTTGCCGAACCAGCCCGGCGGGAGTTCGGCCCCAGACACGAGGCGCACCCGCCCCGCCGCCTCGGGGGCACGCCCCAGGCGCGCCACGAGCTCGGGCGTGGCGTCCCGTGACCGGTCGTCCACCACGATCACTTCGATCGTCGGATAGCGCGTGGCGAGGACCGAGCGCACGCACGCCTCGATGTTCACGGCCTCGTCCCGCGCGGGGATGATCACGGACACGAGGGGGCCCGCGAGTTGGGGCGCATAGTCGGCGAGGCGGGGGCGGCGGCGGATGTAGCGCACGACGAGGAGGGCGAGGAACAGCGCGTAGGCGGCGGGGATGAGCCACGTCACTCGGGCCGCTCCCGCTCGAGCGCGCCGACGACGACGGCGCTCGCCAGGTGCCCGACCACGTTCGTCATGGTGCGGAACATGTCGGGGACACGATCGAGCCCGAGCAAGACGGCGAGCCCCGCGAGCGGAAGCCCGGTGCTCGCGAACGCCGGCGCCAGGCTCACGACGGCGGCCGACGGCACGCTCGCCACCGTCAGCGACGCCAGGAACACGGCGGCGCCGGCTTGCACGAGGGGCCCGAGCCCGAGCGAGGTGCCGTACAGCCGGGCCATGAACAGCACGGCCACCGCCTGGAACAACGCACTCCCCGCCCGGTTGATGCTGGCACCGAGCGGGAGCACGAAGCCCGCCACGGGGCGCGCGATCGCGAGGTCCGTCTCCGCGGCGTCGAACATCACGGGCAGGGTGGCGAGCGACGACGTGGTCGAAAAGGCCATGAGCATCGAGGCCCGGCTCGCCCGCAGGAAGCGGCTCACCTCGAACCGTCCCAGGACCGCCACCGCCGGCAGGTACACCAGGGCGATGAGCAGCGCGAGGCCCGCGATCACCGCCCCGATGAACACCGCCATCGTGAGGACGAGGGACATCCCGAATTGCGCGATGGCCCCGGCGACGAGCGCCAGGATGCCGAGCGGCGCCACGAGCAGCACCCAGTGCACGATCCGGATCAGCGTCTGGGTCACGACGTCGGCGAGATCGGTGAGGGTGCGGCGCTTGTCGTCGGGGAGGGCGGCCGTGGCGACGCCGAAGATGGTCGTGAATACGATCAGCGGCAGCAGATTGCCGTCCACCGCGGCGCGCACCGGGTTCTGCGGGATCAACTCCACGATGAACCGCGCCCCCGTGGGGGGCAGCTCGGCGGCGTGCCGGGCCACGCCCGTGTCCGCCTGTGCAGCCGCGCGCAACGCGGCCTGCTGGTCGGGGGTGATGGGCGCGAGCGGCAGGAACAGCGCGGCGACCACGAACCCGATGAGGATCGCCGCGAGCGTCGTTCCCCAAAAAAAGGCGAGCGTGCGGGCCCCGAGCCGGCCGACGCGCCGCAGGTCGCCGAGTCCCGCCACGCCCGCGAAGAGCGCGGTGGCGACGAGCGGG
>DATBBW010000124.1:0-18414 GCA_036270795.1 Gemmatimonadales bacterium | reverse complement strand
GTTCCAGCGCGCGCTCGGCCTGGTCCCACACCGCGTCGGCCCCGAGCTTCTGCGCGGGCCGCGTGGCGAGATCGAGGCGGTAGCTCAGCCCGAACGTCTTCCCTAGCACGAACTCGACGATATCGAGCAAGCGGAAGATCTCGTCTTCGATCTGGTCGGGGCGCAGGAAGATGTGCGCGTCGTCCATCGTCAGGCCCCGCACCCGCAGCATGCCGTGCAGCGTGCCCGAGCGTTCATTGCGGTACACGTTCGCGACCTCAGCGAAGCGCAGCGGCAGGTCGCGGTAGCTGCGCTGCTGCGCGGCGTAGATGAGGATGTGCATCGGGCAGTTCATCGGCTTCACGCGGTAGCGCACGTCCTCGGCTTCGCCCTCGCCCGCCGCCATCGGGGGGAACTGGTTCTCGGCGTACAGCGGGAGGTGGCCCGAGCGCAAGAACAGCTGCTCGCGCGTCACGTGAGGCGTGTACACGAGGTGGTAGTCGCGCGCCAGCACCGTGTCCTCGATGAAGCGCCGCAGCTCGAACTGGATCACGGCGCCCTTGGGGTGCCACAGGATCAGCCCCGGCCCCACGTCCTCTTGGGTGGAGAAGAGGTCGAGTTGCTTGCCCAGCACGCGGTGGTCGCGCTTGCGCGCCTCCTCCAGGCGGCGCAGGTAAGCGTCGAGGTCCTCTTTCGTGAACCACGCCGTGCCATAGATCCGCTGCAGCATTTGGCGCCGCTCGTCGCCCCGCCAATAGGCGCCGGCGGCGTGCAGCAGCTTGAAATGCTTGATGCGGCCGGTGCTCGGCACATGGGGCCCGCGGCACAGGTCGACGAACGGACCGTCGGTATAGACCGAGATCACCTCGCCGGGGGGGAAATCGGCAATGCGCTCCAGCTTGAGCGGGTCGTCGGCGAAGCGGCGCTCGGCTTCCGCGCGGTTCACTTCCTCGCGCACGAAGGGGTAGTCC
Source organism: Gemmatimonadales bacterium (assembly GCA_036270795.1). GTDB lineage: Bacteria > Gemmatimonadota > Gemmatimonadetes > Gemmatimonadales > GWC2-71-9 > AG41. The sequence goes on along the minus strand of DATBBW010000124.1, from coordinate 17,464 downwards.
GCCCGGGTGACCTCCTGCATCTTGGCCTCGATCCGCGCCAGGTCCTCGGGGCTGAACGGCGTGGGCACGGCGAAGTCGTAGTAGAAGCCGTCCTCGATCGGCGGCCCGAACCCAATCTGGGCGCGCGGGAACAGTTGCCGCACGGCCGTGGCGAGCACGTGGGCGGACGAGTGGCGCAGCACCTCGAGCGCCTGGGCATCGCGGTCGGTGAGGATCGTGACCTTGATCCCGTCGGGGAGCGGGCGCGCGAGGTCCCACACGTGGCCGTCCACCCGCACAGCGAGGGCGGCCTTGGCGAGCCCAGGGCCGATGGCGACGGCGAGGTCGGCCCCGGTCGCACCGGCGGGCAGGCGTTTTTCGCTCCCGTCAGGGAGCGTGACGCGGATCTCCGGGGCGGCCAACGGGTCAGTGGGTCGTCTGAGCGGACTCGGGCGGCGCCGGCGCCGCGGGCGCCGTCAGGGGTGCAGTGCGCCGCCCCTCGCGGAAGTAGAGCGCGACGGCGAGCAGGATCAGGGCTCCCGTCGCGGCCCAGCGGGCGACGCGGCTCGTCGGTAACTCGGTGGATTCGTCGGGCATCGGGGGGTATTCTAGCGAGTCCGCGAACCTGCTGCTACCGACGAGAGGACGGGACGGCGTATCGTCCCGTCATTTCCGGTCGCTCCTCGTCCCGTCTATAATTCCCCGTCCCGTCTATAATAAGGAATGCCCGCGCCGCGCTTCGAGCTCCCGCCCCAGTACGATCCACACGCCGTCGAGCGTCCGCTGTACCAGCGCTGGCTCGACCGCGGCGTGTTCCCGCCGAACCCCACCGCGCCAGGCGAGCCCTACGTCATTGTCATCCCGCCGCCCAACGTGACCGCGGTGCTGCACATGGGCCAGGGGCTCAACAACGTGACGCAGGACGTGCTGATCCGCTTCGAGCGGATGCGGGGGCGCGAGGCCCTGTGGCTGCCGGGCACGGATCACGCCGGCATCGCGACCCAGAACGTGGTGGAGCGGCTGATCGCGAAGGAGGGTAAGACCCGTTTCGACCTCGGGCGCGACGAGTTCGTGAAGCGGGTCTGGGCGTTCGTGCGCGAGACCGGCACCACCATTCTCGAGCAGCTCAAGGTGATCGGCTGCTCCTGTGACTGGAGCCGCACCCGCTTCACGCTCGACCCCGCGTACTCCCGCGCCGTGCGTGAGGTGTTCGTGCGGCTGTGGGAAGAGGGGCTGATCTATCGCGGCCACCGGGTGATCCACTGGTGTCCCCACTGCTTGACGGCGCTGTCGGACGAGGAGGCGGAGGCCGGAGACCCCGAGGCCGGGACGCTGTACTACATCCGGTACCCGGTGGAAGGGGGGCCGGCCCCCTATATCACGGTGGCGACGACGCGCCCCGAGACGCTGCTCGGCGACACGGCCGTCGCTGTGAACCCCCATGACCGACGGCACGCCGCGTTCATCGGGAAGACGGCCCGCCTGCCGATCACGCATCTCGCGATCCCGATCATCGCCGACGACGCCGTGGTGCCCACCTTCGGCACGGGGTTTGTGAAGGTGACGCCCGCACACGACGCGACCGACTTCGAGATCGGCGTGCGTCACCAGCTCGACATGCCCCTCGTGATGACGGAGGACGGCCGCATGGCGCACGCCACGCGCGTCCCCCCCGAGCTCGCCGGGCTCGACCGCTTCGCCGCCCGCGAGCGCATCGTCAAGATGCTCGAGGAGCAGGGCGCGCTCGAGAAGACCGAGCCACACCGCTACACCTTGCGGCGCTGCTACCGCTGCGACACGGTGGTGGAGCCGCGGCTCTCCGACCAGTGGTTCGTAAAGATGAAGCCGCTCGCCGAGCCCGCGCTCGGCGCCTACCGCGCCGGCAAGCTCCGGCTCGTGCCCGAGCGGTGGGCCAAGACCTACGAGCAGTGGTTGGAGAACATCCGCGACTGGAACATCTCCCGCCAGCTGTGGTGGGGGCACCGGATCCCCGTGTTCACCTGCGCCCAGTGCGGCGAGCAGTGGGCGGACCGGGAGGACCCCACCGCGTGTCGCAAGTGCGGCGGCCCGGTCACGCAGGACCCCGACGTGCTGGACACCTGGTTTTCGTCCTGGCTGTGGCCGTTCGCGACGCTCGGCTGGCCCGACGACACGCCCGATGTGCGGCAGTTTTATCCCGGCCACACTCTCGTCACGGCGCCCGAGATCCTGTTTTTCTGGGTCGCCCGGATGGTCATGGCGGGCTACCATTTCCTCGGGGAGCGCCCGTTCGCCACGGTGTACCTGCACGGCACGGTGCGCGACACGCAGCACCGCAAGATGTCCAAGTCGCTCGGCAACGGGATCGATCCGCTGGACGTCGTGCGGTTGTACGGGGCCGACGCCTTGCGCTGGACGGCGATCGCCGGCGTTGCGCTCGGGTCCGACCTGATCCTCGACCCCAACGACCTCGCGACCACGTTCGCCCCGGGTCGCAACTTTGCGAACAAGCTGTGGAACATCGGGCGCTTCATCCTCGCCCAGTTGCCGGCGCAGGTGCCGGTGTTCCCCGTGGGCCGGGTGCCCGAGCTCCCGCTCGCCGACCGGTGGATTCTGTCGCGCACGCAAGGGGCGGTCCGCGAGGTCACGGCGGCCCTCGAGCAGTTCCGGCTGGACGAAGCGGCGAAGCGCTGCTTCGACTTTGTGTGGAAGGAGCTGGCCGACTGGTACGTCGAAGCGGTCAAGTCGCGGCTCTCGGACAGCGCCGCAGCCGTGCTCGCCTATTGCTTCGATACGGCGCTCCGGCTCCTGCATCCCGTCGTGCCGTTCATCACCGAGGAGCTGTGGCAGAAGCTCCCGGATCGGCGCCCGGACGAGCTGCTCGCGGTGGCGGCGTGGCCCACCGTGCGCGCGCCGCTCGTGGACCCCCGCGCGGAGCGGCAGTTCGCCCTGGTGCAGGATGCGATCGCTGCGATCCGCACCATTCGCGCGGAGTATCGCGTGAGCCCGAAGACCCGGCTCGACGCGGCGTTGACGAGCAAGAGCGACGACGCCCGTCGCGCGTTCGAAGGCGAGCGCGACACCATCGCCCGCCTCGCGCAGCTCGGGGAGCTCGGGTTCGACGGCCGCGCCGCCCGGGGCGCGGGGGCCCACGCGGTACTCGCCGACGGGAGCGAGGTGTTCGTGGCGCTCGCGGATGCGGTCGACGTCGCGCAGGAGTGCCGGCGCCTCGCCGCCGAGCGCACCCGACTCGCGCAGCAGCTCGCCGGGCTCGAGGCCAAGCTCACCAATCGGGATTTCATCGCGCGGGCGCCCGCCGACGTGGTCGCCAGGGAGCGCGAGAAGGAGCGCGCGTGGCACGACCAGCTGCAGGCGCTGGCCGCCAAGCTCGAGTCGCTGGGCTGCTCGTAGCGGTTCTGGCTGGCGCGTGCGCCAGCCAGGGCGAGCCGCCCGGCGGCCCGATCCGCACCAAGGCGCCCGACGTGCTCCGCGTCGTGCCCGAGTCGGGGGCGATCGTGCCCGCCTTGAAGGGCGACGCGATCATCCAGTTCGACGAGGTGATCGACGAGAATCCCCCGAGCGGGGGATCGAGCGGCACGATCAGCGGGCTGGCGCGCCAAATCGTGTTGTCCCCCGTCGCGGGTGAGGTCAAGGTCTCGTGGCACCGGAGCTCGATCCACGTGAGGCCCGACGAGGGCTGGAAGCCGAACCGCGCCTATCATCTCGAGCTGGTGCCGGGCATCGCGGACCTGCGGCGCAACGTGACCAAGACGGGCAAGATGATCGAGTTCTCGACGGGCGGCCCGCTCCCCAAAGCCGCGATCCGGGGGACGGTGCTGTTATGGGTCGAGCAGCGCGCCCTGCCGCAGGCGGTGATCCGCGCTGTCCCCCTCCCCGACACCGTCCCCTACCTGACCCTGACCGACTCGGCAGGTGACTTCCGGCTGAGCGATGTCCCGCCCGGCCGCTACCTGGTCCAGGCGATCCAGGATCAGAACAACAACCGCCGCCTGGACCGGCGAGAGGCGTTCGACACGCTGACGATCCCGGTGGATTCGGCGGCGAGCGCGGTGTTGTGGGTGTTCCTGCACGACTCCGTCGGACCGAAGGTGCGCAGCGTCGACCCGGTGGACTCGGTGGCGCTGCGCGTGGTGTTTTCCCAGCCGCTCGACCCCCGGCGGCCGCTCGACACCGCGCAGGTCCGGGTGCTCGCGCTGCCCGATTCGACGCCCGTCCCAGTGCGGGCTTTTTACAGCACCGCGCAGTACGATTCGATCCAAGCGCGGGCGCGCGCCGTCGCGGATTCGCTGCGGCGGGCCCGGGACACGACGGCGCGCCGCGACACCGCGCGCGCCCGGCCGGCGCCGCCGGCGGGAGCCCCCGCCCGGGGCCCGCGGGGCGACACGACCGCCGCGCGCGTCGATACGGCCCGGGTGCACCGGCTGCTCGCACAGCGTCCGGTGCCTGCCGACCGACTGGTGGTGGCGACGACGCGACCGCTTGTGCCGGGGGCCAAGTACCTCGTGCGGGTGCTCGGGGCCATCAATCTGAACGGCGTCCGCGGGGACGGGCAGGGCGTGCTCGTCATGCCCGCCGCGAAGCCCGCCCCGAAACGGGCCGCCCGCGACTCGAGCAAGGCCCCATGAGCGACCCGCGCCGCCGCCTTCCCGCCGTCGAGGCCCTGCTCGCCGAGCCCGAGGTCGCGGCGCTCAGCGCGACGCACCCGCGCAGTCTGCTGGTGCGGGCGGTGCGGGACGCGATTGACGCGGCGCGGGCGAATGGCGGCGTGGCGCCCGCCGAAGGCTGGGGCGCCGCCGTGCTCGCCCGCGTGGCGCGCCTGGTCCGGCCGTCGCTCGAGCCGGTCATCAACGCGACGGGGGTCGTGCTGCACACCAACCTCGGCCGCGCGCCGCTGGCGGCGGCGGCGAGCGCCGCGATGGCCCGCGTCGCCGGCGGTTACACCAATCTCGAATACGATCTTACCCGCGGGGCCCGCGGCTCGCGCCAGGCGCTATGCCGCGATCTGTTGGTCGAGCTGACGGGCGCCGAGGACGCGCTCGTGGTCAACAACGCGGCGGCCGCCCTGCTGGTCGCGTTGTCCGCCTTGGCGCGGGACGGCGAGGCGATCGTGTCGCGCGGCGAGCTGGTCGAAATCGGCGGCGCCTTCCGCATTCCTGACATCATGGCGCGCTCGGGCGCGCAGCTCGTCGAGGTCGGGACCACCAACCGCACACACCGCGCCGACTACGAGGCCGCCATCACGCCGCGCACGCGGCTGCTCCTCAAGGTGCACCGCTCCAACTTTCAAGTGACGGGCTTTACGGCCGAGGTGTCGGGCCAGGAGATCGCGGACGTCGCCCGGGCGCGCGGTGTAGCGAGTCTGTACGACTTGGGGAGCGGGCTGCTGCTCGATCTCTCGCGCTACGGGCTCACAGGAGAGCCCAGCGTACGGGACGCGCTCACGAGCGGGGTCGACGCCGTCGTGTTCTCGGGCGACAAGCTGCTGGGCGGTCCCCAGGCCGGCGTCCTGCTCGGGCGCCACGCGGCGATCGACGCGTGCCGCACGGATCCGCTCGCCCGTGCGGTGCGCTCGGACAAGTACACGCTGGCCGCGCTCGAGGCGACGCTCGCCCTGTACCGCGACCCCGAGGCTGCACGGCGCGAGATCCCGGTACTCCGGATGCTGACCGAAGACGTGAGCGAGCTGCGCCGCCGGGCCGAGGCGTTGCAACGGACCGTCGGCGCGGGCGCCGAGCTCAGCCCGGGTGAGTCGGAGGTCGGAGGCGGCTCGTTTCCCGGCGCGAAGCTCGCGACCTGGCTGGTGCGCCTGAACGCCCGCCACCTGACACCCGACGCCGTGGCCGCCGCGCTGCGCCGCGCCACCCCGCCGCTCATCGCCCGCATCGCCGACGACAGCGTCATGCTCGATCCGCGCACGATCTTCCCCGAAGAGGTGGCGACGGTGGGCCGCGTCGTCCGCGCGGCGCTCGATGCCTGAGGCGCGCCCTGCCCCCGCCCTCCTGTCGGCATACCGGGCCGTGTTCCTCGACCGCGACGGCACCCTCGTGGAGGATCCCGGCTTCCTGCACGAGCCGGCCCGGGTGCGGCTGCTGCCCGGCGTCGCGCCCGCCGTGCGCCAGCTCAACGAGGCAGGGTGGCTCGTCGTGACGGTGTCGAATCAATCCGGGATCGCGCGCGGAGTGTACGACGCGACTGCGTACACCGCCGTGCAGCGCCGGCTGAGCGAACTGCTCGCCGCGCACGATGCCCATCTGGACGGTGCCTACTTCTGTCCCCACCATCCAGAGGTCTCCGGGCCGTGCGACTGTCGCAAGCCGGGCGTCCAGCTGTTCCGCGACGCGCAGGCCGCGTTGGGGATCGACTTTGCGGCCTCCTACTGGGTGGGCGACCGCCCGAGCGACGTCCTGCCGGCGCGCGCGCTCGGCGGGCGGGGGATCCTCGTGTCGACCGGTCACGGCGCGACCCACCGCGGCGAGGCCGGGGCGCTCGGTGTGCCCGTCGTCGCCGATCTCGCAGCCGCCGTCGACCTGATTGTGCGGGACCGTTGAGTCTTCCAGATTGTGCCTCGGGCGTCGTCCCCGTCCGAGGAGCCCCGTGCCCGCTCGTCTCCCCGTCCCGCTCGTTACGCTGCTGCTCGGCGCCCTCGCGCCGGGCGGGCCGGCCGTGGCGCAGGCTGCCCATACGATCGCGGTGGGCCAGACGGTCGCCGGCCGGCTCACGAAGAGCGACCGCTACCAGGAGCGCGACAGCACCTACCTGCAAGCCTGGTCCATCGCAGGGACGGTGGGGCAGACCGTTACGGTCGACCTCGAGTCCGCCGAGTTCGATGCGTACCTGTTCATCGCGGGGCCGGGCATCGCCGAGCCGCTGCAAGACGACGACTCGGGCGGCCACTGCAACGCGCGCATCACGCTGACGTTTGCCCGCACCGCCGAGTATTTGATCGTCGTCACGTCGTCGAACCATGGAGCGACGGGCCAGTTCTCACTGCGCGTGACGAGCGGCGCGAAACCGAAGTCCCTGGCGCGCTGCGCGGGCGACCCCTGACACCGCTCCCGGTCGCCGTGCTCGTGTCGGGCGGCGGGACGAATCTCCAGGCGCTGCTCGACGCGCTGGCGGACTCACGGGTCGCGCGCGTGGCGCGCGTCGTCTCGAGCCGACGGGACGCGGCGGCGCTCGAACGGGCCCACCGCGCGGGCGTGCCCACCGCCGTGCTCACGGACCCCGAAAGTGCCACCGAGATCGCGGCAGCGGTGGGCGACGCGCGACTCGTGGTGCTCGCCGGATATGTCAAGCGGATTCCCGCGGCGCTGGTCGCGCGCTGGCGCTGGCGCCTGATTAATATCCATCCGGCGTTGCTCCCGGCGTTCGGCGGCCCGGGGATGTACGGACACCGTGTACACGAAGCCGTGCTCGCGAGCGGCGCTACCTTATCAGGCGCGACGGTTCACTACGTCGACGACGAGTACGACCGGGGGCCCGTCCTCGCCCAGTGGCCGGTCCCGGTCCGGCCGGGCGACACGCCGGAGGCGCTTGCCGCGAGAGTGCTCGACGTGGAGCATCGTCTGCTGCCCCTCGTGGTGCTGGAGCTGGCGCGGCGGGGCGTGCCGGGCACTCCGCTACGGCTCTTCCCCGACGGCGCGAGCTTCACAGCGCACGACCACCTGGCCGTGAGGGTTGCCGATGCCTAACGCACACGCGCCGGGTCGAGGCTCGAGCGCGACAGCCGTGACGGCGGTCATTGGCCTGCTGTTGTCCGCCGGCCGCCCCGCAGGGCTTCGCGCCCAGGCCGTGGATACTCTCGCCGTTCGGTTCACTCAGATGACGGCCGTCACCGGTCTCGAGCAAGCGATGACGGATTCCCTGCTCCTCCTCCTCCCCGGGAGCGCTCGCGACCGCGCTGGCGACGTGGTGGTCACGCTCGGGCGCGGGTCGCCACGGCGGCTCGTCGCCTGCCCGCTCGACGAGGTCGGGTACGTCGTCGGGACCGTGACGCCCGAGGGGTACCTGCTGCTCCGGCGTGTGGGTGGGGGCGCGCGTGTGGCGTATCCGGTGTTCGATCAGCTGCTCGAGGGTCATCGGGTGACTGTGTTCGGCACGCGGGGGGCCGTCCCCGGCGTTGTGGCCGTCAAGTCGGTCCACCTCACGCGGGGCCGCGGCTCGGGTGCGGCCGATCCCATGTTCACGGTGGACAATGCCTTCGTGGACCTGGGCGCGAGCTCGGCCACGGAGGTGCGGGCCCTCGGGATCGACGTGCTCGCCCCGGTGACGCTGACCAAGTTGGCGCACGTCTACGGGAACCGGCTGCTCGCGGGGCCAGTGGCCGGGCGACGCGCGGCCTGCGCCGCGCTCGCGGCCGCCGTCCAGGCGAAGCCGAAGGTGAACGGGAGCGTCGTGGTCGCCTTCACGGTGGGGACCCTCTATGCCGCGGACCGCCGCGTGGGGAGCCTGCGAGGGCTGCTAGGCCCCTTCGACGACGTGAGGGTCGTGGGTCTCAAGGCCCGGTATCCGGACACCGCGGTCGAGACCGTGGCGCTCACCGACGCCGAGACCCTGTCGCAGGAGCTCGCGAGCTGGATGGAGGGGCGATGAGCGCCACCCGCGCGTGGGTCGTCGCGACGCTGCTGGCCGTGGTGGGGGCGAGCGCGGACCTGTCGGCCCAGGAATCGGCGCGGGTCGCCGCAGCCGAGAGAGTCCTGGCGCCGCTCGTGGAGGCGTATGGCGTCTCCGGCGCCGAAGACGCCGTACGAAACGCGGTGAAGACGTTGCTGCCGCCGTGGGCGTCGGCGGAGACCGACACGGCCGGCAACCTCTGGGTGCGCGTCGGCCAGGGTGACCCGCTCGTCGTGTTCGTCGCGCATATGGATGAGATCGGCTTCCGGGTGAGCGCAATCCGCGACGACGGGACGTTGGAGCTCGCGCCCCAGGGTGGGTTCTTCACCTCGCTGTTCGAGGCCGAGCCGGCGCTCGTCCATACCGACCGCGGGGGGGTGCCGGGCGTCTTTGTCCCCCGCGATACCGGGTTCACGCACCATACCCCGCCGCCGCTGCGGGTCGATGTCGGGACGACGTCCCGGGCCGCGACCGCGGCCCGAGGGGTGCATCCGGGGTCGACCGTCACGATGCCCAAGCAGTACGTGCGTCTTGCGGGCACCCGGGCCACGGGGCGCTCGTTCGACGATCGAGTGGGGGACGCCGCGCTGCTGCTCGCGCTCGAGCATCTCAACCGCGCGGCGCTCACGCATCAGGTGCTGTTCATTTGGAGCGTGCGCGAGGAGATTGGGCTCGAGGGCGCGGCCGCGGCGGCCGCCGCGCTCGGCCCCAAGGTCCGTCGGGTCCACGCGATCGACACCTTCGTCTCCGCCGACTCTCCACTCGAGCTCCCCAACTTCGCCACGGCCCCCCTCGGGCAGGGGGCGGTGGCGCGGGCGCTCGACAACTCCTCGGTAACGCCCCCGGCGTACGTAGACTCGCTGGTCCGAGTCGCCCACTCCCGCGGTATCTCCTTGCAGGTCGGCACCACGAACGGCGGCAACGACGGGTCGGTCTTCGGGCCGTACGGCGTCGTCGATGTGGCGATCGGCTGGCCGATGCGCTACTCCCACTCCCCGGTCGAGGTGGTGGATCTCAAGGACGTGGTGAGTCTCGCCGACCTGATCCAGGCGGTCGCCGAAGCGTGGTGAGCCCCCGCGCGCTCCTGTCGGTCTCGGACAAGCGCGGCGTCGTCCAGTTCGCCCGCGAGCTCGCGGCACTCGGCTGGGAGATCGTGTCGACCGGTGGCACGGCGGCGGCGTTGCGCCAGGCCGGCGTCGCGGTACTGCCGATCGAGCAGGTGACCGGGTTCCCCGAAATGCTGGACGGCCGGCTGAAGACGTTGCACCCCAAGGTGCATGGCGGCCTGCTGGCGCGGCGCGACCATGCCGGCGATCGCGCGGCGCTGGCGCAGCACGACATCGTGCCGATCGACCTCGTGGCCGTGAACCTCTACCCATTCCGCGAGACCGTCGCGCAGCCGAACGTCGGCTTCGAGCAAGCGATCGAGCAGATCGACATCGGCGGCCCCGCGATGCTTCGCTCCGCCGCGAAAAACCACGGTGCGGTGCTGGTCATCGTGGATCCGGACGATTATGCGGTGGTGCTCGCCGCGCTCACGGCGCGGGACGTGCCCGCCGCGCTGCGCCGCACGCTCGCGGCCAAGGTCTTCGCCCACACCGCCGCCTATGACGCCGCCATCCACCGCTATTTGACACGGGACACCCCGGGGTGGCCGGAGCGGATCACGCTCGCGCTCGAGCGCCGCCAGGAGCTGCGCTATGGCGAGAACCCCCACCAACCGGCGGCGCTGTATGCCACCGAGGAGCCGGGGATCCGCGAGCTCGAGCAGCTGCACGGCAAGGAGCTGTCGTTCAACAATCTGCTCGATCTCGACGCTGCGGGGCTGGCGGTCGCGCCCTGGAGCGGGTCGGACCGCGCCGCGTGCGCCATCATCAAGCACACGACGCCCTGCGGCATTGCGCTCGGGTCGTCGGCGAGCGCGGCGTACGCCCGCGCGCTCGCCACCGACCCGACGTCGGCGTTTGGCTCGGTGATTGCGTTCAACGTCGCCGTGGACCGCGCGGCCGCCGAGGCCATGCGCGACCTGTTCGTCGAGGTCGTGGTCGCACCCGCGTTCCAGGCCGACACGCTCGCGGTGCTGCGCGAGAAGAAGAACCTGCGGGTGGTGCGGCTCCCGGGCGCCACGGATCCCGCCAGCTGGGACTTCAAGCGGATTCGAGGTGGCTTCCTGGTGCAAGCGCGCGCCCGGCCGGAGCAGGCCGCCGATGAGGCGGGCTGGCGGGTCGTGACGCGGCGCCCGCCGACGGAGGCGGAGTGGCGCGACCTGCGGTTCGCCTGGGTGGCGGTGGGGACGGTCAAGTCGAACGCGATCCTGCTGGCGCGCGATGAGGCGGCGATCGGCATCGGCGCCGGGCAGATGTCGCGTGTCGACGCGTCGTTCCTCGCCGTGCACAAGGCCCGCCAACAGGGGCACGACCCCGCCGGGGCGGTGTTAGCTTCTGATGCCTTCTTTCCGTTTGCCGACGGGGTAGAAGAGGCCGCCCGGGCAGGCGTCTGCGCCATCATCCAACCGGGCGGGTCGGTGAAGGACAGCGAGGTGATCGCGGCGGCGGACCACGCCGGCATGGCGATGGTGTTCACCGGGCTCCGGCAGTTCCGGCACTAACCAGGACGAGCATGCGCGACGCACGGCAGTCCGACCCACTGGAGCGGCCGGGATCCCCGACCGCCACCGTTTCCACGCCGGCCCGGGCCGTCGCCGGGTCGCCGGCGAGTGCCGCGACGGAGTCCCCGCCCTATCTGATCGCGGGCCTCGTCGCGCTGGGCGCGCTGATCCTCTATGTCGCGACGCTCGCGCCGACCACGCAGTTCTGGGACACCTCCGAATACATCGCGGCGGCGTATGTCCTCGGGATTCCGCACCCCCCGGGGAACCCGCTGTTCACGCTCATCGCCCATACCTGGGGGCTGCTCCCGCTCGCCGCGTCGTACGCGGAGCGCATCAATCTGCTGGCGGCAACGACGAGCGCCGTGGCCGCCGGGTGCTGGTTCCTCATCGGGGAGCGGTGGATGCGGTCCTGGGTGCCGGCCACGCTGCCGCGCCGGCTCGCCGCCGTCGCCGGCGCGCTCGTCGCGGCGACCTCGTTCACCGTGTGGAACCAGTCGGTGGTGAACGAGAAGGTCTATACCCTGTCGCTGCTCTCGATTGCGCTCGTGCTGTGGCTGATCGTGCGCTGGGATGACCAGCCGCCCGGCGAGGGACACGATCATCACTTGCTCTTGATCGTGTACTTGATCGCGCTCACGGCCACCAACCACATGATGGGCGTGTTGGTGGGGCCGGTCGTCGTGGTTCTGCTCTTCCCCCCGCTCAAGGCGCAGCGTCCCGCGACGCTCGAGGCCCGCCGGGTGGAGTGGTCGCAGTGGTTCGTGTTCTGCGCCGCGTACGCGCTCATCGGCGCGTTGGGACTCGAGAACGCGGCGCCGATCAAGGCAGCGGCGCTGCTCTTCGTGGCGGCTTTGGTCTACGCCATCCTCGTCGCGCGCAATTGGGACTTCGCGGTCGCGGTGCTGGCGGTGTTGGCAGTGGGGCTCTCGGTGTTCTTGTTCCTGCCGATCCGCGCGGCCCATTTCCCGGGGATCAACGAGGGTGAGCCGACGACGCTGCAGGCGTTCTGGGACGTGCTGACGCGCCAGCAGTACGGCAAGCCGCCCGTGACCCAGCGGCAGGCCACGCTCGGGGCGCAGATCCTCTTATGGGTGCAGTACTTCAGCTGGCAGTGGGGGCGGGACTGGTCGCAGGGCGTGCAGCAGGCGCTGGCGGTCGTGTTCGGCGTGCTCGGCGTCCTCGGGGCGTGGCGCCACTGGAAGGCCGATCGCCGGGCGGCGATCGCGATGACGACGCTCGTGGGCACCTACACGCTGCTGCTCATCTTCTACCTGAACTTCAAATACGGCTTCTCCCAGGATTTGGCGCGCCAGCTGGCGCGCGAGGTGCGCGAGCGCGACTACTTCTTCATCGCGTCGTTCGCGCTGTGGGGCGTCTGGATCGGGATGGGGCTCGCCACCCTGATGGAATGGGTGGCCGAGTGGCTCGAGGTACGCGAGCCCGACCCGGGGCGCCGCTGGCGCGCCGCGACGGTGGTGCTCCTGCTCGCGCTCGTGCCCCTCGCCGGCAATCACCTCACCGCCTCCCGCAAGGGCGAGACTTTGGCGCGCGATTTCGCGTCCGACCTGCTGCAGTCCGTCGAGCCGTACGGGGTGCTCGTGACGGCGGGCGACAACGACACGTTCCCGCTGTGGTACGCACAGGAAGTCGAGCATATCCGGCAGGATGTCACCGTCGTCAACCTGTCGCTCGCCAACACCGACTGGTATGTGCGGCAGCTGCAGCGTCGGCCGCTCGCCACGTTCGATTCGGCGAACGCCCCCGCGCTGTACCGCGGCCGCGAGTGGCCCAAGCCGACCGGCAGGCTGCTCGGCTACACCGACGAGCAGCTCGAGGCGATGCAGCCGGTGTACTGGCTCGAGCGGAAAACCACCGTGAACTTGGGCGGAATCGCGGTGACGCTCGACCCGCAGCAGCTGCAGCGGCAGTATCTCGAACGCGCCGACGTGGTCGTGCTGCAGGCGATCAAGGAGCAGGCGGGGAAGCGCTCCATCTACTTCTCGCGCACGGTGGGGCTCTACGCCGATCAGTTCGGCCTCACCGGCTCGCTCGAGGGCCAGGGCTTCGTGCGCAAGTTGCGCTCGGAGGCGCTCACCGAGTCCGACAGCCTGAAGCCGCTCCCGTCGCTCGGTTGGGTGAACGTCCCGCGCACGAGCGCCTTGGCGTTCGGCGTGTATCACATCGCCGCCGCGACCCGCCCCCGGCCGCGCGGGTGGGTGGACCATCCGTCGGAAGGGATTCTCGCGACCTATGGGATCCTCTACCAAGCGCTGGGACAGGCGTTGCGGAAGACGAACCTGCCGCTGGCGACGCGGTCGATGGCGGTGGCGGACTCGATCTTCAAGAACACGAGCTACGCCTCGCTGTCGGCGCTCGAGCGGTGACCGCTGGGCGGGGGCGGGTTGCTCGCGGATTCGTTCGTGGCCGTCCGCGGTGGCGCGACGCCTACTCGACGGCTGCGGCAGCGAAGCTGAGCCCGCCCCCGACTGCCACGGGGCTCAACCGGTTGGTCGTGGTCCCATCCCCGAGTTGCCCGTTGGTGTTGTAGCCCCAGCAGTACGCAGCGCCCGCGAGCGTGGCGCCGCAGGTGTGATAGATCCCGGCGCTCACCGTGGTGAAGCTGAGCCCGCCCCCAACCGCTACTGGGCTCAGGCGGTCGGTCGTCGTTCCGTCGCCGAGTTCCCCGTAGGTGTTGTCCCCCCAGCAGTACGCGGTACCGCCGACCGTGACACCGCAAGTGTCGTACTGCCCTGTGCTCAACGCCGCGAAGATGAGCCCGCCCCCGACCGCGACCGGGCTCGTCCGGGTGGTCGTGGTGCCATCGCCGAGCTGGCCGTGGAGGTTGTCCCCCCAGCAGTACGCCGTGCCCGCGGGCGTTACGCCGCAGCTGTGGGTGGCCCCAGTAGTGACCGCAGCAAAGCGAAGCCCGCCCCCAACCGCCACCGGGCTCAGCCGGTTGGTCATGGTCCCATCGCCGAGCTCACCGCCGCTGTTGTGGCCCCAGCAATAGGCCGCGCCTGCGAGCGTCACGCCGCATGTGAAGTCTTGCCCGGCGCTGACCGCGACGAACGTGAGCCCGCCCCCGACCGCGACAGGACTCAGCCGGGTGGTCGCAGTCCCGTCGCCGATTTCGCCGACGACGTTGTCCCCCCAGCAGTCGGCCGCGCCCGCGAGCGTGACGCCGCAGGTGTGCGCGCCCCCCGCGCTCACCGCGGCGAAGCTAAGCCCGCCCCCGACTGCCACCGGGCTCGTCCGGCTGGTCGTAGTCCCATCGCCAAGCTGTCCGTTGGTGTTGGAGCCCCAGCAGTAGGCCGCGCCCACGAGCGTTACACCGCAGGTGTGATAGAGCCCGGCACTCACCGCGGCGAAGCTGAGCCCGCCTGCGACCGCGACCGGGCTTGTCCGGTTGGTCGTGGTTCCATCGCCGAGTTCACCGTCGGTGTTGTCCCCCCAGCAGTACGGTGCGCCCGCGGGTGTGACGCCGCAGGTTTGATAGAAGTCGGCGCTCACCGGTACGCGTCCTAGCTGGATGTCAAATGGGGCGCTCGTAGCCCCGGTAAGCGTCCCGGACGTGGCGACGAGCGTGTACCCGCTCCCGAGTCTGTCGACCCGGAGATCGGCGAACCCCGCGGCCCCGTTCACCGCGTTCGTGGTCGTCGTCCCCGAGAGTGTCCCGCCGCCAGGGTTGGTCCCCAACGCCACGGTCACGGCGTTCGAGGCGCTGGCCACTGTGTTGCCCGGTGCGTCCTGAAGAGCTACGTACACCGTCGGAATTGCGGCTGCGGCCGTCGCGTTGCGCGGCTGCACGGTGAAGACGAGCTTCACCGGGGGAGTGGGACCGGCCATGTTCCCGCCGCCACACGCGGCGAGCAACACGGCCGCAAGGACCGCCGCGCTGCACCGCGGCCGCAAGGTGATGGACAGCATAGAGCGCCTCCATAGAGGTCTGCCGAAAGGGCCAGCCTGGCGTGCAGCGCGGCCGCGATTGTGCCCTTCGCTCACCGCGCGAGTTCGCGCTCGTACTCTCCGAGCTGACGTTGCCAGGCGTCCCGGTACGCTGGCGCTGCTCGCGGCGAGTCGAGGGCCCGCTTCAGAGCTTTGACCGCCGCCCGCAGGTCTCCGCCGCTGGCGTAAGCGCCGGCGAGAATTACGAGGAAGGTGGTGCGGGACGAGTCCAGCGCGATTGCGTGTTGAATCGCCGCGAGGGCGCGACCGGGGTCACGGCGTGTGGAATCCGTGCAGCCGGACGAGACACCCGATTCGAGACTATAGAGCTCAGCCGTGAGATTATAGCCCTGAGCGGCCGATGTCGGCGCCGAGGCGATGGCCTTGTCGAAGTCTTCGAGAGCTCTGTCGCAGTCGTGAAGGGTAGTGTAGTGGCGGCCACGCCGCAGATAGAGAAAGGCTTCGCGGGGATACAGGTCAATGGCCCTCGTGTAATCCAGCGTAGCGGGCTCCCGCTGATTCAAGGCGTGTTCCGCTTCAGCCCGTCGCAGGTAAGCGCCCCAATCAGAGGAGTCGCGTTCAATCAATGTGTCGAGGTACGGAATAGCCTCCGATAGCCGACGGACCGCGCTGCTATCGACCCAGCCGGAGTCGTCCCCACTAGTCGCTACAATCCACAGCCGGCGTCCCTCCGCCCTGGCGACAGGGGCGACGAGATTGATCCCAACGGCGGTGCTGGCCTGCGTGCTGTCCACCAGCCTGTGTACCTCACCCATGCCATTCAGCATCACAATTCGCTGACCGACCCACGCTGCTCCCGCGCCCGGCGACGCTCGTGGCGTCTGTCCCACCAGGGTCGGGCACAACAGCGCAGCACCGCTGAGCAGCACGCTCCAGTGGCGAACGGCGCGCATAGTGTTTGGTCCTCGGTCGCGTAGGGTATCGTGCCAAGTGCACCAAGAGTACACGGCGGTCGCTACAACCGCATCACCAAGGTCGAGCTGCCGCCGTCGCTTCAAGGGCCAACGACGGCCAACCACGGCGCCTTCTGGAGATGAGGCCAAGACGCTAAGTTCAAGCGCTGTAACTAGGGAGGGCTAGACCTAACTGGTAAGGCGGCGGTCTTGAAAACCGCTGGGGGCAACCCCGTGCAGGTTCGAATCCTGCGCCCTCCGTAACGCCGCACGCGATAGCACGCTCAACGCCTTTCGTCGCGGTCGACCATGGTCGGGCTGCGCCAAGAATCATCATGCCAGACCCCACTTCTCTCGAAGGCCCCGTTGAACTCATCGACGGCAAGCTGACTCTGCGCGTTCCTCTCGCAGCGGGTGGCGATCAGTTGGCCCCGCTTGCCCGCGGGATCGGTGAGATCGACGGCGAGTACCTGAAGGTGATCATTCAGCCGTGGCTGGCAGGGAAGCTACGAATAGTACCCGGGAGCCTGGTCTTCGTGGACAACCGCAATGGGAAGTTCACCATCACTCGCAGTGCAGCGAATGATCGACCGACCACGCGCGGATGATGAGACGAGCGCGCGCGGTCGCACCTCCCCATGTCGTGAGCATCGCGGACTTGCGTCGGTTGGCGCGGCGTCAGCTGCCGAAGGTGATCTTCGACTACATCGACGGTGGGGCAGAAGACGAAGTCACGTTGCGAGCCAACCGCCGCGCCTTCGAGGCGGTGACCTTCCGGCCGCGGCACGCCGTCGCCGTGGCCGAGTGCGATCTGCGCACAACCGTCCTAGGCGCCGAGCTTTCGTTCCCCGTGCTCCTCGCGCCCGTGGGATACAGCCGCTTGATGCACGTCGTGGGCGAACCTGGTGCGGCGCGAGCCGCCGGAGCGGCCGGCACGGGATACGTCCTCTCCACCGTCTCAGGCTACTCGATCGAAGACGTGAAGCGAGCCTCTGCGGGGCCGATGTGGTACCAACTCTACTTCATCGGTGGGCGAGACGCCGCGGCGGCTGGGATCGAACGGGCCCGGGCTGCCGGGTACTCGGCCCTCGTCTTGACGGTCGACACGGCGGTGGCGGGGATGCGCGAGCGCGATCAGCGCAACGGCATGACGGAGCTCGTGGGCGGCAGCCTGCTCGCCAAGCTCCCCTTCCTGCCGCAGTTCTTGTCACGTCCGCGATGGCTCGCCGCGTTTGTGCGCTACGGCGGCAGCGCCAAGCTGCCGAACGTGGTCATCCCGGGTCAGGGACCGATGCCCCTTGTCGACGTCACGACCGCGCTCGCCCAAGCGGCGGTGACTTGGGCCGACGTACAGTGGCTGCGCGACCGGTGGCCAGGCCCGATCGTCGTCAAAGGCGTCCTG
>DATBBW010000123.1:0-5767 GCA_036270795.1 Gemmatimonadales bacterium | reverse complement strand
CGGGGCGCCGACAGGTCCGTGTTGCCGGGGGCCGACTGCACGCTCCAGTCGAAGATCACGTACTGGTGGCTCAGCGCCGTAACCCGGAGCGCGGAATAGGTCACCACCCCACCCTGCCGCCGGCTGAAGACGTAGCCGAACCCGACCTGCGCCTGCAAGCTGTCGGGCAGGTACCCGCTGGTCGGCGCCGTGTGCATCGACGTGAGGTCGGCGACGGGGGTGTTCTGATACAGCTGCAGCGAGTCGCCCGCGAACACCGGCACAATCCACAGCGTCGAGTCGCTGGCCCTCACGTCCACGCGGAAGTCGATCCCGGCGGTGGTGTTGGCCTGGACGAGGCCGAGCTCTCCGGCGTCGGGATAGCCGTTGGCGTTCGCGTCGTTCCAGAAGCGGAAGCCCGAGGATGCCGGGGTCACCTGCGCTGCCCACACGAGGACGTTGCGCGCATCGGGCCGCGGCGTGTCCTGCCACAGCGGCGACCACATGCTCTCGTACCCCTCGACGCTGATCGCCGAGCTGGCGTAGCAGCGCGCCACGCCGTTCGGGATCTGGGCCACGAGAAACTCGTGGGCGACCGTGGTGCCCTCGAGTGACCACGTCGTATCGCAGGTGTTCGTGGCGAAGGTATAGCCCGTGCTGTAGACGCGGTACCACTTGAAGCGGGTCGGCGCGGTCAGGAAGGCGTTGTCGCTCCAGTCGAGATGGATTGCGCTGTCGAGGGCGATCGAGCTGATCGTCGTCGGGGCCTGGAGCACGAGGCGCTCGTCCACGGTGACGGTATTGGAGCCGTTGCTCTCAGCGCCGTTCACGTCGCGCGACGTGACGTAATACTGCAGATCGGGGACGCCGTTGTCGTGGAACGTGTTGGAGGTGGTCTCGCCCCGCAGCCCGAAGGCGCTGGTCGCGTTGGCGCGCGAATACACGCGGTAGCTCCCGAGACTCGTGCTGACCACGTCGCTCCAGCTCAGCAAGATCCCCTGGGGGCTCGCGGGCGTGCCACTGGGGTCGAGCTCGTAGCTCAGGCTCGCGGGTGGCGACAACGTCGTCCCGGGGGAGCCCGGCGAGGTAATCGTATTGGTGGTCTGGCAGCCCACCGCCAGGAGGACGGCACTGACCAGGGCGGCTGACACGGCGGAGCGCGACGCGAAGCGCATACAGGTCCTCAGGGTAGCGTTCGGGGGGTAAGAGAGCAGGCGCCGTGCCCAGGAGTAAGTGACGCCAGGACGCGTGGTTATGCGGGCCGGCGGGTCGGGGCCTGTCACTCCGAGAGGACAGCCTGGGTCGTTAGCGGAGCAGGCTCTGCTGCTCATAGTCGAACTTGATGTCGGGCTGGTCCAGCAGCGCGACGTTGAAGTTGAAGGCGAAGTTGCCGTTCGGCGTCTTCACGAACGAAAAGCTCGCGTGCCAGCGGTGCAGGTCGCGTTGCAGCCGGATGATGTGCTGGCCGAACTGCTGCGTGTCGAAGTCGTAGGCCGAGGCCCAGGTCGCCGACCAGTGCGGCGTGGGGCTGAAGGCGAGGGTCAGGTTCAGGGTCTGGCGCCCGCCCGTGCCGTTGAAGTAGGACACGGTGGTGGCGAGCGTGTCGCTCGGGTGGGGCCGGATGCGGGTGCCGGAGTAGGAGACCTGCAGGTTGAACCCGGCGCCGGCCCCGCCGAGCGGGATCCCCCCGGGTCCGGTGAAGGTCTTCTGCCCGAATTGGCTGATCTGGCCGCTGGTGTCGCGTGGCGCCCCCGGCGCCCCGGGCGCGCCCGGCGCGGCGGGCGGCGGGGCCGCCTTGGCCCCCAGCCCGAACAGGCTTGCGATGCCGCGGATCGTGGCCGGAGTGACGGAGAACGACGCCGCGATGTTCGTCAGGAACGGCGCGAAGCGGGCCGACTTGAGCCCCGCCGTGCCGTCCCACAGGTCGTGCGTCACGTGCAGGCTAAACCCCGGCAGCAGGTCGGACGCGAAGGCGTTGTCGAGCGTCTGGGTCTGCCATCCCGTCCGATCCTTCTGCTTCGCCTGCTCGAAGTTGTAGGCGAGCCCGCTGGTGTTGATGCTCAGGAGCCGGATCTTGCGCACGCTGCTCTTCGACGTGTCGCCGGCGGCGGGCTTGAGCTTCGCCTCGAAGTTCTGCGACAGGCCGAGGCTGATGGTCTGCTGCGGATCGCCCCGCGCCGTGAGGGAGCTCCCGCCCGGATCGATCGCCCGCGCGAAGGCGGTGTCCACCGTGGACCCCGGGGCGTACTGATAGCTGATGATCGGGGAGATCGAGTGGCGGATGCGCTCGATGGGCCCGAAGCCCGGGAAGAACCCGAACAAGGTGGGCGACATCCCGGCGCTGAACTGAAGCCGCTTCCCCTGCTGGAGGAACCGGCCGCCGGTGAACTGGTTCTTGATGGCGGTCGGTCCCGCGGACGTCTGGTTCACGATCGCCACGCCCGGCTGCAGCTTCCACGTCCCCGTCAAGAGCGACGGCAGGTTGATGCCGGTCTGCCAGTCGATCTGGGTGCTGAAGGTCTGGTAATACAACCGGTGCTGACGGCGTACGGGGGTGACCGTGGAGTCGGTCACGACGTACTCCTGGCGCGCGTTCGAGATGTGATCGGACACGGTCAGGCTGTTGGACCAGTTCCACGGCCCAATACGCAGCGGCGTTTGGAAGCTCAGGTCGGTCTGGCGGTTGTCGGCGAACAGCGAATCCACGCCGCCGTTCGGGAGGTCGAACGGCGCCTGCGCCAGGTGGAACGACTGCTGGTTGTTGAACGAGAACCCCGGCGACCAGGTGATCGACGGCGTCACGTTCACGGGCGACGGCGTGAGGCTCACGCGCGGGAAGTTCTGCGTGACCTGGTTGCTCGAGAGGTCCTGTTGGCGGCTGCCGCCCACGTTCAAGGTGCCCCAGTCGAACCGCCGGTCGAAGTTGAGCTGCGACCCGAGGCTCGCGGTCGCGAGGTAGGGGTTCACTGTGTTGGTCGTGATGACGGCGCCGCTCGTGGCGTAGTCGATGCTGGCGCTGAAGTGGGTGCGCGAGGAGAAACTCTGGCTGTGCTGCCACCCGATCCGGGTGGAGTGCACCGACTGGTCCAGCTGGTCGAGCCGGGTGTAGGCGAAGCTCCCCTGGACGAACTGATCGAGCCAGTGGTAGCGCATTTGCGACCGAAACGACGTGTAGCGCCGCGCGAACCAGTCCCCGGAGAACAACAGGTCGATGTAGTCGTTCGGGACGTAGTAGAAGCCGACGTTGGCGATGTGGCGCAGGTAATTGCGCGTGGGGCGCACCAGATCGTTCAGCCCGAAGCGCGGGATCAGGATACCCGAGCGACGGCCCTTGCGGATGTCCTGGAAGATGAACGGCAGCCACATGATCGGGACGTCGTGCACGTACAGCACCGCCGGCCGCGCCACCATCACGTTCTTGTTGAGCCACTTCATCTCGCCCGTGGCGAAGTGGTAGTCGGGCACGGGGTGGTCGTCGGAGGTGATCTCGCCGTTCGCGCCGTACACCCGGGTCGAGCCCGAGTCCACGGCCAGGTCGCCCCGCAGGTACCAGGTGGCGCCCCCCTGCTGGAAGTCGGTGAGCGCGTTGTGCACGGTGCCGCGCCGCAGGCAGGTGTCGTAGCGCATCGCCTCGCCCACGAGGATCGTCCCCTGGTCGAAGAGGCGCGGGTCGCCGGCGGCATACAACCGGCAACTGGACTGGAGGTAGTGGATCGAGTCCGCCTCGAGCTTCGTCCCCTCGCGATCGGTGAACGCTTCGCCGCGCAGCGAGATCACGCTGTCCCCTTGGACGACGATGGTATCGGCCACGTATTGCGTGACGCGGTAGCCCTTGAGGCGCAACACCGAGTCCATCACCGCGTCCGACGGCGGGAATTGGCGCGAGGGTCCGGTGGGGAGCCCGAGGCGGCGCGCGGTGGCGGTGTCGAGCCGCCCGGCCGAGATCGAATCCGCGGGGCCCCGACGCGTCGTGTCACCCGCGGCCCGCCGCGTCGTGTCGGCCCCGAGGCGCCCCTGGGCCGCGAGGCCCGAGACCCCACCGAGCAGCAGGAGGGCCACGAGACCCGCCATGGGCGTCCCCGCCTCCGCCCCCGCCCCCGTTCCTGCCCCGCCGGGCCCCGACCCCAGCCCGTCCCCGACCGGCGGGCGAGCGCGCCGCCGGACCACGACCCGGGCGCACACGATGCTCACCTCGTACAGCACCCACAGCGGCACCATCATGAGGAGCATCGAGACGGCGTCGGGCGGGGCGAGCAGGGCGGCTGCCCCAGCGGAGAGCGCGATGGCGTAGCGGCGGTTGCGCGCCAGGAACTCGGGCGTCACGAGGCCCAAGGCGGCGAGGATGATCACGACGAGCGGCAGCTCGGTGATCACCCCGAACGCGACGACGAGCTGGGCCGCGAACGCGAAGTAGCGATCGGCCGTGATGAGCGGATCGAAGACGCCCTTCTGGAAGCTCAACAGCACGGCGAGGGCGCGCGGCAACACCCATAGGTACGCCGCCGCGGCGCCGGCGAAGAACAACAGGGCGCCGGCCGACAGCGCCGGCACGATGAGCCGCCGCTCGCGCGGGTACAGGGCGGGCGCGAGGAAGGCCCAGGCCTGATACCCGATCACCGGGGACGCGATCACGAGCCCGACGACGAAGGCGACCTTCAGGGTGATGAAGAACGGCTCGGTGGGACTGGTGACGCGGAGCTTGCCGCCCGGAATCAGGGGCGCGATGGGCCGCGTCAACAGGCCGATCACGTCCACGTGCTCGACCAGCACCCAGCCGACGAGCGTGCCCACCAGGACGGCAAGCAGGCTGTACAGGATGCGCCAGCGCAGCTCCTCGAGGTGGTCGAGGAACGGCATCTCGGCTCGGTTGTGCGGGTGCTCAGCCACGCCGACCCCCCAGGCCCCCGACCCTTCCCGTCCCCGGCGCTCGGGCTCGCGCGGCCGCGCGCCTCGGGGCGCTAGCGCCCCAGGCGTTGCAGCTTGTCGCGCGCCAAGTTCGCCTCGTCGGAGCGGGGGTAGGAGGTGATCACCCGGGTATAGTAGGTCCGGGCGGTCGCCTTCGCGCCCCGCTGCTCCGCGAGCAGGCCCAGCTTGTAGAGGGCCGCGGGCGCGCGGGACGAGGTGGGGTAGGTCTTGACGACCTGCTGATACACCGCGGCGGCCGAGTCTGCGTTCTCCCCGCCGAACGTCTCACCGATGTAGAACAGGGCGTCGGCGGCGCGCTCGTGGGTGGGGAAGACACGCAGGAACTCCCGGAACCCGAGCCGCGCCGTGCCCAGGCTGCCACGCCGGAACTGCTGCAGCGAGAGGTCGTACATCTGGTCCGGGCCCGGGCCTGCGGGGTTGCCGGAGGGGCCGACCGGGGGCCCGATGGCACCCGGGCGGGCCGGATGGGCGGAATCGATCACGGGCACGGGCACCGGCTGGCGCGCCTGCTCCTCGAGCCGGGCGCGCAGCTCGGTGAGGCGCTGCTGGCTCTGGCCCGTGAGCTCCTGCACCGACACGAGCTGTTGCTGCACGGCCAGGAGATCGGTCTTCATGTCGCCGCGCAGCTGCACCAGGTAGGCCTGTTGCGCGGCGAGCGCCTGCTGGACCTGGGCGACGAGGGTGCGCACCGAGTCGAGCGCGGCCGCCGCGGCGGCGGCGGTGCGCGCCTCGTCCGCCTTGAGCGCGCTCACCTGGAGCTCGACCCGCCGGACGTCGCCTTTCAGCGCGCATCCGGCGAGGAGCCCCAGGCCGGCGACGAGCCACCGCTTGGCGCGCACCGGACGCTCGTGGGCTACGGTTG
>DATBBW010000122.1:0-4532 GCA_036270795.1 Gemmatimonadales bacterium | reverse complement strand
GTCGTCGCCGGGTGCGGCAGTTCCACGAGCCCCGCCAACTCGTGCGGCAGCGTCAAGGCGGATGCCAACGTCAATGCGACCGATACCAAGAACTACTCGCCGAGCGCCACGACCATTACGCACGGGCAAACGGTGTGCTGGCAGAACAACGGCAGCCTGCTGCATTCGGTCACGGACAACGGTGGCGCGTTCGACACCGACTTGCCGGTGGGCCAGGTCTTCACGCACACCTATCCCACGGTCGGGACATTTGCGTACCACTGCAAGTACCACACCGGAATGACCGGGACCATAACGGTCAACTAAAGCCGGCGCACCGCAGGCCGAGCCGCCCCGCTGGGGCGGAGGGCCCCCTAAGAAAAACCGGCCTCCTTCGCATGAAGGAGGCCGGTTTGTTACTCGGTGAGCGCGGCGTCAGGGCCACTGCTGCCGGCACCCGATCGGGCCGCCGCTGGAGTTGAGCGCGTTCACCCAGTTCATCTGAATCAGCCACGACCGCCCGCCGATCGACTGGTTCGCCGTGGCGCCGTTCGGCGCCGGGAACGTCGTGCCGAATTGCCACGCGCACTTGTCGGCGTTCTCGTTGCCGACCTGGTCGAACCAGGCGTTCAGATCCTCGTCGGTGTTGGTCTCTTCCGTCTCGTGGGCGACGGTGTTCACCTCCGCGTCCGCGGCAAAGTCACCGTTGGGCGACCCGTTGAGCGCGGCGCAGGCGGTCGGGAAGTCATAGTCGTGCGGCTCGGCGGCGTACTTCACGTCGTTGCCGTTCCAGATGAAGTGGCCGTGGTAGGCGCAATACCGCGTGCCGAAGCCGCCGCCCAGGTTGACACCGGCGCCGGTGAAAACGAGGTACAGCGTGTTGGCGTCAAACGCGAGGTTCCCGCTCGTGAACCCGGCGATGACCTGGGCCTGAATCTGCGCGTCGCTCGGGGCCGACCCGGGGTTCGTGTTGTCGGCCCAGAACTGGGTGTAGCTGATGCCGTTCTGGACGTGGGCGCCGGTGCCGTCGAAATACGTGGTGTTGATGTTGTAGTAGGGCGAGCCGCCGAGACTCCGGAGGAAGAATCCCACGAGCGACCCATCCGCGCTGCCGGCGCCCTTCGTGCCCGGCGCGGGGCCACCATTGTAGATCGTGCTGCTGGACCAGTAGACGGCGGCGACGTTCTGGGTGTAGATGATCGGGCCGCCGTGATAGGAGATGCCCGTACCGGAGCCGGGCTTCTTGTGACGCGCGAACCCTCGGGGCAGGCCCACGCGGGTCAGCATGACGTGCGCGTTTCCGTTGTCGCGCTGCCCTCCCGCGAGCTCGCTCGACAGGGCGTCGCCGGGCGGGGTCAGGGCGGTGGGGGCGGTGGGACTGCTGCGATCGGTGCTGCAGGCGACGACCAGGACCGCCGTGCCAGCGGCGAGTGGCAACCACAGTCTCATGGATCGGTCTCCTCTTGGTGTCGAGTGCGCTCCCTCACGACGCGACGGTGGATCCGAGATCCCCCGACCCGTCATCCGTCACAAGGCTACGTGCTCAGCGCCGGTGCGCAAGCGGGCGGCGTCGGGCGGTAATGATCTGACCCACTACCGCAGGGCCGTGCCTTCTTAGACGCCGCAGATCTCGTCCAGGTCCTCGACGCCTACCAGCACGTCCCGCGGTTTGGAGCCGTTCGCCGGCCCGAGGATCCCCGCGAGCTCCAATTGATCGATGATCCGGGCCGCCCGGCCGTAGCCGATGCTCATGCGCCGCTGCAACAGCGAAGTGGAGCCGAGCTGATTCTGGATGCACACCTCGGCCGCCTGGCGGAACAGGGAATCGCGGTCGCCCGGCGCGGCGCCCGTGCCGCCGTCGTCCTCCCCCGCTTGCTCAGCCTCTTCGAGCGCCGTCACCTGCTCGTCGATGCTCGAGCGGGCGGGCGCCGGGGCCGCAGGGGCGTGCGCCTTGTACCACTCCATCAAACGCTCCGTCTCTTCGGTCGAGATGAAAGCGCCCTGCACCCGCATCAGCTCGCTCTTGCCGGGCGGCAGGAACAGCATGTCCCCGTTGCCGAGCAGCGTCTCGGCCCCGTTCTGGTCGATAATGGTGCGGCTGTCCACCTTCGCCGACACCCGGAACGCGATACGGCAGGGGAAGTTCGCCTTGATGAGCCCGGTGATGACGTTCACCGAGGGGCGCTGGGTCGCGAGCACCAGGTGGATGCCGATGGCGCGCGCCTTCTGCGCCAGGGTGGCGAGGGGTGTCTCGATCTCCCCCTGCACCGTGAGAATCAGGTCGGCGAGCTCGTCGACGATCAGGACGATGTAGGGCAGGATGCCGTCGGTGTACTCGCCGTCGAGTGGCAGCTCGCGCTGGATCCCGGCCTGGGTGGCGAGCGTCTCGCGCGGCCCCTTGAGCGACGGGCGCTCGTCCACCTTCTTGTTGAAGTCCACGATGTTGCGTGCGTGGTTGGCGTGCAGCAGCCGGTAGCGCCGGTCCATCTCCCAGACCGCCCACTTGAGCACGCTCGCCGCCTTGTGGTGGTTCGTCACCACCGGGAGCCCAAGGTGGGGCAGCGCCGCGTACATCGACAGCTCGACCATCTTCGGATCGACCATCAGGAGCTTGAGCCGCTCGGGCGGATGGGTGTACACGAGGCTCGTGATGATCGTGTTGATGCACACCGACTTCCCCGAGCCCGTGACGCCCGCGATCAAGAGGTGCGGCATCTTCGCGAGGTCGGCGACCACGGCCTCGCCTTCCAGGTTCTTGCCGAGCGCGAGGGGCAGCGCGCGGGTGGGGCGGTGGTATTCGCCGCCCTCGAGCAGCTCGCGCACGTGCACCATGCGCGGGATCGGGTTCGGCACCTCGATCCCGACCGCCGCCTTGCCGGGGATCGGGGCGACGATGCGCAGTGAGGGAGCGCGCATCGCGAGCGCCAGGTCGTCGGCGAGCGAGGCGATCCGTCCGACTTTCACGCCGGGTCCCGGGGCCACTTCGTATTGGGTCACCACGGGGCCCACCGTGCGCCCGGCGATCGAGCCTTCCACTCGGAACGTCTGGAGCGTCTCGATCAGCTTACGCCCCATTTGCTCGATCTGCGCCAGCCCGGCCCCGCCGTCCTCGGGCGGCGCGGGAGTCAGGAGCTCGATCGGGGGGATGAGCACCCCTTCGGGCACGCGGGCCGGGGGCGGCGGGGGGGGGAGAGGCTTCGGCTTCTTTGGCTTGGGGGCGCGGGCCGCGCTCGGCGGGTCGGCCGCTGCCTCGTCCTCCGGACCCTCGTCCGTTCCCGCCCCCCGCGGCGCGTCGCGCTTGGGCTTGGCGGGCTTGTCCACCGCCGCCGTCTCGCGCGTGCGCAGCACCACGAGCGGATGCCAGCCGATCGTGAGAATGCCGAGCGCCGACAGGGCGAACAGCCCGACCAACACCCCCCCGGCCGTGCCCACCACGTGGTGCACGCCGTGAGCGCACCAGGCGGGGATGGTGCCGACGAGGCGCTCGGTCGGGGTCCAGATCGTGTACTCCGCGGGAAACCGGGCGCCCGTGAGGGTCCCGATCCCGTAGGGGACGATGAGGACGAGCCCGGCCCCGAGCGCCGCCGCCCGCGCGGCGGAGAGGCGGCCCAGCCGTTCGAACGCCGCCAGGGCCCAGGCCAGGCCCAGCACGGGCACGAGCAGGGCCCCGGCGCCGAGCCGCCGCCACAAGAGCGACCCCAGGGCCTCGCCCCAGCTGCCAGTGATCGGGAGGCGGAGCAGCGTGAGACCGAGGAACAGCCCGACGACGAGCGCGCCGATTCCCACCAGCTCCGCGCGCGCCTTGCGGTTCATGTGATGCGGCGGTCGGCGTAGCTCGGCACGACGGTGAAGCGGTCCGGCTGGGCGGCGAAGCGCACGTCCTCCGCCAGGTCCACGTCGGCGAGCTGGCGTGCGGCCTCGGAGCCCACGAGCGCCTCGCTCCAGCCCGCGAACGCGGGCGTCAGCGCGACGGCAGCCGTCGCGGCGTCGTTCAGGGTGAGCTTCTTGACGCCGCGCTTGACGGCCCGGATCAGGCGGCCCGCCATGTAGCCGTCCTCGACCGCGAACTGGCGGTCCCGGCCGGCGCAGATGATCACGAGATCGGTGCCCCGCGCCACAAGTTCGCGGGTGCGCTGGGTGAGGGCCTTGAAGTTCACGGCGGCGCCCACGAGCACCGGGTCGCCGCCTTGCGCCGCCACTAGGGCGGGCGTGCCGTTCGTGGTGGCGAGCACGATGGTCTTCCCGCCCACCGCGGCCGGGGTCATCTCCAGCGGCGAGTTGCCGAGCGCGAACCCCTCGATCCTGAGGCTCTTGCGCTCGCCCGCGAGCACCACGCCGTCCTTCTCAAGGTTCGAGGCGAGCCGCACCGCTTCTTCCGACGTGGCGGCGGGGATGACGGCCTTGGCGCCGTTGGCGAGCGCCGTGATCACGGTCGTGGTGGCGCGCAGCACGTCGATCACGACGACGCCCCGGCCGCTCAGGTCGCCGGCATTGACCCCGGGCGGGGTGAAAAAGACGTCGATCCTCATGCCGGCTGCAGCAGCTGGGGCTCG
>DATBBW010000121.1:0-2123 GCA_036270795.1 Gemmatimonadales bacterium | reverse complement strand
CACAGCCGGCCGCTTGCGCGCCGGCTGCGACTGCCGCTTGGGTCGCGCGGCGGCCGGGGCCGCAGCCGTCGAGTGGACCGCGAAGGCCACCCCGTGGGGATCGACGCACATCGCGATGCGATCGCCACCCGGCACGTCCATCGGGCCCCGGACCACCTTGCCACCGAGCGCGCTCACCGTCTTCGCCGCCTGATCGGCGCTCGCCACCCGCACGTAGGACAGCCAGTGGGGCGGCGCGGGCATGTCGGAGGGCGTGTTGTAGATCCCGCCCAGTTGGCGCCCCCCGCGACCGAACATCTGGTACATGCCCGCGGGCCCCATGTCCATCGCCTCGTCCTTGTCCCAGCCGAACAGCGCTTGATAGAACCGCCAGGCGGCCTGCCAGTCCTTCGTCGCGAGCTCGTGCCAGGAGAAGTCGCCGATTGCCGCCGGGGCGTCTGGCCCCGGGTGCATCGCCGGGGCGTAGACCGCGAACGCGGCGCCCTGCGGGTCCGCCAATACGGCGAACCGCCCCACCGTGGGAATGTCGCGCGCCGGGACCAGCACGCGAGCCCCGAGTCCCTGGGCCTGGCGCACCGCGGCGTCCACGTCGGGCATGCCCACGTACATGAGCCAGTGCGGCGGCGCCCCCATGCGGCGCGCGTCCTCGGTGAGCCGCATGAGCCCACCCATCGGCGTCTTCCCCGTCATCCACATGCGGTAGCCCGGGGAGCCCTCGAACGGGGCCACGCTCCACCCCACGACCTTCGAGTAGAACGGGACGGCGCGGTCGGGGTCGCTGGTATTCAACTCGTGCCAGGTGAACCGTCCGCGGATCGATGTGCCGGCCACGACGCCACTCCTCGCTATGGGGTGCTGAAAGATACCGGCCGCCTCGTGGGCGGTAAGACGCAGGCGCCGATTGCTCCGGCGCCGTGCGCTCCGATAGCTTGCGGACACCCATGGCGCGCTCGCCCCGCTTCGACGCTTCGGACCCGCTGCTCGACGCCCCCGTCGCCGAGCGGCTCGATCTGCACGGCTACGGCGCGGCCGACGCCGGAGGCCTCGTCGCCGGATGCCTCGCGCGCTGGGCGCGGCGCGGGCCCGGGACGGTGGTGCACATCATCACCGGGAAAGGGCGCGGCTCGGCCGGCCGCCCCGTGCTGCGGGGGCTCGTGGCGCGACTGCTCAAGGGGGAGCTCCGCTCCCTCGTCGCGGAGTGGGCGCTGGACGAGGACGACGGGGGCTACAAGGTGAGGCTGCGGTAGATGCCCCCGGCCGTCGTCGTGGCGCTCGTGCTGCTCGGGGCCTTACTCGTGATCGTGGTGCTGCGCCGCCCCGCCGGGGAGCGGGGCACGGGGCTGATCCAGCAGCAGCTCATCGAGTTGCGAACCCGGTTCGACCAGCTGGTCGCCGCCCAGCAGGCGGTCCCGAGGGCGCTGGCCGAAGGAAGCGCCGAGCAGGCGCGCGTGTTGCACGACGTGCGCGAGCGGCTGGGCCAGCTCGGTGAGGTCGCGCGCCGCCTCGAGACCATGGGCCAGACGGTGACCGAGGTCCAGCAACTGCTCCAGGTGCCGAAGCTCCGGGGCACCATCGGCGAGGTGTGGCTCGAGGAACTGTTGCAGCAGATCCTGCCCGACTCGCATTACACGATGCAGTATCAGTTCCGCTCGGGCGCGCGCGTCGACGCGGCGTTGAAACTGGGCGACCGGCTCGTGTCGGTGGACGCGAAGTTCCCGCTCGAGGCGTGCCAACGCATGCTCGCGGCCACCGGCGCGGAACAGGAACGCGAGCGCCGGGCGTTCACCCGGTCGCTCAAGGAGCGGATCGACGAGATCGCCGACCGCTACATCCGGCCGGATGAGGGGACCTACGAGTTCGCCCTGATGTACATCCCGGCCGAATCCGTTTACTACGAGGCGGTGATGCGCGCGGAGGATCCCGGCGACGGCACGAGCGTGCTCGGCCACGCCATGCGGCGTCGGGTCATCCCCGTCTCGCCCCACACCTTCTACGCCTATCTCCTCGTCATCCTCCACGGCCTGAAAGGGCTGCGGGTGGAGCAGCGCGCGCAGGAAATCCAGGAGCAGCTCGGCGGCCTGCGCCAGCAGTTCGACGTCTTCTGGGCGGCGTTCCAGACCGTA
>DATBBW010000120.1:0-2398 GCA_036270795.1 Gemmatimonadales bacterium | reverse complement strand
GGAGCTGGCGCATCAGCTCGCGGCCGTTCATCTCGGGCATGACGACGTCGGTGAGGAGCAGGTGGATCGGGCCGGTGTGGCGCTCGGCCAGCGCGAGCGCCTCCGCGCCGCCGGCCGCCACGAGCACCCGATACCCCGCTTGCTCGAGCACCTTGCGCGCCAAGACGCGCACCAGCTGCTCGTCCTCCGCGAGAAGTACGGTCTCGGACCCCACGGCGGGCGCCGCGACCGGTGCGGGGGCGGCCGCGTGCTCGAGCGGGTCCGTGACCAGCGGCAGGTACACGCGGAACGTGCTGCCCGCGCCCGGCGCGCTCTCGACCGTCACGTCGCCGCCACTCTGGTGCACGATGCCGTACACGGTGGCGAGGCCCAAGCCGCTCCCGTGGCCCCGCGGCTTGGTGGTGAAGAACGGGTCGAACGCGCGCTCCTGCGTCTCCTGATCCATGCCGACACCCGTGTCGCTCACCCGTAGCAGGACGTAGCGTCCCGCGGCCAGCTGGCCGGGCGGCGTGGCGCCCGCGCTCGGGACGTCGACGTTCTCGGTCGCGATGGCGAGCTGCCCGCCCTGGGGCATGGCGTCGCGCGCGTTCACGGCCAGGTTCACGAGCACCTGCTCCATCTGCCCCACATCGGCGCGCACGGGCCCCAGGTCGGGGGCGAGCGCCGTCGCGAGGGCGATATCCTCGCCGATCAACCGTCGCAGCATCTTGCTGACGTTCTGTACGAGGTCGTTCAGGTCGAGCACTACCGGCGTGAGCACCTGCCGTGCGCTGAAGGCCAGGAGCTGGCGGATCAGCGTCTGGGCGCGCACCGCCGCGTCGCGGATGATGTCGAGCTCCTCACGCTTCGGCGCGCCCGCGGGCGTATCGAGCAGCATCAGCTCGACGGCGCCAAGGATCGCCGTCAGCATATTGTTGAAGTCGTGCGCCACGCCGCCGGCGAGGCGCCCCACGGCTTCGAGCTTGCGCGACTGCACCAGCTGCTGCGCCAGGCGCCGCCGTTCGGCCCGGACGGTGGCGCCCTCCACGGCCCCGGCGACGGCGGGGGCGAGGCGCTGCAACCGATCCTTCATTACGTAGTCCGTCGCGCCGGCCTTCATCGCCGCGACGGCGGTATCCTCGCCGACGCTGCCCGAGACCACGATAAAGGGCACTTCGGGGCGCAGCTCCCGGACGAGGTCGAGCGCGGCGGGGGCCTGGAAGCGCGGCAGGTAGTAATCGCTGAGCACGATGTCCCACGGCTGGCGCGCCAGCGCCTCCCGCATCGCCTCGGGGGTCTCGACCCGCTCGTACAGCGGCTCGAAGCCCCCGCCGCGCAGCGCCCGGAGCATGAGCTCGGCGTCGGACGACGAGTCCTCGACCACGAGGACGCGCAACCGGGTCACGGGATGAGTGCGGCGGCGCCGCGCTTATAGCCGGGCGAGGATGTCGCGCAACTCGTCGAGGCTGAACGGCTTCTTGAGGACCGGGCGCTCCGCGAGCTGGAGCAGATCGCGGGTTTTGGGCGAGATGGAGTCGCCGGTCGTGAAGACCAGCCGGCGCTCGCGGCCCTGTCCTTCGAGCCGCAGCGTCTCGTACACGTCAAACCCGGTGTGCGCGTCCTCCAGATGGACATCGACGATCAGCGCATCGTAGCGCTCGTCAGGGTTGCGTAAGTGGGCCACGGCGTCCGTGAAGCCCGGGACCGCGGTCACGTGGTGCCCTAGCCGCTCCGCCATGCGGCCGATCCCGCGCCGCACGGGCTCTTCGTCTTCGATCAGCAACACAGACAGGGGCCGCGCGGGCGGCACCGCCCCTGCATCGGGGCGGTCCGGCGTCGGGGCCGTGTCCACGGGCAATTCGATCGCCACGCCCGCGCCGCCGCCCTCGACATTGGTAATGTACATCCGTCCGCCCATCCCCTTCACCAGGCCGGAGCTGATCGCCAGGCCCAGCCCTGTCCCAGCATCGCCCTTGGTCGTGAAGAACGGCTCGAATATGCGGTCCAGAATCTCAGGCGGCACGCCGGGCCCGCTGTCCTCGACCGAGACCACGAGGCGGTCGTCCACCCGCCGCGACGAGAACACGACCTTGCCCGGGCGCCCGGTGGCGGCGATCGCCTGCTCCGCGTTCACCAGAGCGTTGAGAAACACCTGCTGGAGCTCCTGCGGATCGCCGATCACGGCGGGGACGTCGCTCGGGATCACGTCGACGGCCTGCACCCGGGCCCGCTTGAGGGCACTGCGATGCAGCGCGACGACGCGCGCGACCACGTCCTTGACGTCGACGGGCTGGCGCATGCGGGGCCGCTGGCGGGCGAAGTCGAGCAGCGTTTGGACCACGCGGCCGGCGCGCAACGCCTCGGCCTGGATGACCTCGCCGGCCTCCCGCACGGCCGGGGTCACCTGCTCGGCCCGCAC
>DATBBW010000119.1:0-3773 GCA_036270795.1 Gemmatimonadales bacterium | reverse complement strand
GGCGTTCGCGTCCACGCGGATCGGCTTGTCGGTGGCGTCGCGGATCGTGCGCAGGATCTGCTCGTCCTGGGCGGTGCCGAGCTTGATCTTGAGGATCGGGTAGGCCGATGCCTCGGCCACCTTGTGCCGCATCCGCTCCGGGGTGTCGAGGCCGATCGTGAACGAGGAGCGTGGCGCCCGGGCCGGGTCGAGGCCCCACAACCGCCACACCGGCTGGCCAAGACGCTTGCCCACCAGGTCGTGCAGCGCGGCGGACAGGGCCGCGCGCGCCGCGGCGTTCCGCGGGACGACCTGGGCGAACCGCGCTTCGGCGGCCTCGAGATCGAACGGATCGGCCGGCAACTCGGGCTCGAGGCGTGCGAGCGCCTCGCGCACGGTGTCCGCCGTCTCCCCGTAGTAGCGCGAGGGATCGGCTTCGCCCCACCCCTCGACCCCGTCCCCGTCGGTGAGCCGCACCCACACGACGCGATAGTCGTCGCCGCCGCCCCGGGCGATGACGAACGGGTGGCGGGTCTTCAGGGTGAGGACTTCGACGGAGAGCGTGAGCGGCATCAGATCCTCGGTGGAGACCTGAAGAATACCCGATTGCTTATGCCAGCGCGGTCACGTGCGCCCGGACCCCCGCGCCGAGCAGGTCGAGCCGGTAGCCGCCCTCGAGGAGCCCAACGACCGGCGCCGGGGCGACCCGTGCGCGGACTGCTGTCGTCCACTCCGCGATGTCCGCGGGCTCGAGCGTGAAGCCGCCCAATGGATCGCCCGCAAGCGAGTCGAAGCCCGCGGACACGAGCAACACGTCGGGCGGCCAGCCCGCCAGCGCCGCGTCGACGGCATCCAGGAGGTCGCGCACGTAACGCTCGCGGGGCAGGCCGGGCGGGCGGGGCACGTTGAACACGTTCCCCACCCCACGCTCCTCCGCCGCGCCCGTCCCCGGATACCACGGCGCCTGGTGCATGGAGACGTAGCGGATCGACGGATCCCGCTCGACCAGCGCCTGCGTCCCATTGCCGTGGTGCACGTCCCAGTCCACGATCAGGACGCGCGGCCGCCCGAGCTGCTGCGCGTGCCGCGCCGCGACGACGACGTTGTTGATGAAGCAGAACCCCATGGCCCGCGCGGCGAGCGCGTGATGGCCCGGGGGGCGCGTGGCGCCGAACGCGGCGCCCCGCGTGAGCCCCTGCTCGACCGCCGTGAGCGCCACCCCCGCCGCGGCGAGCGCGGCGTCCCAGCTGTCGCGGCTCATCACGGTGTCGGCATCGAGCGCGCCGCCGCCCTCACGCGCGCAGCGCTCCAGGCCGTCTAAGTAGCGTCCCGCGTGCACGCGCTCGATCGGGGCGCGGGGGGCTGCGCGCGCCTCGCACCACTCGACGGGCACGGCGCGGTCGAGTCCCCGTAGCGCCGCGAGCACGGCCTCAACGCGCTCGGGCCGCTCAGGGTGGCCGGGACCGGGGTCGTGCAGTCGGCACGCCGGGTGCCAGACGACGGCGGTCGTCACTCAGGTGGTCGGAGGTTTGCCGTGCAGCAGGGCGCGGATCGACTCGACCTCCGCGCGTACCTCGCGGCGCGCCCGCTCCAGGTCAGCTAGGTCCCGGCGGTAGCGCCGCCACCAGAGGACCACGACGCCCGCGACCACCAGACACGCGGCACCGCCGACGACCAGGGGCGTACGGTCGAGCCGCAGCCCCAAGTAGCTGAGCAGCAGCCCATCGAGTACGAGGAAACCGACCGCAAGGATGGTGAGCGAGCGGCTCAGCGGCCGGGACGGCGTCATCGCACCGGCTGGCGCCGCGCGGGAAGGATGATGAACGGGGCGTTGGCCCCGGCCCCGAGCGCGGTGAGTGTGACGGACTCGTCCACCGTGGCGCCGCGGAACTTGACGACGTACTCATCCGCCGCCACACCCGGCCGCTTCAGGGCCTCGGTGAGGGCCCGGCGCTTGAGTTCCGCGACGGTCGTGCCCGGCTCGACCGCGATGAACACTTGGTCCCACACGTCCGTCACCATCACCCGCACGGCGAAGCGCTCGACGACCGCCGTCACGCAACCTCCACGCCAGACGCGAGGGGTAACGTGGAGAGGAAGCGGTCGAGCGCTTGATCGAAGAACAGCGTCGCCGCCCGCACCCGCGTCTGCCCCCCCGGGTCCGCCCAGGCCCGGACCACGAGCTCTTCGCCTCCTTGCCCGCGCAGCACCACGAAGTTCGGCCCTTCGCGTTCGACAAACGCCGCGGCGTTCGGGACGCGCTCGGCGAAGAACTGTTTCACGCGCGTGAGCACCTCTTGGGGCGGCAGCGATACGGTCGTCGAGTGGATCATGGCTCGGAAAGATAGACCGCGCGCCGGGCTGCGCAAAGCTGACAGCCGCCTTGCCAGTTTGACCCCCGGGTCGCGGGCGGGGTCAGAGTGGCATATCCGACCTCGGGCGGGGCGGCACATCGCTTGCTTTGAGACGGGGCGACGCGGCAGTGAGCCGCGCGATGGAGTCACCGTTCTCGCGGAGGGAAGCATGTTTGTCACTACTCGCAGTCTGACTCGAGAGGCGGCCTCCGACACGTCGACCCTGGAGCGCCGCATCAATCGGTTGCTTACGGACGTGTTCGGCGGCTTGGACTGGCAGTACCGGGAAAACGCCGGGGCGTCGTGGGTGCCGCCGGTGGACATCTTTGAAGAGGCCGAGGCGATCCGCATCGTCGCCGAGGTGCCGGGCGTGAAGCCCGAGGACGTGAAGATCTCGCTCGAGAACAACGTCCTCACGATCCACGGCACGAAGGCGCAGGTGGCCGAGGAGCGCACGGAGCGGGTGCACCGTTACGAGCGGACCTACGGCCAGTTTGAACGCAGCTTCACGCTGCCGGCTACGGTCGATGCCGACGGCATCAAGGCCGCCTATGACCACGGCGTCCTGACCGTAACGCTGCCGAAGGTGGAGAGGGCGAAGCCCCGGCAGATCGCTGTGCAGGTGGCCGCGAAGTAGCTGACGCGGTTCCTCGGGAACTGTCGCGCTCCGAGCGGGGCAGGGGCACGGGAGGCCGTGCCCCTAGGTTTTTGCGGTCAACAGCTCCCTCAGGCGTCGTTCGACCTGCGAGTTCGGCACGGCAATCGCGCCGGCGTCTCGGGCGGCGCGTAGTAGGTCCGCCTGCAGGTGCGACCCGTAGGCGAGGACGCCAACCCCTCGGGCAGTCCAGCTCCGGATCCGCTCGGCCGCCCCACCGCTCTCGGCGTCCACCACCGCGGTATCGCACGCGGCGTCGTCCGGGGCGACTTGGGCCCCCGCCGCCGCCACGACGGCCGCGAGCTTGGCGCGAAACACGAGGTTCCGGGTCGCGAGAAACACCTGCTTAGGCATCGAGCGACTCCACCGTCACATCCTGTTCGAGCGGGGCGGGGCTCGACCGCAGCAGCCCCCGCAGCGACGCCGCGCCCGGCAGCACGAGCAGCGTGTCGCCCGGCGCCGGCTCGCTGAGCCCCACGAGCCGGAGGAACAGGCTCGCTTCGGGCGCGGCGGCGGGGATGGGCACGCGATAGCGGTGCCCGTGCCACACGACGTCCGCCGCGCCTCCGCGTTCGCTGGGGCGCTCGATGAACATGTCGTCGTCGATCTTATACACGTCGGGGGCGACCACCTCCCCGGCGCGGTAGTACGCGGGATCGAATGCCTGGCCCTCGTGCCGCTTGAAGTTCTCCTCCGCGGCCCAGTCGTACGCCTCGAGGGCAGCTACGTGCGCCCGCCACTCGAGGTGGTGGCGCAGCTCGTGCACCAAGGTCTCCCACGCCTCT
>DATBBW010000118.1:0-3802 GCA_036270795.1 Gemmatimonadales bacterium | reverse complement strand
CCTCGACCCGAAGCCCGGGGCCTGGACGGAACTCGCGGGACGCGAGGTGAAGCTGTTCGGCGGCCACGGGGAGGTGGGAGGCGGCGCGCCGGGCGAGGTCCTGCTCACGGACGGCGGTGTGCGGGTGGTCACCGGGGACGGGGTCGTCGTGCTGGACGAGGTGCAGCCCGCCGGCAAGGCGCGGATGTCAGCGGCCGCCTGGGGGCGCGGCCGCGGAGTGCGAGCAGGCGAGCGCCTCGTGTGACGCCGCGGCTCCCGCGGCTGCACGCGATCACGGACGAGCGCATCGCCGGCCGCGAGGATCTCGCTGCCGTGGCTGGAGCGCTGGCGCGCGGGGCCGGCGCGGCGCTCGCGTTTCACGCGCGGGGGCGCCGTTTGTCGGGCCTCGCGCACGACGCCCTGGCTCGCCGCCTCGCCGCCTACGCCGCCGTCCCGCTCATCGTCAACGACCGCCTCGACGTCGCGCTCGCCGTCGGGGCGGTGGGGGTCCAGCTCGGGCATACCAGCCTGACACCGGCGGAGGCCCGTCGCCTCAACCCCGCCTGGTGGATCGGACGGTCCGTGGCCACACTGGCGGAGGGCGAGGCCGCGCGGGCCGCGGGCGCCGACTATCTTTTGGTAGGACCCGTGTACCCGACGGCCACGCATCCCGGGCGCGTCCCGCTCGGCTTGGCGGCGCTCGGGGCGATCGTGCGGCTCGGTCTTCCGGTGATCGCGATCGGCGGTGTCACACCGGAGCGGGTGGCGGAGCTCCGGGCGACGGGCGTGCTGGGCGTCGCCGCGATCCGGGCCCTGTGGGACGCGCCGGATCCCGCAGCGGCGGCGCAGCGGTTCGTGGAGGAGCTCGGGCGAGATGAGCGACAGGGTTGACGTTCTGGTGAACGGGCAGCACCGCGCCGTGCCGCGCGGCGCGACCTTGCTCGCGCTGATCCAGTCGCTCGAGCTCGACCCGCGCGCCGTGGTCGTGGAGCACAACCGCGCGATCGTGCGCCGGCCCGAGCTCGACCGCGTGACGGTGGCCCCGGGCGACGCTATCGAGCTGGTGCATTTCGTCGGAGGGGGTTGAGATGACGTCGGTCGTTGCGACCGGGCACGAAACGCCGTTGACGATCGGGGGGCGGGCGTTCCACTCGCGCCTCATGGTGGGCACGGGAAAGTACCGGGACAACGAGACCATGGTCCGGGCCATCGAGGCCTCGGGCGCCGAGATCGTCACGGTCGCGGTGCGACGCGTGGACCTGGACCGAACCAAGGAGGGCGGCATCCTCGCCCACCTCGATCCCCAGAAGTACTTCTTGCTCGCGAACACCGCCGGCTGTTACACCGCCGACGACGCCGTGCGCTACGCGCGGCTGGCGCGAGAGGCGGGATTCAACGAGTTCATCAAGCTCGAGGTGATCGGCGACCAGGAGACCCTCCTCCCGGACGTGCAGGGCCTGCTCGCCGCAGCCGTGACGCTGGTCCGCGACGGGTTCCAGGTGCTCGCCTACACCAACGAGGACCTCGTCACCGCGTTGCGGCTCGCCGACGCCGGCTGCGCGGCGGTGATGCCGCTGGCGTCGCCGATCGGCAGCGGGCTCGGCCTGGTGAATCCCTACGGCGTGCGCACGATCAAGCGCCGGCTCACAGTGCCCGTCGTGGTAGACGCCGGGGTGGGCACCGCGTCGGACGCCTGCCTCACGATGGAGCAGGGCGTCGACGGCATCCTCATGAACACCGCGCTCGCCGCCGCCCGCGATCCCACCATGATGGCGCACGCCATGCGGCTCGCGGTCGAGGCCGGACGGGCCGCGTATCTCGCCGGTCGGATGCCGAGGCGCGAAGTCGCCGTGCCGTCGTCCCCACGCGAGGGAATGCTGGATTAGGGATGCCACCGCCGCCCGCCGCGCGGCGTTCCAGATCCTCGAGGCGGTCCGCTCCGGCGCCACCTTCCAGACGGCGCGCGACCAGGCGTTCGGTCGCCTGAGCGACCGGGACCGCCGCCTCGCCCACGAGCTCGCCGCGGGCGTGTTGCGCCACCGGGCGCGCCTCGACGGCGGGCTCGAGCTCGCGACGGCCGATCCGCGACTCCACGACATTCTGCGCCTCGGAGCGTACCAGCTGCGCCTGCTGGCGCGCGTCCCACCATATGCCGCGGTATCCACGAGCGTGGCCCTGGCGCGCGAGGTCGCGGGCGAGCCGGCGGCCCGTTACGTGAACCACACGCTCCGCCACCTCTCCCGCGCGCCGGCGCCGGCGCCGGAGGGCGTCGCGACGCACCCCCGTTGGCTGGTGGCGCGCTGGGTCCACCAGTTCGGGCGGGAGGAGGCGCGGCGTCTCATCGCCTGGAACGACACCCCACCTCCGCTCACGCTACAACCGGCTCGCTGGGACCGCTCGACGCTCGAGCATCGGCTCAAAGCGGCGGGCTTCGGGGTACGAGAGGCGCCGTTCGGAGCCGGGCTCGAGGTGCTTCGAACGGAGGCGCCGGGCGCCATGCGCCCCGGAAGCCTGCCCGGGTTTGCCGAGGGCGGCTTCATCGTCCAGGACCCCGCCCACGCGCTGGTGTGCCGCTACGCGGCGGTCCCGCCGGGCGGACGCGTGGCCGACCTGTGCGCCGCCCCGGGCGGCAAGGCGGTGATGCTCGAGCGGTTGGGCGCGCGGGTGGTAGCAGCCGACCGGCGGCGCGAGCGCAGCGGGCGGCTGGCCGAGACGGCGCGCCGGGCCGGAGTAGCAATCCGGGTCGTCCTCGCCGATCTTGTCTCGTCGCCATTCGGGACCGGGGCGCTGGACGCCGTGCTCGTTGATGCCCCCTGCTCCGCGACGGGGACGATGCGCCGGCACCCGGACGCCCGCTGGCGGCTCAGCCCGCGCACGATCGCCCGCGCCGCCGAGCGCCAGCGGGCGCTCGTGGCGGCGGCTGCGCTGCTGGTGCGGCCCGGTGGCCTGCTGATCTACGCTACCTGCTCGCTCGAGCCGGAGGAGAACGGCGAGATCGTGAACGAATTCCTCGCGCGCCATCCCGCGTTCGAGCGCGCGCCGGCCGCCGGCGCTGTGCCCGCCGCCCTGGTCGCGGCGAACGGCGACTTTCAGACCCTGCCGGGGCGCCAGGCGACGGACGGCGCCTACGCGGCGCGGCTGGTGCGGACCCGGTGATGCGGATTCGCCGCCACCTGCCGCCGCTGGCCGAATGGACGCTGCCACCGGGGCTGATCACACCCCGGACGCGGCGCTGGGGCCTCGCCCTGCTCGGCGCGGTGCTCGGGGGCTATCTCACCGCCTACCTGCTCCTCTTCCCGGCCCCGCTGCTCCACGGCCACCAGGTCGTGCCGCGCGTGCTCGGCCTCTCGTTGGCCGAGGCGTCCCAACAGGTGCGGAAAGCCGGCCTGGAGGTGCAGGATGGGGGATCCGAGGCCCACCCCACGGCGCCGCAAGGCACGATCATCTGGCAGGATCCCCCGCCCGGGGTGGGCGCCCCCGCGGAGTTGCGGGTGACCCTGGTGGCGAGCGACGGCCCGCCCAAGATTCCGGTGCCGGACGTGACGGGGCTGGACGGGGAGCTCGCTGCGCGCCTGATCGAGGCCGCGGGGCTCACGGTGAGCCAAGTGGAGTCGGTGCAGGCCGCCGCGCCCCGGGGGATCGCCATGGTGACGCGACCGCCCGCGACGAGCGTCCAGCCCCCCGGCGCTCCGGTGACGGTCGTGGTGAGCCGCGGGGCGCCCACGATCCCCGTGCCCGACCTGCTCGGCATGTCGCAGGCGGACGCGCGGGCCCGGCTCGAGCTCGAAGGCTTGCAGCTCGGCACCGTGACCCGGCGCCGCAC
>DATBBW010000117.1:0-2411 GCA_036270795.1 Gemmatimonadales bacterium | reverse complement strand
GTCGACCCGCCGGGTCCGCTGATCACCGACCCGCCGGATCTCGCTCTCCTGCAGCACCCGGAGCAGCTTGGCCTGCAACGGGAGCGGCAGCTCGCCGATCTCGTCCAGCAGCAACGTCCCCCCGTCCGCCTGCTCGAACAGGCCCAGCCGGTCGGCGGCGGCGCCGGTGAAGGCGCCCTTCACGTAGCCGAACAACTCGGACTCGAGCAGGGTCTCGGGGATCGCCGCGCAGTTCACCGCCACGAACGCCCGTCCGGCGCGCGGGCTGGCGCGGTGGATCGCCTGCGCAATCACTTCCTTGCCCGTGCCGCGCCCCCCCGTGATCAACACCGTCGTGGTGTGCTCGGCCACGCGCGCCACGACCTCGAGCGCCTGGCGCATCGCTGGGCTCTCGGCGATGAGGGCGCGGGCCGCAGGGGCGCTGTCGAGCTGTGCTCTTAGTGTCGCGATGGTGTGTCTAAGCCGCTCTCGCTCTTCGGCCTTGCGCAACGTGAGGACGACCTCGTCGGGCCGGAACGGCTTGGGGATATAGTCGTAGGCGCCCTCCTTCATCGCCGCGAGGGCCGCCTCCTCACCGCCGTAGGCACTCATCATGATGACGAGCGCGGCGCCCCCCTGGCGCTTGTAGGCGCGCAGAAAGGCCAGGCCGTCCATATCGGGCATGCGCACGTCGCACAGGATCAGATCGACGGGCTGCGCGAGCGCCGCCCGCAGGGCCTGGGCGCCGTCGCTTTGTGCCGTGACCTCGTAGCCCGCGTCGGCCAACAGGAGGCCGAGCGATTGGCGCAGCCCCGGTTCGTCGTCGACCACGAGGACGCGGCTCACGGGTCGGCGGGGTGCGCGGGGGCGGCAGGGAAGAACAGCTTGAAGGCGGCCCCGCCCTCCCGCGCCGGGTCGACCCAGACGACGCCGCCCATGTCGTGCACGGCGCGCGCCACGATCGCGAGGCCGAGTCCCGTGCCGCGGCCCGGCGGCTTGGTGGTGTAGAACGGCTCGAAGATCGTCTCGCGATCCTCCGGTGCCACGCCCGGACCCGAGTCGGCGACCAACAACAACGCGCCGGGCTGCCCGGGCGCAAACTCGATGCGGGCGGGACGCCGGGCCTCGTCCCGTGGGAACGCTACGGGGGCGGTGTCCGTGGCACGCCGCGGCGCGGCGCGCCGGGGCTCGTAGGCCCAGGGCTGGGCCCCGAGGATGACCAGGCCTGCGGGGGCCGCGTCTACGGCGTTCAGGACCAGGTTCACGATGGTCTGCTCGAGGAGATGGGCCCGGCCGAGAATCTGGGGTACGCCGGGCACGACTTCGAGTGCCGCCCGCACCGGCTTCAGGGCGCCTTGCGCCACGAGCAAGGCGTGCGCACCGCGCAGCACCTCGACCGGATCCAGCGGCGCGAGCGGCTCCTCGCGGGGCCGGGCGTAGTCGAGGAGCCCCCGCACGATGCGGTCGATCCGCTCGAGCTCGCGTGTCACACCCGTCACCACCTCGGCGTCCGCGCCCCGGCGGCGCAACACCTCGACGTAGGTCCCGATCGCCCCGAGCGGGTTCCCCACCTCATGGGCGACCCCCGCCGCGAGCCGCCCCACGCTCGCCAGCTTTTCGGAGCGCACGAGCTGGCCCCGCGCATCGAGCAGGTGATCGGTCATGCGGTTGAGCCGCTCCGCCAGGATCTGGAAGTCGCGAGTCTCCGCCCCCGGGGCCCGGGCGGCAAAGTCCCCCGCGGCGACGGCGTCGGCCGCGCGGACGAGTCGGTCCACGGGCGCGAGCACGAGCCGGGTCACGAGATAGCGGCCGAAGAAGATGAACACGGTCACGTCGAGCGCCACGATGACGAGAATGAGGGGGAACGCCCGATCGGGGGCGAGCGCCGCCGCCAACAGGACGGTGCCGACGCCGAGCAAGAGCGCGGTCGCGGCGAGGAAGGCGAGGTGGACCAGCAGCTCCGTGCGGAGCGATGGCGGCGCTGGCATGGCGGATCAAAGGTACAAAAAACGAGCGGCGGGGAGGTCCCCCGCCGCTCGCCACTTCCCGCTACTGAAGGCTTACCGGCAGACCGGCGCGCCCTCTGGATCCGATGCCGTGGCCGGCGCGGAGGGCGTAATCGCGCCCACGTAAATCGCGCAGCTCTTTGGCGTGTTGATGTTGGTGATGCTCGTGGTCCAACCGGCCTGCGTCCCCGTGCCGATCGTGATCGCGCCACGGGTGTTACCGACGCTGGCGCACCACGACGCGTTACCAGCGGGCGCCGGGTTGGCGCAGCTGGTGGCGGTCGAGTACTTCACGGAATCCGCGAAGTACGCTTCCTCGGCGGTCACCATGTTCCGGAGATCCGACTTCATCGAGGAGATGTACGCCTTCTCCTTCGTGTTGGCGAACTTCGGGATCGCGATGGCGGCCAAGATGCCGATGATCAC
>DATBBW010000116.1:0-1966 GCA_036270795.1 Gemmatimonadales bacterium | reverse complement strand
CAAGGCGGTGGGCCGGACCGGGGTGGAAATGGAGGCACTGACGGCGGTGTCCGTCGCGCTGCTCACGGTCTACGACATGGTGAAGTCGGCGGACCGGGGGATGGAGATCCAGGCGGTGCGGTTGGTGGAAAAAACCGGCGGCACGCGCGGGGATTGGCGGCGCGACACGGCAGATTGAGCGCTGCTGCTGGTGAGTTGACGCTGACGCGATAGGGCGGCGCCCTCCTGGGCCGCACGGACATACAAGCGAGGCCTATGCACACGAAGACCCAGAAACTGATGCTGCAGGGGGGGTTGATCCTCCTCGGTGCCCTGATGGTCAGCAGCATCGGCGGTTGGGCACGACGCGCCACAGCTGACGATCAGCCGACGGCCCTTACGGCGCCCGCACTGATCGGCGAGCTGCGGTCCCTCGAGCAGTCGCTCGAGGCGACCCGGGGCGAGCTCGCGGTGGCGCGCCTGCAACTCGAGCGCGCCAACGCGATCATTGAGTACTCGACGCACTACGCCATTGCGGCCGATTTGGCCGCGGCGATCTACGACGTCGCCCTGGCCGAGGGGGTCGACCCGACCCTCGCGTTCCGGCTCGTCAGGGTGGAGTCGAACTTTCATCCCCGGGCGCGCAGCAAGGTGGGGGCGATCGGCTACACGCAGGTGCTCCCGAGCACGGCGCGGCTGTACGAGCCGGGGCTGACGACGGCGCAGCTGTACGATCGCAGCACCAACTTGCGCCTCGGCTTCCGCTACCTGCGGGATTTGCTGGAGCGCTACGAGGGCAATCCCGAGGCGAAGCTGCGGCTCGCGCTGCTCGCCTATAACCGCGGCCCGGGCAAGGTGCAGGAGTTGCTCGACGCGGGGCGGGATCCGCAGAACGGGTACGCGTCGACGATCATGAAGGGGTATCGCCGCAAGAGCTGAGGCTGCGCGGCGGGCATCACCGGGCGTGGCACGCTCGAGGCAGCGGGACGGCCTCCGTGCCACGCCCTGCTGTTAGGGGGTGGGCGGCGGGCCGCTCCGCTCAGTCACAGGCCGCACCGCATTTCCGCGGGATCTTCATCACGTCGCCCGGCCGGATCACCGAGCCCATCGTCAGTCCGTTGTAATTGAGTAACGCCGCGAGGCCGACGCCGTAGTGGCGCGCGATCACCGTGGCCGTTTCGCCCGAACGGACGCGGTGCTGCGTCGACGTGGCGTCGGTGCGACTCACGCGCCGGTAGCGCGACTCGGGCGGCACCGACCACGCCGCGAGCGGCACCACGCGCCCGCTCATGGGAATGATGAGGCGCTGGCCGATCCGCAGGGCGTGCGACTTGGCCCGGGGATTCGCGCCCTCGATCAGCGCCACGCTCACGTGGTAGCGCTTGGCGATGTCCGACAGGGTCTGTCCGCGGGACACGTAGTGGTCCACGAAGGTGATGCGGTCGGTCACCGGCAGGCTGTCGTAGCGTTCCGCCACCCGCGTCCCGCGACCCCGGGGCACGCGCACGACCACGGTGCGGCCGGGGGGCGTGATCCCGCGCACGAACTGCGGGTTCAGCTCGAGCAACGCGGCCACGGTCGTGTCGGCGAGGCGGGCGACGACGTCGAGCCCGGTCGCGTCGGCAACGGTGATCTCGTCGAACAGGAGCGGCGCGAGCGGCGGCACGGCGAAGCCGTAGCGGTCCGGCTGCTTGGCGATGAGCGAGGCCGCGATCAACTTGGGGACATAGTCGCGCGTCTCGCGACGGAGGTAGCGCCGGTCGGCGAGCTGGAAGAAGGTGCGGTCGTCGACCGAGTCGGGCTCCCCCGGGAGGCGACCGATGCCGCGCTCGACGCGCCCCACGCCGGCGTTGTAGGCGGCGGCGGCGAGGTAGGCGCTGCCGAGTCGCTCGCGCAGGTCGGCAAGATAGTTGACCGCCGCCTCGGTGGCCTTGAAGGGATCGCGCCGCTCGTCGACCCAGGGATCGACGGTGAGCCCGTACAGCCG
>DATBBW010000115.1:0-4295 GCA_036270795.1 Gemmatimonadales bacterium | reverse complement strand
CGCGGCTGGGACCGCTCGCTCGCCGACTACCTCGCGCTGGTGCGCGCGGGACGCGACCTGACGCGTGCGGGCGCGCTCGTCACGGTGCCGTCCGTGAAGTATCACTTGCCGCGGCTCGACGAGCCGTTCCGGGACGCGGAGTACCGCTACACCACGGCCGAGCTCGCCGCCGCGTGGCGCGACCCGCCCCTGCTCGTCGAAAAGGACTTCTCGCCCACCCTCGCGGGCGACGCGCTCGCCGCGGATCGCGCGCAGATCCTGCGCTGGCTCGCTGAGGTTCCGGGGCGCA
This sequence comes from Gemmatimonadales bacterium, assembly GCA_036270795.1. Lineage (GTDB taxonomy): Bacteria > Gemmatimonadota > Gemmatimonadetes > Gemmatimonadales > GWC2-71-9 > AG41. The sequence goes on along the minus strand of DATBBW010000115.1, from coordinate 4,006 downwards.
TCCGCGCGGCATCGCCCATCCCGGTGCGCGTCGCGGTGAAGCTTATGAACGCGCGCTTCGACGACGCGTTCCAGATCGAGATGTTGCAGACCTGCGCCACGGCGGACGCCCTGGTGTGCTTCAACCGGTTGTTCGACGCCCGTTCGGGCGTCGCCTACGGCGGATGGGACTTGAGCGACCGCAATTTGCGGGTGTTGACGGCGGGAGCGGCGCGGCCGCCGCTCGTGGGCACCGGGAACATCTGCTCCGGACGCTTGGTCCTCGAGTACGCGAGCCGCGGGTGCGAGAGCGTGGCGCTCCACACGTTCTTCCAGCTCCCCCTCGGGGAGTACCCCGCGACCCACGGCGCGCGCACCGCGCGCGCGTTGCATGCCCTCGTGTTCGATCCGCGGGACGGCGTGATCGCCGGCCTGCTCGAGCGCGAAGCCGAGGGCGCGCTCGCGCGCCGCGGCGGCGAGCTCCATTTCCTGGACGTGGCGGCCCGTGCGCATCACGCAAGCTGAGCTGTTCGAGCTGCGCCTCCCGCTGGTCGAGCCGTTCATCATCTCGGGCGGCCGGATCGACGCGCGGCACTCGCTCATCGTCGTGCTGCACGATGACGCCGGGCACACGGGCTACGGCGAGGCGCCGCCCTTCGAGCGGCCGTTCTACTCCGAGGAAACGCTGGCGAGCGCCCGCGACCTGATCGAGCGCGTCCTCCTGCCGCGGATCGTCGGCGCGGCGTTCGACGCCCCTGAAGCCGTAGACGCCGCCCTGCGCGAGGGGGTGCGCGGCAACGGGTTCGCCCGCGCGGGGGTGGAGACGGCCGCCTGGGATCTCGAGGCCCATCGCACCGGCGTCGGCCTGGCCCAGCTCGTCGCCTCGCGGCTCGGCGTGGCGCCGGCGGCGAGCGTCCCCTGCGGCGTCGCGCTCGGGATCCCGGAGGACGGCCAGCCCGCGACGCTCACGCGTCAGGTGTATGACGCCGTCGGGCAGGGCTACCGGCGTGTGAAGATCAAGGTGACGCCCGAGTGGGACGCGGTGGCCGTCCGGGCGGCGCGCGCCGGCTTGACGCGCAGCGATCTCCCGCTCACCGTGGACGCGAACGGTGCGTACGCTTGGCCCACCCACGAGCCGAACCTCCGCGCCTTGGATGAGGCGGGCCTGCTCTACATCGAGCAGCCGCTCGCGCCCGAGGAGCTCGTGGGCCACGCCGCTCTGGGCCGCGCGCTCCACACTCCAGTATGTTTGGACGAGACGCTCACGAGCGCCGCCCTCGCCCGCCAGGTGATGGCCCTGGGCGGCCCCCGCGTCTGGAACATCAAGGTCCACCGCGTCGGCGGCCTGGCGGAGGTGTGCCGCATCTATCGCGCGGCGCTCGAGTACGGGGCGCAACTGTGGGTCGGCACCATGCCCGAGTCCGGAATCGGATCGCAGGCGGCACTCGCCGTCGCGGCGCTGCCCGGCTGCGTCTACCCCTCCGACTTGGAGCCGAGCGCTCGATGGTACGGCCGGGGGGCGGACGTCATTAAGCTGACGATGGGGAAGGATGGTCGCATGGCTGTGCCCGGCGTCTCGGTCGCCCGGCTCGTCGACCCGGCGCGATTCCGCGCCGTCACCCGCAAGCTCTAACCGGAGGAGGCGGTCGGTGGCTCTCGTGGCTCGCTCGGCGGTGCTCGTGGCGGTGTTCCTGGCAGGTCGCGTCCCGATGCTCGGCGCCCAAGGGTACGATCCCGCCTTGTTCGCGGGGCTCCACTGGCGCCTCATCGGACCGTTTCGGGGCGGGCGCACGGTGGGGGCGACGGGCGTGCCCGGCGCGCCCCACCTGTTCTACATCGGCGTCAACAATGGCGGCGTGTGGCGCACCACCGACGCCGGCCGCACCTGGACGCCCATCTTCGACGACCAGCCCACGGGATCGATCGGCGCGATCGCCGTGGCCCCGTCCGACCCGCAGACACTGTACGTGGGGAGCGGCGAGGGGCTGCAGCGGCCTGACCTGTCGGTAGGCGACGGCGTGTATACGTCCACCGACGGCGGACGCACGTGGCGCCACCTCGGCCTGGAGGACGCCCAGCAGATCGCCGCCATCGCGGTGCACCCGCGGGACCCGAACCGGGTGTTCGTCGCCGCGCTCGGTCACCCCTACGGCCCGAACGCCACCCGCGGCGTGTTTCGCTCGTCGGACGGCGGCGCCACGTGGCAGCAGGTCCTCTTCAAGGACGACAACACCGGGGCGGTGGACGTGATGCTCGACCCCGCGAACCCCGAGACCGTGTTCGCCGTGCTGTGGGCCGCGCGCCAGGCGCCGTGGGAGATCGGGAGCTCGTGGACCCTCTCGGCGTCGAACGGCCTCTACAAATCCACCGACGGCGGGACCACGTGGCGCCCCATCACGGCGGGCCTGCCCGGCGCCGCCGACGGGCTCGGCCGCATCGGGCTCGGCGCGGCGGCGAGCGCGCCCGGACGGCTGTACGCGGTGCTCGGGGCCAAACGGGGCGGTGGCCTGTACCGCTCCGACGACGCCGGCGAACAGTGGCAGCTCGTCAATCACGACGACCGGTTGTGGGGGCGCGACGGCGACTTCAACGAAGTGAAGGTCGATCCGACCAATCCCGACGTGGTCTACGTCGCCAACGTCGTGACGTGGAAGTCCACCGACGGCGGCCGCAGCTTCACCGGGTGGCGCGGCGCCCCGGGGGGCGACGACTACCACCGCCTGTGGATCAATCCCGCGGACCCGAAGGTCATCCTGCTCGCGGGCGACCAGGGGGCCATCGTTACCGTGAACGGCGGAGAGACGTGGAGCTCGTGGTACAACCAACCCACGGCCCAGTTCTACCACGTGGCGACCGATAGCCGCTTCCCCTACTGGGTGTACGGCGGGCAGCAGGAGAGCGGGTCGGCCGGCGTCGCGAGCCGCGGCAACGACGGCCAGATCACCGACCGCGAGTGGCACCCGGTCGGTGCCGAGGAGTACGGCTATGTCGCCCCCGACCCGCTGCACCCCAACGCGATCTTCGGCGGCAAGCTGGCGCGCTTCGACTGGAACACGGGCCAGGTGCAGGACGTGTCGCCCGAGCCGGTCCGGCTCGGCACGTACCGCTGGGTCCGCACCATGCCGGTGGTGTTTTCGCCGGTCGATCCGCGAGTGCTCTACCTCGGGGCCGACGTGCTGTTCCAGACCACGACCGGCGGCGCGAGCTGGCAGACGATCAGCCCGGACCTGACCCGCGCCCGCTCCGACGTGCCCGCCACCCTGGGCGCCTTCACCGCACTCGATCCCGAGCACGGCACGCACCGCGGCGTGATCTACACGATCGCGCCGTCGTTCCGGAAACGGACCCTGCTGTGGGTCGGGACCGACGACGGGCTGATCCACGTGACCCACGACGGCGGGCGGACGTGGCGCGACGTCACCCCACCGGAGCTCACGCCGTGGAGCAAGGTGTCGCTCATCGAGGCGTCCCACTTCGACACGCTCACGGCGTACGCCGCGGTGAACCGTTTCCGGCTCGACGATCTGCACCCCCACATCTACCGCACGCGCACCGGCGGGCGGACCTGGACGGAGACGGTGGCCGGCCTGCCGGCGAGCGCCGTCGTCAACGCCGTGCGCGAAGATCCCGTCACCCGCGGCCTCCTGTTTGCCGGCACGGAGCGCGGCGTGTACGTGTCGTTCGACGCGGGCGATCACTGGCAGGCGTTGCAGCTCAACCTGCCGCCGTCCGCCGTGCGCGATCTCGTGATCCACGACGCGGACCTCGTCGTGGGCACCCACGGGCGATCGTTCTGGATCCTCGACGACATCACGCCGCTGCGGCAGATCGCCGCCGCGGCCCGGGCGAGCGACGCCTACCTGTACCAGCCTGCCCCGGCCGTGCGGGTGCGCTGGAACTTGAACACCGACACGCCGCTCCCGCCCGACGAGCCGACGGCGAAGAACCCGCCCGACGGCGCCGTGCTCGACTACTATCTCGCCCGCCCCGCGAGCGGGCCGGTGATGCTCGAGATCCGCGACGCGCGC
>DATBBW010000114.1:0-2147 GCA_036270795.1 Gemmatimonadales bacterium | reverse complement strand
AGCGCATCGGGCACCGCGAGATCGAGCGTCGCGCCCATCGCCTGCTCGAGCTCGCGGCGATTGGGCTTGAAGATGGTCGCACCCCTGTAGGCGAAGAAGTGCTTGAACTTGGGGTCCACGACGACGGGCACGCCGCGCTTCTGGGCGAGCGCCATGGCGCGCTCGATCACGGGGGGCGTGAGCGTGCCCTTGTTGTAGTCCTCGAGCACGAGGGCATCGGCATCCGCCATGGCGCGCTCCAACTGCTTCAGGAGCTCGGTCTCGGCGCGGGCCGGGACGGGGTCGTCCACCTCTTCATCGATGCGCACGACTTGCTGCCCGCGCGCGGTGACCCGGGTCTTGGAGGTTGTGGGGCGCGCGGCCGCGACCACGATGTGCTCGTCCACGAGCCGGCTCTGCGCCAGTTCCGCGCGGAGCGAGTCGCCGCGCGGGTCGTCGCCGATCACGGCCACGAGCCGGCATTCGGCGCCGATGGCCGCGACGTTCGCGGCGACGTTCGCCGCGCCCCCGAGCGCGTAGCGGCGCGTGTGCACCGTGACCACGGGCACCGGCGCCTCGGGCGAGATCCGCTCCGCATCGCCCGAGAGATAGATGTCGAGCATCGCGTCGCCCACCACCACGATGCGCCGCTCGGCCATCTTGCCGAGCAGCTGCTCCAGAGTGTCGCGGGTGAGGCGGGGCTCGGTCAGGGCAGTGCTCCCACCCACACGAACCGATAGCTCACGCCGACCGACCCGATGAATTGGGTCCGCGTATCGCCGGTCACGTGCTGGTAGTTGGTGGTGTGGTGCACGCCGACGTCAAACGTCAGGCCGAGCCGTTCAGTCGGCGCGTAGCTGCCCGAGAGCGCGGCCCGCAGCGTGCGCTCGACAACGCCCTGGAAGATCGTGGGCGTCGCGGGGTAGGCCGAGACGGGCGGGAAGGGGTGGCGCGGATCGCCTTCGCCCTGGCGCAGCAGGGTGAGCTCGGGGTGGACGAGCAGGCCGGGGCGCGGCAGCAGGCCCAGCGTCAGCGTCGCCTGATCGTAGTCGGCGAAATTGCGACCCGTCCCGAGCCCGTGGTATTGGGGGGTATCGTAGTTCGTCTCGTCCCGGTAGGCGAGGTTGGCGACGCGCGTATAGAACAGGTTCCACGCGGCGGCGGAGAAGCCGAGGGCGCCCTTCGCGCCCACCGTCAACCCGTAGCTCGTGGGCTTCAAGTCGGTGGGCAGGTTGCGGTCGACCTGGATGTCGCCTTGCATGTACTGGGCGTACAGCGTGACGTCGCCCTGCCGCTCGATATCGAGCCCCAGGGCGCTCTCGATCTTCCCGCCAGCGTTCTGCTGCTCGAGCAGACCCAGGTTCATGATGTTCAGGTACCACGGCTCGAACTGGCGGCCGGGGCCGGCGGGGATCGTGCCCTCCCACAGCGCGACCGCCAGGCGTTTCCCCGGGCGCACCCAGAGGCGGTGCTGCCGCATGTAGCGGTGCACCAGGGTCCCCGTCGAGTCCACACGGTCGTCGAGCTGCGTCGCGATCGCCTGGAGCTGAAAGTTCGCCGTCCCCAAGGTGATGCTCAGGTGGTCGAGTCCATAGGGGTTGTCGGAGAGCAGCAGCCCCTGGATCCCGCTCGGCCCCCAGTTGCGGTCCAGCCGCCCGAAAAACAGCTCGCCCAACCGCCACTGGGCTGCGATGTAGGATTCGGCGGCGCGCCCCGCGACGACCCGCGTCTTCTGCCCGTACCAGTCGGGATCGTACTTGAGCCGCGTGTCGAGATAGGGGTGGGTGACGGCGACGACCGGCCCGAACAGCAACTCGATGTCGAGTCCGCCGTTCGCCGTGCCGTGGCCCGCGCCCGCCTGGCGCGGGCCCGTGTCGGTGATGGCGGCCAGGGGATCGCGCCGAGCGTAGGTCGCGGCGGCGAGGCCCACGTCGGCGACGAGGCGGTAGCGCGGAGCTGGCTGCGCGACGTCCAGGGCGGCGAGGAGCCGGTGCAGGGTCGCAAGCACGGACGCGCTCACGGTGAGCGTGTCCACGGCATGCAGGGCCACCACGAGATCGTGGCGCTTGAGCGGCCGGGTGAGCGGCGTGGGGTCGGTGATAATGCCGCGAGCGATCAGGTGCTCGACGTACGGCATCGTCCAGTGCCCGAGCGGCACGTACGGCGAG
>DATBBW010000113.1:0-10111 GCA_036270795.1 Gemmatimonadales bacterium | reverse complement strand
GGCCGTCGCCCTGCTCACGGCGCTCCACCTGGCGCAGCGCGATGCGCTGCGCATCGATGCACGGCGCTTCGACGGGCTCGCGACCGGTCCGGCGTTGCGCCGGGCGATTCTCCGCGGGACGGCCGCCGGGGCGATCGCGCGGGCGTGGCAACCCGAGCTGGCGCGGTTTCGCCGGATGCGGGCCCAGTACCTGCTCTACTGAGTGACCTCGCGTCGGTTCCTCCAGCGCCATTGGTACGCACGGTGGTGGACCTTCCAGCGACGGAGACCGTGGCCGGGGGCACGCTGCCAATAATAAACGCCTGCGCTGCGCCGCCGTCCTTCAGGCCCCGAGGCGTCGCCTGCACCCGAGCGCGCCACCACGGCGCTGACGGCGCCACCGTGGAGCCGAACCCCAGGACTGCCTTCCCGCCCGGCCCTGTTGTGCTACACTACTACCGACCGCGCACCGCGTCGGGCGCGGCGTCGGCGAACCCCCTCGGGCCTCACCGGAGAACGTTGTGCGTTGGCATGGCGTCGTAGCGTTGCTCGTTGCCGTCGCGGCCGCAGCACCACGGGCGGGGCACGCCCAGGACTCCACGCCCGCCGCGGACAAAGTGTTCGCGGCCGAGGAACTGGACGAGCACCCGAGCGTGCTGTCCCGCCCCCCGCTCGATTACCCGGACAGCCTGCGGCACGCCGGGATCGAAGGGCGCATCATGCTGCGGGTGGTCATCGATACCCTGGGCCGCCCCGACCCGGCGTCACTCCAGGTGATCGAAAGCGGGGATTCCGGTCTCGTGGCCGCGGCGAAGGAGTTCGCGCTCGGGACCACGTTCCGGCCGGGGCGGCGCCACGGACAGGCGGTGCGCACCTGGGTGAAGCTGCCGGTCGTGTTCGACGTCGTGCCGCCTTTGCCGCACGGCGTGTATCGCGAAGGCCAGGTCGACGAGAAACCCCGCATCCTCGTTCAGCCGCGCCTCAGATATCCCCCGCAATTGTTCGAGCAAGGCGTGCAGGGTCGCGTGATCGTGGGCGCGATCATCGACAGCACGGGCCGCGTCGACCCGGGCTCCGTCACGGTGCTCAAGAGTCCCAATTCCGACTTTGACGACGTCTGCATCGACTACGTGTTGCACGCCCGGTACCGCCCCGGGAAGCTCGGGGGCCATGCCGTCTCGGTGTTCATGAGGATTCCGATCGACTTCAAGATCCGCCACTAGCCGGATGGGCCTGGGGCGTATCGTGTGCCGCGCGCGATGAACAAGGCGCGGTTCGAAGCCTTCTCCGATGGCGTCTTCGCGTTCGCGATCACGCTGCTCGTCCTCGGCATCGTGCTGCCCCCCTTCAAGGACGCCTCGCCGGCCGAGGGGGCGCTGGCGCACGCCCTGCTCGCGCTGTGGCCGAACGTCCTGGCGTACGGGCTCAGCTTCGCCGTCATCGGCATCATGTGGCAGAACCACCACGCGCTGTTCCGGCTCGTGCACACGGTGGATCGCACCACCGTCTTCCTCAACTTCCTGTTGCTGGGGGTCGTCGCGTTCATTCCATTCGCAACGTCCACGCTCGGGGCCTATCCGCGCACCCGTCCGGCGACGTTCTTGTACGGGCTGACGCTGACGAGCTCGGCGACCGCCTACAACCTGTTGCTCGCCCACCTGGTGCGCCGCGGGGCGTTCGCCCCGGAGGTTGCCCCGTCCACGATCCGCCAGACGATCGTCGCCTATCGCGTGGGATGGGCGACTTACACGACGGCGATGCTCGTGTCGCTCGTCGCCCCGGTCTTGAGCTTCGCGCTTTACTTGCTCGTGGCCGCGTATTATGTGGTGCCGCGCGGCGTCGACACCGATCTCGCGCGGTCCACGGCGCCACGCGACCGGGGCGTGCCGCCCGGGGCCGGGGCCTGACCCACCAGTGCCATGACGGAACGCGCCCGCGCGGGGGCGCGCCGCTCGTCGCGCGCTATTGAGACTCTTGCCACGCCTCGCTAGCTTCTCCCGCCTATGAACGTGATCCCGCAGTGGCTGCGCGACGGCTTTGGCAGGGCCCTCGATCCGCTCGCGCGGCTGCTGATCCGGTGGCACGTTCGGCCCAACGCCATCACCACCCTCGGCACGCTCGTCATCGCCGGCGCGGCGGCGGCCTTCGGGCTCGGCGCCGTGCACTGGGGCGGGTTCCTGCTGCTCCTGTCCGGCCTGCTGGACATGATCGACGGGCGGGTGGCGCGCCAGGGCGGGATGAGCACCACCTTCGGCGCCTTCTACGACTCGACGCTCGACCGCGTGGGCGAGGCGGTGCTGTTCAGCGGGGTCGCGGTCTACTTCCTGCGCGGCGGCGTGGTGCCCGAGCGCCTCACCGCCGCGGTCCTCGCGACCTTCGCGGCGCTCGCCGCCTCGCTGCTCGTGTCCTACACGCGCGCCCGGGCCGAGGGATTGGGCCTCACGGCGCAGGTCGGCCTCGCGCAGCGCGCCGAGCGGGTGCTGCTGCTGGGAGCGCCGACCATGATCGTGGGCGCCGGGGAGCGCGGCAGCGTGCTGTTTTGGATCGTCGTCATTCTCGCGTTCGCCACCTCGGTCACCGTGGTGCAGCGCGTCGTGTACGTCGCTCGGGCCTCCCGCGCGCCGGCCGTGCAGCGCGCCCCGCGCCCGCGCGATCCGCTCCCCGGCCGGGCGCCGGCCCTCCAGTCGCCGAAAGGACCGTGATCGTGGCACAGCAGGCCGGCCGGGACATTGCGCCCGCCACAGGCAAGTTGGGCGTGATGCTGGTGGGGTTGGGGGCCGTGTCCACCACCTTCATCGCCGGCGTCGAGCACGTGCGGCGCGGCACGGCCCTGCCCATCGGGTCGCTCACCCAAATGGGCACGATCCGTCTCGGCAAGCGCACCGAGCGCCGCGCGCCGAAGATCAAGGAGTTCCTGCCGCTCGCGCCGCTCGGCGACCTCGTGTTCGCGGCCTGGGATCCCATTCCGGACGACGCCTACACCGCGGCCAAGAAGGCTGGCGTGCTCGACCCACACCACGTCGAGCCCGTCGCCGATTTCCTCAAGGCCATCCGCCCGCTTCCCGCCGCGTTCGATCAGCACTATGTGAAGCGGCTGAGCGGGACCAACGTCAAGACCGGGAAGACGAAACGCGAGCTCGCCGAGCAGCTGCGCCAGGACATCCGCGAGTTCCGCAAGCGCTCCGGTGCCGAGCGACTGGTGATGATCTGGGCCGCGTCGACCGAGGTGTTCTTGACGCCCGGCCCGGCGCACCAGAACCTGCGGGCGTTCGAACAGGCGATGGACCAAAACGATCCGGCCATCGCGCCCTCGATGCTGTACGCCTACGCGGCCCTGATGGAGGGCGTCCCGTTCGCGAACGGCGCGCCCAACCTCACGGTCGACATCCCGGCGCTCGAGCGCCTGGCGGAGGAGCGCCAGCTCCCGATCGGCGGCAAGGACTTCAAGACCGGGCAGACGATGATGAAGACGGTGCTCGCGCCCGCCTTCAAGGCGCGCATGCTCGGCCTCGCGGGCTGGTACTCCACCAACATCCTCGGCAATCGCGACGGGGAAGTGCTCGACGACCCCGAGTCGTTCAAGACGAAAGAAGAGTCGAAGCTCGGCGTGCTCGAGTACATCCTGCAGCCGGACCAGTATCCCGAGCTGTACGGCAACGTGTTCCACAAGGTCCGCATTAACTACTATCCGCCGCGCGGCGACAACAAAGAGGGCTGGGACAACATCGACATCTTCGGATGGCTCGGCTATCCGATGCAGATCAAAGTCGACTTCCTGTGCCGCGACTCGATCCTCGCCGCGCCGATCGTGCTCGACCTCGCGCTGTACTTCGACCTGGCGCAGCGGGCCCGGCTCTCGGGGATCCAGGAGTGGCTCTCGTTTTACTTCAAGAGCCCGCAGACGGCCCCCGGCCTCTACCCCGAACACGACCTGTTCATCCAGCAGACGAAGCTGAAGAACACGCTGCGCTGGCTCAAGGGCGAGGAACAGATCACCCACCTCGGCATCGAGTACTACGAGAAGGCGTGAGCGTCCCGCAGTACGTCGTTACCGCCGCCGGTCTCGGCGCCATCGCGTGGGTGCTGTGGTACTTCCTGTTCGCGACCGGAACGGCGACCGCCGCCACCCCCACCGACGGCGTGCAGGAGGTGCGCATCACCGTGAAGGGCGGCTACACCCCCGATACCGTCGTGGTGCAGGCCGGCCGGCCGGTTCGGCTGCTGTTCTACCGCGACGAGACCGCGGACTGCTCCGAGCGCGTGGTGTTCGAGCAGTTCGGCGTCGACGTCGCGCTGCCCGCGTTCCAGACGACCGCGGTCGAGTTCACCCCCGAGACCGCCGGCGAGTTCCCGTTCCGGTGCGGCATGAACATGCTGAAGGGCCTGCTCGTGGTGGAGCCCGCCACCGCCGACCGCAAGCCCTCGGCCTCACCCCACAAGTTCCATGAGTAAGGCGCGCATCGTGCTCCCGATCGAGGGCATGAGCTGCGCCTCGTGCGCCGCCACCGTCCAGGAGGCGCTGGGGAGCGCCGCGGGCGTCGGCGCCGCGACCGTCAACTACGCCACCGGCAAAGCCGCGGTGGACTACGACGACGCCCAGACCCACGTCGCCGAACTGATCAACACGATCCGCACCGCGGGCTACGACTGCGGCAAGGCGAGCGTCACGTTCACCGTGGAGCAGCTGCACTACGCGCCGAGCGTCGTCCCGCTGGAGCAGGCGCTGCGCCGGGTGAGAGGCGTGATCCGCGCCGCCGCCAACCAGGCGACGGAGACCGTCACCGTCGACTACATCCCCGGCGCCACGACGGCCGAGGAGCTGGAGCGCGCGGTGCGCGCGGCCGGGTTTCAGGTAGCGGCGCCCATCCCCACCGAAGACCCGGTCGAGCGCGAGCGCCTGGCGCGCCAACGCGAGGTGCGCACCCTGAGCCGGAAGTTCGCGCTCGCCGCCGGGGCCACCGTGGTGAGCATGCTCGGCGCCATGCTGCTGATGGCCCGGGAACCCGACGACACGCTGAAGCAGGTCGACCTGCTGGGACGGCTGCTCATGCCGCTCGCGCTGCGCGTCCAGGACGCGCTCGGCGGGCCGACCGGCATCGACCCGCGGTGGCTCAAGGGCGGGCTCGCGCTCGTGACGTTGCCCGTCGTGGTGTGGTCCGGGGCTCAGTTCTATCGCGGGATGTGGAGCGGGTTCAAACACCGCACCGCCGACATGAACACCCTGATCGGCGTGGGCACCCTCGCCGCCTACCTCTACTCGCTCGGCGCCACCGTCGCGCCGGCCGTGTGGGCCGCCGCCGGTCGGCCGGCCGACGTGTATTACGAAGCGGTGTCCGCCATCATCGCCCTGATTCTCCTGGGGCGGCTGCTCGAAGCCCGGGCCAAGAGCCGCACCTCCGAAGCGATCCGCCGGCTCGCGGCGCTCAAGCCGAAAACGGCGCACGTCCTGCGCGACGGCAAGGAGATCGAGCTCGCGGTCGAAGCCGTCGCGCCGGGCGATCTCGTGGTCGTCAAGCCGGGCGAGAAGATCCCGGTGGACGGCGTCGTGACCGACGGGGCGGCCGCCGTGGACGAGTCGATGCTCACCGGCGAGCCGCTGCCGGTCGCGAAACGGCCGGGCGACGAGGTGATCGGCGCGACGCTCAACACGACGGGCAGCATCACGTTCCGCGCCACGCGCGTCGGCAAGGACTCAGCCCTGGGCCAGATCGTCGAGCTCGTCGAGGACGCGCAAGCGACCAAGGCCCCGATCCAACGACTCGCCGACCAGGTGGCGGGCGTGTTCGTGCCCATCGTGTTGGCGCTCGCCATCGCCGCCTTCGTCGTGTGGTTCGACGTTGGCCCCGCGCCCGCGGTCGTGTTCGCGACGATCGCCCTCGTCACCGTGCTCGTGATCGCCTGCCCCTGCGCCCTCGGCCTCGCGACGCCCACGGCGATCCTCGTGGGGACGGGGAAGGCGGCGGAACACGGCATCCTGATCCGCAGCAGTGAGGCGCTCGATCGCCTGTCCCGCGTGCGCACCGTGCTGCTCGACAAGACGGGCACGATCACCGAAGGGCACCCCGTGGTCACCCATATTGTGACCGCCAAACGCCCCGACGGCACCCCGATCGCCCCCGCCGAAGTGCTCAAGTGGGCCGCCGCGGTGGAACAGAAGTCCGAACATCCGCTGGCCGGGGCCGTCCTCAAGGCGGCCAAAGACCGGCAGGTCGAGCTGCTGCCGGTGGACAAATTCGCCGTGATGGAGGGACGCGGCGCGCGCGGCACCGTGGACCGGCGCATCATTGAAGTGATCTCGCTGCGGCATGCGCGCGAGCGGAGCCTCGAGCTCGGGAGCCTGGGGCAGGACGGGGACCGGCTCGCCGCCCAGGGCCGCACGCCGGTGATCGTCGTGGTCAACAACACGGTGTATGCGGTGATCGCGATCTCCGATCCCCTCAAGCCGACCAGCGCGGAAGCCGTCGCCTATCTGAAGCGGCTGGGGCTCACGGTGATGATGGTCTCGGGGGACTCGAAGCGCGGGGCCGACGCCGTAGCTCGTGACGTGGGCATCGACGTCGTGCTGGCGGACGTGCTGCCGTCGCAGAAGGCGGAGCTCGTGAAACAGCTGCAACGGGAGGGGAAGCACGTGGCCATGGTGGGCGACGGGATCAACGATGCGCCGGCGCTGGCTCAGGCCGACGTGGGAATCGCGATCGGCACGGGCACGGACATCGCCATGGAAGCGTCCGACGTCACTCTGATCCGCGGCGATCTGCGCGGCGTGGTGACGGCCCTGCAGCTGTCGCGCCGCACGACGCGCACCATCCGGGTCAATCTGTTCTGGGCCTTCGTGTATAATGTGCTCGGGATCCCGATCGCCGCCGGCGTGCTGTACCCCTTCTTCCACGTCCTGCTCTCGCCCGTGCTGGCGAGCGCGGCGATGGCCTGGTCCAGCCTGAGCGTGGTGCTGAACAGCCTCCGGTTGCGCCGGTTCCGCCCGGCGTGGGGCGCATGAGCGGCCGGGCCGGGCGGGCGGGCGAGGTGGGGGGGGCGGGGGGGGCGGGCGCGCGATGAGATACTTCCACCGCACCACCGCGCCGCCCGACGCGGTGCTGGCGCATGCGAAGGCGTTCTTCGGGGCGCGGCTAGCGCCGGCGGACGAGGCCCCGCGCCGACGCACCTACGCGGGTGCGCTCGGCCGCGTGACGATCGTCGCCCGCGCCGAGGGCGGGCACTATACGCTTGTGGAAGTGAGCACGGACCAGCTGGGCGAGTCAGAACTCGACCGGCTGGCGAAGCGATTCCTGGCGGAGATCCACCAGCAGGTTGAGCCGACCCACGAGCTGCGCGGGGCGTACTAACCGGCGAGTTTCGCCGTGTACCCCGCGCGCTCGATTGCGGACATGAGCTGCCCCGTCGTCAGGCTGTCGTCGTCGAAGTCCACTTCCGCCTCGCCCGTCTCGAGCTCCACGAACGCGGAGTACACGCCCGCCGTGTGCCGCAGCGCCTGCTCGACCTTCGCCTGGCAGTGGCCACACGTCATGCCGCTCACGCGCAACTTGAGCGTCGCCATCGCACCTCCCTCAGGCCCGGGGTGTCACCGGGGCGCGGCCCGCTCGGGCGCGCGCGCTTGATTTGGGCGTCCCGTCCCGCCAAGTTTCACGCCCACTATAATTTACGTCATGGCCTCCCGCGCCGCTCCGACCCGTGAGTCCCCGCCGATTCCGGCGGGCCTCACGCGCCCCCAGCTGCTCGAGATCTATCGCTTCTTGCGGCTCACGCGCACCCTGGAAGAGCGGCTCAGCGCGCTGTACCGGCAGACCAAGGTCATCGGAGGGCTGTACCGCTCGCTCGGGCAGGAAGGGGAGTCGGTGGCCGCCGCCTACGCGCTGGAGCGCGGTCCCAACCGGGACCTGCTCTCGCCCCTGATCCGCAACCTCGGTGCCATGCTGGTGATGGGCGCCCAGCCGATCGAGATCCTGCGCCAGTACATGGCGAAGGCCGCGGGTCCGACGGCCGGGCGCGAGATGAACGTGCATTTCAACGATCTGCAACGCGGATTCGTCGGTCAGATCTCCCACTTGGGCGACATGATCCCGGTGATGGCGGGCATCACGCTCGCCTTCAAGCTGCGGGGGGAGCCGCGCGTCGGGCTCGTCTTCATCGGCGATGGCGCCACCTCGACCGGCACGTTCCACGAGGGGCTGAACTTCGCGGCGGTGCGGCAGGTCCCCCTCGTGGTGATCGCCGAGTACAACCGCTGGGCCTATTCGACGCCGCCCGAGAAGCAGTTCGCCGTGAAGGATCTCGCCGACAAAGCGAAGGGCTACGGCATTCCGGCAGTGACGGTGGACGGGAACGACGTGTTCGCGGTGTACCAGGCGACTCAGCACGCCGTGGGGCAGGCCCGCGCAGGGGCGGGGGTGCACTTCATCGAGGTTAAGACGTACCGCCGCAAGGGGCACGCCGAGCACGACGACCAGCACTACGTCGCCCCCGACGAGCTCGACTGGTGGGCTAAGGAGAACGATCCGGTGGACCGCTACGTCAAGCAACTGGTCCAGAATGACTGGACGGAGAACCGCGAGTTGGAGGAGATTGACGCGCGGGTAAAGGAGGAGATCGACCAGGCGACCGATGACTGCGTGGACGAGCCGTTGCCGCCGGGAGATTCGGCGCTCACCGACGTATATGCGCAGCCCGCCGCCGCTGAGCGGCTGTGGTTCCGGAGCGCGAATGAGCGCTAGTCGCATCTTCCCGGCCGGCGCCCTGCTCGTCGTGTTGCACGCGCCTGGCGTCACGGCGCAAGCCACTGCCGATTCCACAAGACCACGTTCGCTCGCGGATGTGGATGAGCGGCCCGTCGTGATCCACCAGGGGGTGGTTCAATACAGGCAATGTCTTCGGGACGCGGGTGTGCGGGGGCACGAAGTCGTGGAGTTTGTCATCGATACGGCCGGGCACGTCGAAGACGGGACCCTCGCTGTCCGACAAGGACAGGGCCCCATCCTCGACTCGCTGGCGGTCGCTACTGCGCGGGGCTTCGTGTTTCGGCCTGCGCGCATGGGGGGAGTGCCGGTGCGCGTCTTGGCGAGCCTACCGATCAACTTTGGCGACGGCGCGCCGGTGGTCCCGACCGCCGACAGCGGAGTATTATCGCTCGAGTGTGTCGATCGCGCCCCGGAGCTCAAGTCCCCAGGCCCAATCCGGTATCCCGAAGAGATGGTCGCCGGTCGCGTGAGGGGCGAGGCTGTGGTGGAGTTTATCGTGGACACTGGTGGTCGTGCGGAGCCGAGTTCGATCCGAGTGGTGCAGTCGACGCGGGCGACGTTCGGGTCGGTGGGACGCGAAGTGGTCGGCCGAGCCCGGTTCACGCCTGCCCGACTAGCCGGAGGCGCCGTTCGTTGCCGTGTGCGACTGCCGTTTGTGTTCGAGATCGCGCGCAACCCGCCTACCCGAGTTCGGGGGCCTGAGGAACTCATGGCCGTGGTAATCACAGCATGGCCGAGCTAACCTATCTCGAGGCGCTGCGCCAGGGGTTGTGGGAAGAGATGGAGCGCGACGACCGCGTCTTCATCCTCGGCGAGGACGTCGGGCTCTACGGCGGCGCGTTCAAGGTCACCGAAGGGTTCGTGAAGCGGTTCGGGGAGGCGCGCGTGATCGATACGCCGATCTCCGAGGCAGCGATCGTCGGGGCGGCCGCGGGCGCTGCGCACATGGGGATGCGCCCGGTCGCCGAAATGCAGTTCATCGATTTCATCTCGTGCGCCTACGACATGCTGACGAACTACGTCGCCACCGCGCGCTACCGTGCGGGCCTCGCGACGCCGCTCGTCGTGCGCGGGCCGTGTGGTGGCTACGTGCGCGGCGGCCCGTTCCACTCGCAAAGCCCGGAGGCGGCCTTCTTCCACACCCCCGGCCTGAAGATCGTCTACCCGGCGACCGCGCGCGACGCGAAGGGGCTGATCAAGTCCTCCATCCGCGACGACGATCCCGTGCTCTACCTCGAGCACAAATGGCTGTACCGCCGCATCAAGGAGCTGCTGCCCGAGGGGGAGGAGATCCTCACGCCGATCGGCGAGGCCCGGCTCGCCCGGGAGGGCAAAGACCTCTCGATCATCACGTATGGGGCGACGGTGTGGAAAGCGCT
>DATBBW010000112.1:0-17578 GCA_036270795.1 Gemmatimonadales bacterium | reverse complement strand
CTGCTCGGGATCGCGGACGCCCTCAAGGCCAAGGCGCCCACGCTGGGCGTGGACCTGCTATTTACCGACGGCGAGGACTACGGCGACGACTGGGCCCAGTGGGAGGACCCCGCCAGTGATGTCCTCATCGGCTCGCGCTGGTTCGGCGCGCACCAGCCCGCGGGCTACCCGCCGCTCTTCGCGGTGCTGCTCGACATGGTCGCCGACAAGGATCAGCAGTTCTACTACGAGGGCAACTCCAAGGCGTTCGCCCCCGAAGTGGTGGATCGCGTGTGGCATACCGCCGCCGACCTGGGCTATGGGCGCACCTTCATCCCCGGCGTGAAGCACACGCTGACCGATGACCACGTGGCCCTGCAGAAGGCCGGGATCCATGCGATCGACGTCGTGGACTTCGACTATCCCCCCTGGCACACCACGGAAGACACGATCGACAAGGTGTCAGCCGCGTCGCTGCAGGTCGTGGGTGATGTGGCGCTGGCGCTCGTGCGCCAGTAGCGCTGGAGGCAGCCGCCCGCCGGAGCGGGGCTGCCCTCCGCGCATTCCCTCGCCGCGCCAAACAGCTCGAGGGCGCGGGAGCCCGAGTGGTCGCACGGCCGTCGACGTGACGGAGATCACGCCGGGGGCCGGCGCGTACCCGGGTGGTGAGACTGGGTGCGGGTTCGTAAGTCGTGTGGGCGCGCGCCATCACGCCCCGCGCTTGACACCCCCCCGCCGCAACATATGTTATACTGTTCAATTTCAACGAGTTGCGTACGGCGACCGCGGCCATAACCAACGACAAGCTGGGCGAGATCCTGCTGCGTGAAGGCCTCATCACGCAGGATCAGCTCCGCAAGGCCCTCCTCGAGCAGAAGAATACGGGGATGCGGCTGGGCTACACGCTGGTCAAGCTGGGCTTCGTCGAGGAGACCGAGATCTCCAAGATGCTGGCCCGGCAGTACCGCATGCCCGCGGTCGATTTGTCCCGCTTCGAGGTCGATCCCAAGATTCTGAAGCTGTTGCCGCCCGATGTGGCGGTGAAACACACGGTGCTGCCGCTCAAGCGCGAGGGGCGAACCCTCACCGTGGCGATCGCCGATCCGAACAACGTCACGGCCATCGAAGACATCAAGTTCATCACCCGCTGCGACGTGTTCCCGGTGATCGCCGGCGAGTACACGCTCCGCAACGCCATTGAGCGCTACTACCAGCAGTCCGACGCCCAGCTCCAGACCCTGCTCAAGGACATCGAGGCCGCCGAGGATCTCGAGGTCGTCGAGGAGGAAGTGGACGAGGACGTCAAGGCGCAGGACCTGGCGGACGACGCCCCGGTGGTGAAGCTGATCAACGGGCTCTTGACCGACGCCGTGAAGCGCGGGGCGTCCGACGTGCATATCGAGCCGTTCGAGCACGAGCTGCGCGTGCGCTACCGGGTGGACGGCGTGCTGCAGGAGGTGATGAAGCCGCCGATCAAGATGCGGGCGGCCCTCACCTCGCGCGTGAAGATCATGGCGCAGCTGAACATCGCCGAGCGGCGCGTGCCGCAGGATGGGCGCATCAAGCTGAAGTTCGGGGCCAAAGTCATCGACTTCCGCGTCTCAACCCTGCCAGTGCTGTTCGGCGAGAAGATCGTGCTCCGGATCCTCGACAAGGGGAACCTGACGCTCGACCTCACCAAGTTCGGGTTCGAGCCCAAGGCCGAGCAAGATTTGATGCGCGCGATCCTGAACCCCTACGGGATGGTGCTCGTGACGGGCCCCACCGGCTCGGGGAAGACGACGACCCTTTACTCGGCGCTGTCGCGCATCAACACGATCGACGTCAACATCCTCACGGCCGAGGACCCGGTCGAGTACAACCTGCTCGGGATCAACCAGGTCCTGGTCCGCAACGAGGTCGGGATGACGTTCGCGGCGGCGCTGAAGGCGTTTCTGCGCCAGGATCCGAACATCATCATGGTGGGGGAGATCCGCGACTTGGAAACGGGCTCGATCGCGATCAAGGCGTCGCTCACCGGCCACCTCGTGCTTTCGACGCTCCACACCAACGACGCGCCCTCGACCGTGACGCGCATGGTGGACATGGGCATCGAGCCGTTCAACGTGGCGAGCGCGGTGAACCTGATCGTGGCCCAGCGGCTGGTGCGGCGGGTTTGCGTCAACTGCAAGCAGGAGCACAAGTACACCGACGAAGAGCTGCACGCCTTGGGGATCCCCGGCGCGGACGCGGCCAAGCTCACCTTCTTCAAGGGGGCGGGCTGCGACACCTGCAACAGCACGGGGTACAAAGGCCGGCAGGGGCTCTATGAGGTGATGGCGATGTCGAGCGCCCTGCGCCGTATGGTGCTGAAGGGCGGGTCGACCGAGGAGCTGCGCGCGGCGGCAGTGAGCGAAGGCATGCTCACGCTCCGCATGGACGGGATGCTCAAGGTGAAGCGCGGGATTACCACGCTGGAGGAAGTCGTGAAAGAGACGGCCGCATGACGGGGGGTTTGGCGCAGTCGCTCAACCTCCGCTCCCTGCTCGAGGAGATGATCGAGAAGGACGCCTCCGACCTCCACATCGTGGCCGGCGAGCGGCCCAAGCTCCGCGTCGACGGGGACATCGTGAACTCGTCCGCGGACGCCGTGCTCACGCCCAAGGATACGCTCTCCATCGCCTATTCCGTGCTCACCGAGAGCCAAAAGAAACGGTTCGAGACGGAGAACGAGCTGGACTTCTCGTTCGGGATTCAGAATCTGGCGCGGTTCCGTGGCAACTGCTTCAAGCAGCGGGGCTGCGTGTCGCTCGTGATCCGGCAGATCCCCTTCAACGTGCGCACCTTCGACGACCTCGGTCTGCCGGGCGTGGTGGCCAAGCTGGCGGAGAAGCCGCGGGGCCTGGTGCTCGTGACGGGCCCCACGGGGTCGGGCAAGAGCACGACGCTCGCGGCGATGATCGACAAGGTCAACAAGGAGATGAAGGGGCACATCATCACCGTGGAGGACCCGATCGAGTTCATCCACCGCCACCAGAACTGCATCGTGAACCAGCGGGAGATCGGGACCGACACGAACAGCTTCTCGGCGGCGCTCAAGTACGCGCTGCGCCAGGACCCGGACGTCGTGCTAATCGGCGAAATGCGCGATCTCGAGACGATCGCCGCGGCGCTCACGATCGCCGAGACCGGCCACTTGGCGTTCGCGACGCTCCACACCAACTCGGCGATGGAGAGCATCAACCGCATCATCGACGTGTTCCCGTCGCACCAGCAGGCCCAGATCCGCGCGCAGCTCGCGTTCGTGCTGGAGGGCGTGATCACGCAAACCTTGCTGCAGAAGGCGAAGGGGCGGGGCCGCGTCATGGCGGCGGAGATCATGGTGTGCACGCCCGCGATCCGCGCGCTGATTCGCGACAACAAGGTGCACCAAATCGAATCGTCGATGCAGGCGGGCAAGAAGTATGGGATGCAGACCCTGAACGACGCGCTGTACCAGTTGTACGTCGGCCGGGAAGTGACGAAGGAGGAGTGCCTGCGCGTCACCGCGAACCCGAACGAGTTCCTGCGGATGATCGGCGAGCCGCCCCTCGAGGAGGACAAGCCCTTGGGGGCGGTGCAGTCGTCCAGTGGCCCGTCCAAGGTGGCGGCGCGCCGCTAGGCGCCCGGGAGGAGTAAGTCATGCCCGTTTTCCAATACACTGCCCGCACGCTGAAAGGCGATCTCGTCAACGACAAGATCGACCTGCCCAGCCGCGACGACGTCATCGCCCACCTGCGCAAGAACCGCATGGTGGTGGTGCAGGTCAAGGCCGCGCCGCGCGAGTTCAAGCTCAGCTTCAAGTTCGGCGGCGGCGTCAAGACCCGCGACGTCGTCGTGTTCACGCGTCAGTTCGCGACGATGATCAACGCCGGCCTGCCGCTGGTCCAGGCGCTCGACATCCTGGCTCAACAGACGGAGAACAAAGTCCTCGCCGACGTGACGCGGCAGGTGGTGTACGACGTCGAGAGCGGCCAGACGCTCGCCGACGCGCTGCGCAAGCACCCCCGGGCCTTCGGCGACCTCTACGTGAACATGGTGGCGGCAGGCGAGGCCGGGGGCATCCTGGACACGATTCTGCTCCGGCTGGCCCAATTCCTCGAAAAGAATGACGCGATCGTGCGCAAGGTGAAGGGCGCGATGATCTACCCGGCCGTGATCTTGTCGGTCGCCGTGATCGCCATCTCCGTGCTGCTGATTTTCGTGATCCCGACCTTCCAGAACATGTTCGCGTCGGTGCACCTCGAGCTGCCCCTGCCGACGCGGCTGGTGATCGGGGCGAGCAACCTGCTCAAGAACTATTGGTGGGCCTTCGGCGGCGTGATCGGGTTCGCGGCGTTCTCGCTGAACCGCTATTACAAGACCACCCCGGGCCGCCTGCAAATCGACACGATCCTCCTCAAGACGCCGGTGCTGGGCGACGTGCTGCGCAAGGCGGCCGTGTCCCGCTTTACCCGCACCCTCGGCACGCTGATCTCGTCCGGGGTGTCGATCCTCGACGGGCTCGAGATCACCGCGCGCACGGCGGGCAACATGGTGATCCACAACGCCGTGATGGAGTCGCGCGCCTCGATCGCGGGCGGGGAGACAATCGCGGCCCCGCTGCAGAAGTCCAAGGTGTTCCCCCCGATGGTGATCTCGATGATCTCGGTGGGCGAACAGACGGGCGGCCTCGACGAGATGCTGTCCAAGATCGCTGACTTCTACGACGACGAAGTGGACGCTGCCGTAAGCGCGTTGCTGGCGCTCATGGAACCCATCATGATCGTCGTGCTGGGCGTGATCGTGGGCGGCATGGTCATCGCGATGTACCTCCCGATCTTCGACATGGTGAACGCCGTGCAGTGAGCCGGATCCGGTCTGCCGGCGGGCACGGCCTCCCACTCGCCCGGGAGGCCGCGTCGTTCTGGGGCGGGAGGAGGAGCAGGGTCACTCCGTGGTGAGTCGCGCGCGCCCCGTATGAAGCGCCCTGATCTCCGGCCGACAACCACTCCGCGCCCGATCAAGCTGCGCCACGACAGCGTGCCGATGCGCCTAGACCACGAGGCCAAACAGCTCGGCACCTGGGATCCGCGCCGCCTCCAGGCCCCGCCCACCTAACGAGCAGCGCGGCGGGCGTCGCCCCGTGGCCGCCCGGACGCAACTTGCCGGGATCGCCGTACCCGTGCCATACTGACAGGGTCGGCGCTGGCGATACCCGCGGCGCTGCGCGACGCCTACGTCCCCGAGCCTCATGACGGTACGCTGCACACACCTCAGCCAAATCCGCGATGTCACGCCCCGTACGCCGAAGGGGTGCGAGGAATGCCTGAAGATGGGGAGCCCCTGGGTGCACCTGCGGCTGTGTCTCGGGTGCGGGCACGTGGGGTGCTGCGATTCGTCGCCGAACCGCCACGCCCGCAAGCACGCCGGGACGACGCACCATGCGATCGTCCAGTCGTTCGAGCCGGGGGAAGACTGGCGCTATTGTTTTGTGGACGACGTCGAGGTCTGACGCGTGCCTGACGCCGCGGCGACCCACGATGCCTGGCCTCCGCTGCCGCTGGCCGCGTGGCGCGACACCTACGCCACGCTCCACATGTGGACCCAGATGGTCGGCAAGACGCGGCTCGCGCTGGCTCCGCCGGAGAACCATTGGTGGCATGTCACGTTGTACCTCACGGCGCGCGGACTCACCACGGGCCCGATGCCGGTCGGCCCCCGCACGCTCCAACTCGACTTCGACTTCATCGCCCACCGGCTGCGGGCCGCCATGAGCGATGGGGCCACAAGCGAGATCGCGCTCGCACCACGCTCGGTGGCCGACTTTTATCGCGAGTACCTCGCGATGCTCGCCGGGCTCCGCGTCCGGGTGAAGCTCTGGCCCGTCCCGTGCGAGGTGGAGCAACCCATTCGCTTCACCGAGGATCGGGTGCACGCCTCCTATGACGCGGTCTACGCCAACCGCTGGTGGCGGGTGCTGGCGCAGGCGGACCAGGTGTTTCGGCGGTTCCGCTGGGGATTCCTCGGCAAGGTGAGTCCGGTGCACTTCTTTTGGGGCGGCTTCGACCTGGCGGCCACCCGCTTCTCGGGGCGGCGCGCGCCGGGGCCCGAGCGCCCCGACCCCATGAACCGCGAGGCGTACTCGCACGAAGTGATCAGTGCCGGATTCTGGCCCGGCAGTGGCTCCGTCAAGGAGGCGGCGTTCTACGCCTATGCCGCACCTCCGCCGCCGGGCTTCGCAGAGACACGGCTCGAGCCGAGTGCCGCCTATTACGATCCGGGCTGGAAGCTCTTCGTGCTGCCCTACGACGCGGTGCGGACCGCGGCCTCGCCCGCCGACACGCTCCTGGCCTTCTTGCAAAGCAGCTACGACGCGTGGGCGACCCTGGGCCGTTGGGATCGGGCCGTGCTCGACCGCCCGGCGACCGGCGGCGCGCCCGCCCCCGCGCCCCCATGACGCTCCTCACCCCACCTGTGGGGCCCCGCGACCACGTGCGGGGCGCGACGGAGGCTCCCGTGACACTCGTGGAGTACGGGGACTTCGAGTGCCCGTTCTGTGGTCGCGCCTACCCCGAGCTGAAACGCGTGCTGGAGCGCGTCGGACCGCACGTGCGCTTCGTGTTTCGGCACTTTCCCCTGAGCGAGCAACATCCACGGGCCGAGAGCGCGGCGGAGGCGGCCGAAGCGGCCGCGGCGCAGGGAAAGTTCTGGGAGATGCACGACCTCCTGTATCAACGGCAGTCGGCACTCGGCGACGACGACCTGGTGGCATACGCGCGCGAGCTCGAGCTGGACGCGGACCGCGTGCGGCGCGAGCTCGCCGCTCACGCGCATCGGGCGCGTGTGCGTCAGGACTTCTTGAGCGGCGTGGAAAGTGGCGTGAGTGGCACCCCGATGTTTTTCATCAACGGCCGGCGCCACGAAGGGCCGGGGGACGCGCGGACGCTCGCGGCCGCGTTGCGCCGCTCCCTGTAGCGCCCGCCGGGCCGGCACCATCGCGCTAAGATGTCACAAAGGACGTTGCGAAGCTCGTCGTCCTATCGGGTATTAAGGTCGGAGTAACCTTGCCCGATGCCCGCGAGCCCGCCGGTACCTACGCGCACCGACCCGCCGGAGCCCGCCGTCCGCGCGCGCTCGATCCTCGTGATCGAGGACGAGCCGCCCGTGCGCCGGGCCATTTGCGATGCCCTGCGGGAGGTGGCCGACCGTGTGCTGGAAGCGGGCGGCGGTCGCGAGGGGATCGACCGCGCCGCGACCGAGCGCCCCGAGCTCGTCGTCCTGGACCTCGGCCTGCCCGATGTCGCTGGACTGGACGTGTGCCTCGAGATTCGCCGCTCCGCCAACATGCCGATTGTCGTGCTGTCGGCGCGCCATGGGGAGCAGGAGAAGGTGTTGCTGCTGAACGCCGGCGCGGACGATTACGTCACGAAGCCGTTCAGCCCCCGGGAACTCGCGGCGCGGGTGCGCGCGCAACTGCGCCGCGGGCTGGCCGGCGACCCTCCGGAGGCGGTCGTGACCGTCGGCGAGCTGACGATCGATCTCGCGCGACGCACCGTCCGGCGGGCGGGCCGCGCCATCCATCTGACGCCGATCGAGTGGGATATCCTGCGGACCCTCCTCGCTCACGCGCGCCGCACCCTGACCCATCAGCAGCTGTTCGACGCCGTGTGGCGGCGCCAATTCGGCAACCCGCAACAGTACCTCCGGGTCTACATCACTAACCTGCGGCGCAAGATCGAGGGCGATCCCACGCGCCCGCAATTGATCATCACGGAGCCGGGGGTCGGCTACCGGCTCGAGCTCGAGCCCTGACGTGAGCCACCGCATTCCCTGGCCGTCGGCGGCGCGCTGGCGCGCCTGGCTCCTCTGGGGTGCCATCTTCCTCGTCCTCACCGGGCTGATGCGGGCCGCCCGCGGCGACATCGGCGAATCGCACGTCGCGCTCATTTATCTGCTGGTCGTGGTCGGCGGCAGCGTCGCCGCGGGGCGGGCCCTCGGCTTCGCGCTGGCGTGCGGCGGGTTCCTGGCCATCGACTATTTCTTCCAGATCCCCTACGACGAGTTCGGGGTCGACAAGCCGCTCGACTGGGCTGCGCTGCTTGCTTTCCTCGCCACGTCGACGGTCACGAGCGAGCTCGTGACGCGGGCGCTGGCCGAGGCGGAGGCGGCCCGCCGCCGCGCCGACGAGGTCGCCCGCTTGTCCCGGCTGGGATCGCAGGCGTTGAACGCGGGCCGCGCCGAGGATGCGCTCGCCACGCTGGCGGCCGTGATCCGGGGCACCCTCGGGGTGCTGGACTGCGAGATCTACCGGTACGGCAACGGTGCGGGACCCGTCGCGTCGGCCGTCCGCGCCCACGGCGCTACCGCCGACGCTGCGCGGGACGATGGGGCGCTGGTCGCCTGGGTGGCCGAGCACGGCCGCGCCGCGGTGGTGCGCGCGGACGGAACGTCGCTCGAGGCGACCGCGGCCGGGACGGAGGACGACGCGATCGGCGTAGCCGTCCCGGACGCCCGCACCGTCGTCGTCCCTCTCCAGGTGGAGGGGCGGACCGTCGGCGTGCTGCGCCTGGCCGACGCCCATCCGATGGTCCTCGACGCCGCGCGCCGGCGCTTCCTCAGCGCCCTCGCCTACTACGCCGCCCTCGGCCTCGAGCGCGTGCGCCTGGTGGCGGAGGCGGAGCGGGGGGAAGCGTTGCGCGAGGCCGACCGGCTCAAGGACATCGTGCTCGCCTCCGTGTCCCACGACCTCCGCACACCCCTGACGGCCATCAAGGCCCTGGCTCAGGCCGCGGCCGTCGGCGGGAATGAGAATGCGCGCGTGATCGAGGAAGAAGTCGATCGGCTCAGCCGCTTCGTTGGCGACCTGCTGGATCTGTCGCGGCTCAAAGGCGGCGTGTTCCCGGTCACGCTCGAGCCCAACACCGCCGAAGACGTGATCGGCGCGCTCACCCGCCAGCTCCAGCCCCTGTTCCCGAGCCGCGCCCTCACCGCGGCGATCGACATCGAACAGCCGGCGCTCGTCGGGCGGTTCGACTTCGTGCAAACGCTCCGCATCCTCAGCAACCTGGTCGAAAACGCGTTGCGGTATTCACCGCCCGAGACCACCGTCGAACTCGCGGTCACCCGTCGGGACGCGCTGCTGGTCTTCACCGTCGCTGACCGGGGGCCCGGCATCCCCCCCGAGGACCGGGACCGCATCTTCGAGCCGTTCTTCCGCGCCGCGAAGTCCCCGCCTGACGTGGGTCGGGCCGGACTCGGCCTGTCGATCGCGCGGCGGCTCGCGCAAGCGCAGGGCGGGCGGTTACGCCACGAGCCGCGTCCCGGCGGCGGCAGTGTCTTCGTGCTCGAGCTGGACGCCCTCGATCTCCCCGCCCCGGGGGTTGGAGACGGGAGCTAGGGCATCGCCGGGGCGGGCGCCGCCGCCGGCGGGTGGGCGAGCGGGGCGGGGCGGGGGGGCTCGAACCATTGCTGCGGGAAGCGCGGCAGGAACTTGACGTGGCGGTTGATCACCGCCTGCACGCGACGCCACCAGCACAGGATCGGGTGCGACGCCCGACCCACGCTCACGACGGCGAACGGGACGGAGTCCGCAATCACACTGCGCAGGTCGGGCTGACTGAGCGAACAGAAGTCCTCCGGCGTCTTCACCCCGAAGCTTGAGTCCGGCCCCGTCCACGGGTGGTTGTGCCACAGGGCGAGTGTGGTCGGCGCGCACGGCACGGGCTGGACCGCGTCCGGGCCGGAACTCACGAGGTCCGGCATCACGAAGTCGCGCACCAAGGCGCTGTCGCCGCTCGCCGTGCCCTGGAGGCAGAGCACCACCTCCCGGTCGAGTCCGGCCGCAAGCGCGCTCAAGCGCCGCACCAGCGAGGGCGTGAACGCGAGTCGCTTGAGCGGTTGGGAGGCGAGGGTCGCGGAGTCGGCGGGGGTGAGGGGCGCCTGCGCCCCGGCGGCCCGCGGCAGCGCGACGATCGCCACGGCCGCGCAGCGCAAGAAGGGGCGGACGCGGCGCGCCATGCTCTACGATAGCCGCGCCGGCCACCGAGTTGGGAGCGCCCGTGCCAAGGGCGCTCTTGCACTTTGCCAGACCAGTCCCAATACTTACCCGCTCGGTCGGGCTCCCGCGGCGCGATCGCGCCAATCGCTAAGTAGTTCTGCTAACGTCACTTAGACGTATGGCAAGGAGCACGATGTGAAGTGGCTCGGGAGTAGCTCGACGACGTCCGCGATCCCCACGCCCCAGGCGCTCTTGCGGTCCGTGTACGTAGGGCGCACGTGCGTGGCCGTGGCGCTTTACTTGGCCGCCGCGTTCAAGTTCGCCGTCGCGGCGCCGCTCGACTTGCTGGTCACGTCGTTCGTGCTGGTGGCGACCGTGGTGGTCACGATCGCGTCGTACTGGCACACGCACCTGCGCGCTCGCTCCCCCGGGCCGACGTTCCTCTATGGCCAGGCGCTGTTCGACGTCGCCTTGATCACGACCGTGGTCCACATCACGGGCGGCCCGCAAAGCGACCTGACGCCGTTGTACGTGCCCTTGATCGCGGTCACCGCCGTGCTGATGCCGCCGGCGAGCACGGCCCTGATCACGGTGCTCGTCGGCATCGTCTACTTCGCGGACGTGTTCTTCGGCCACCACACCGCGATGACGGGCCAGGTGGGGCTGCAGCTGTCGGTGTTCGTCGGGGTCGCGGCGGTCACGGCGTACTTCGCGAGCCGCGTCTCCATCATGGGAGCGGAGCGGGAGGCACTCCGCGGGCAGCTGCGCCAGGCGCGCCTCGAAGCCGACGACGTGCTGCGCAACATCCCGACCGGCATTGTCACCGTGGATCAAGAAGGGCACGTGCTGTACTGCAACCCGGCGGCGGAGCACATCCTTGGCTTCCAGGAGCGGCACTGGCGCGGGCGCTCGATCATGCCGGAGTTCGCGAAGATCGCCCCTGAGTTCTGGGCCGCGATCACCGCGACCGCCCGCCGCGGCGTGCGCGCGATGCGCGTGGAGGCGACCGTGCGACGCGCCGATCGCACGTTCCCGATCGGCGTGACGACCACGACGCTCGAGGCCGAGCCCGGCGGCGTGCCTCGCGTCACCGCCATTTTCACCGACATCTCGGACTCCAAGCGGCTCGAGGAGCTCCATCTCCGGGCCGAGCGGTTGGAAGCGGTGGCGGAGCTGTCCTCGAGCCTCGCGCACGAGATCAAGAATCCGCTCGCGTCGATCCGCTCCTCGGTGGAGCAGCTGGGCCGTGCCAAGCGCGCCAACGCTGATGAGAAGTTTCTGACGTCGCTGGTCGTGCGGGAGACCGACCGGCTGTCGCGGCTGCTCTCGGAGTTCCTCGATTTCTCGCGGGTGCGGGTCACCGAGTGCCGGCCCCTCGACCTGCGCACCGTGTCGGCCGCCGCCATCCGGCTGCTGCGCGAGCACCCCGACTGCCCCGCCGACGCCGTGATCGAGTTGGCCGGCGAGGCGACACCGATGGAAGGGGATGAGGACCTGTTGCACCGCGTGGTGTCCAATCTCCTGCTCAATGCCGTCCAGGCCGCGGGAAAAGGGGCCCGGGTCGTCGTGCACACCGGTCGCCCCGCACCGCACGAACTCCCCGGCGCGGCCGGGATCGAAAACCCCGTAGCGCTGGCGGTGAGCGACAACGGCCCCGGGATCCCCGAGACGCTGCGCGCCCGGCTGTTCGAGCCCTTCGTGACGGGGCGGGTCGGCGGGACCGGGTTGGGGCTCGCCATCGTGCAGCGCGCCGTGGAGGCGCACCGTGGCCTCGTGATCGTGGATTCGGCGTCCGGCGGGGGCACGACGTTCACCGTCTACTTCCCAGCCGCCCGGCGGAAAGAGGAAGCCGCATGAGTCAGCAGCCATCGATTCTGGTCGTCGACGACGAGTTGGGGATCCTGGACGTGCTCCGGATCCTGCTCAAGGGCGAGGGCTTCGACGTGACCACCGCCCAGGGGGGCAAGGCCGGGCTCGAGGCGCTCAAGGCGGCGGCCCCCGACATCGTGCTGACCGACATCAAGATGCCCGGCGTGTCGGGCACCGAGATCCTCGCCGCGGTGCGCGAGCAGGACCCCGAGACCCCCGTGATCCTGATGACGGCGCAGGCCTCGCTGCAGAGCGCGATCCAGGCCGTCAACCAGGGCGCCTTCTACTATATCCAGAAGCCGTTCTCGAACGACGACCTCGTCGCCATCTGTCGGCGCGCGGTCGAGCAGCGCCTGTTGAAGGCCGAAAACAAGCAGCTCAAGCAGGAAATCCGCCGCCGCGAGCGTTCGGGGCTGGCCAAGCCGCTCGGGAAGTCGCGCGCCTTCGTCGACGTGCTGAAGCTCGCCGAGCAGGTGGCGCCCACCGAGAGCACGGTGCTCATCCAAGGCGAGTCGGGCACCGGGAAGGAAGTGATCGCCCGCTATATCCACGAGCTGTCGACCAGGGTGGACGGCCCGTTCCTCTCGATCAACTGCGCCGCCCTGCCCGAAGGGCTGCTCGAATCGGAGCTGTTCGGCCACGTGAAGGGGTCGTTCACGGGCGCGGTGCGTGACAAGCAAGGCCTGGTCGCCGCGGCGCGGGGCGGCACGTTCTTCTTGGACGAGATCGGCGAGATGTCGCCGGCGACGCAGGTCAAGTTGCTGCGGGTGCTCCAGGAGCGCGAAGCGATCCCCGTCGGCGGCACGGAGGCCATCCCGGTCGACGTCCGCGTCGTCGCGGCGACCAACCGCGACCTCGAGGACGACATCAAGCGCGGCCGGTTCCGGACCGACCTCTACTACCGGCTCAACGTGATCAACATCCAGTTGCCGCCGCTGCGCGACCGGCGCGACGATATTCAAGTGCTGTGGGAGGAGTTCCTCAGCCGGATCGCGAAGGAGCGGAGCGAGAAACCGAAGGCGCTGTCGGAGGCCGCGAAGCAGGCCTTGCTCGGCTATAGCTGGCCCGGCAACGTGCGCGAACTCGAGAACGCGCTCGAGCGGGCGGTCGTGCTGAGCAAGGGCGAGGCGATCGACCTGCCGGCGCTCCCCGACAAGCTCTCCGAGCATCGCGCCGAGCCGCTCGTGGCCGAGCGACCCCACGCCAACCCCACTCTCGACGTGATCGAGCGCGCCTACATCACCTGGGTGCTGGAGAGCGAGGGCGGCAACAAGACCCGCGCGGCCGAAGTCCTCGGCATCGACCCCTCGACCCTGTACCGCAAGCTGAGCCGGTACGACGGGGAGTCCACCGAGGCGTGAGACTGAGCGTCCTGATCCCCGTGTACAACGAAGCCCCGACCGTCGCACAAGTCGTCGTGCGGCTGCGCCGGGTCCCGCTCCAGCTCGAGCTCGTGGCCGTCGACGACGCGTCGAGCGACGGCTCGGGGGACGTGCTCGAGGGGCTGCAGCGCGAGGGGCAGATCGACCGGCTGGTGCGCCACCCCGCGAATCGGGGCAAGGGGGCGGCGATCCGGTCCGGCATCGCACACGCGACGGGCGACGTTATCGTGATTCAGGACGCCGACCTCGAGTACGATCCAGCGGACTTGCCGGTGCTGCTCGTCCCCATCCTCGATGGACGGGCCGACGCCGTGTTCGGCTCGCGGTTCCAGGGTGGCCCCCATCGGGTGCTGTACTTCTGGCACTCCGTCGGCAACCGCCTGCTCACCCTTCTGTCGAACATGTTCACCGATCTCAACCTCACCGACATGGAAACGTGCTACAAGCTGGTCCGCGCCGACGTGTTGAAACGTCTGCCGCTCACGTCCAATCGGTTCGGCTTCGAGGTGGAGATTACGGCACGGCTCGCCCAGGCCCGGGCGCGGATCTGGGAGCTGCCGATCTCCTACAGCGGCCGGACCTACGCGGAGGGCAAAAAGATCACGTGGCGTGACGGCCTGGCAGCGCTGTTCCATATCCTCCGCTTCAATCTGCTGCCGCCCCGGGGCGCGTGGCGGACCCGTTGAGACGCTTGCCCCCACGCGGGCTCGGCCGGCCGGCCGCGCAACGGTGACCCTGGACGTCCCCCGGCGCGCCGGGCTCGCTGTCGGCGGCGTCGCACTCGTCGCAGGTGCGGTCACCCTCAACCACAACTTGGTCGGCGTGTTCTACGACGATGGCCTGTATGCCGGACTGGCCACCGCCCTGGCCCATGGGCTGGGGTACGTGCACCCCCATCTCCCCGGCACGCCCGCCGCCGTGCACTTCCCCCCGCTCTATCCGCTGCTGCTCGCACCGCTGTTCGGCACGTTGTCCGTGGCGGCGGCCGGGTTCGCGGGCAAGGTCCTGAACGTCCTCATCGCGGCCGTCACGGCCGGGCTCGTGGCCTGGCACGCCACCCGGACCGAGCTGCTCGGCGCCGGTACGCCGCCCTGGCTCCCCGCGACCGCGGTCGCCGCGGGCGCCGTGGCCATCCCCGTCCTCACCGTCCTCACCACGCTCCTCTCAGAGCCGCTGTTCGGTCTATGCTTGGCGGGGGCGGTGATTCTCACGGACCGCCCGGTCACCACGCCGCGCTCCGCGGGGCTGGCAGGGCTTGCGGCAGCGCTCGCGCTGTTGACCCGGTCGATCGGCGTCGCAGCCGGTGTCGGCGTGGTGGTGTTCCTCCTGCTCGCTCGCCGTGCGGGGTGGAGGTTGGCGCTGAGGGCCGCGCTCCCCGTCGGGATCGCCGTGATCGGCTGGGGGCTCTGGCTCCTGCGGTATGGCCACGGGATCGACCCCGACCTCGCCGCTGACTACGGCACCTACGGGGACGTGCTGCGTCAAGCGGGCCTCGGCGCCGCCAGCGCGAGCGTCACGGATTTACCGCGCCCCCTCGGTGTGCTGGCGTTCTCCTGGGTGCCGGCTCGCTGGGTCTACTACGTCTGCGGTGTGCCCTCGCTCGCGATCGGCCTGTATGGCCTGTGGCGCGTCAGCCGCCGCTCCGCAGTCGGGGTTACGCTCGCGGGCTATCTCACCATTCTCGCCGTCTGGCCATTTCCGCCGGACCGCTTCCTATGGGCGGTGCTGCCCTGGCTCGCGCTCGTCTGGGCGGCGGGAGCGCGCGCCGTATGGCGGGGGCGCTGGCGGGTCCCTGTGGCGGCGCTGGCCGCGATCGTGGTGCTGGGCTACGCGCGCTACGAGGGCCGGGGCGCCCGGGGCCGGTGGTGGGCCATCGCGGCGCACCAGATTTCGGCGAACTTCACCGAGCTGCTCCCGGGAGTGGCCGCCCTCCCCGACACGGCCGTCCTCGCGACCGATGACGAAGCGCTGGTGTGGTTGTACACGGGCAAGCGAGCGGTGCCCCTCTACCTGTTCGCACTGCGCGGGGCGACGGAGATCGCGCCACCGCCCGCCGAGCACCGCGCCTTCTTGGAGCGCATGGGCGTGACCCACATCCTCGAGAGCGGCCCGGGGAGCTCGGCCGCGCAGCTCGACCAGATGCGCGCGGCCTACCCTGGCTGGCTCAGGGTCGTTCGCCGGTGGCCGGGCGGGCGCGTCCTGTACGAGGCACACCGTGACCGATAGACGGGCGTTTCTGGCGGCGGCGGCGCGCGCCGTCGCGCAGACGGACCGCACCGGCAGGTCGTGCGCCGGGCCGTCCTCGAGGCAGACCGAGGGAGCGCGGCAGCGCGGGGCTCACGCCCCGACCGATGCGCTGCGCGCACGCGCCCGGAAGCTCAAAGCTCCCCGATGGTGAACGGCGACGGCCTCTCGGGCGACGCCCGTGCGACCACGGCAGCCACGTGGCCCCGATACCTGTACGTCATCGTAGCGGCGTGCGCCGTGGTGATCTACCTCGGCGCCCTGTGGAACCGGTGGGCCGTGGACGACCTGCCGATCATCTTCTCCAACAGCTTCGTCCATTCGCCGCGCGCCCTGTGGCGCGCCTTCGCGACCTCTTACTGGCCCCCGGAGCTCGGGGGCGGTCTGTATCGGCCCCTCGCGATCGCGAGCTACGCCCTCGACTGGCGGCTCGGGTCGGTCGCGTGGTTCCACGCGGTGAACCTGCTGTGGCACGCCGCAGCCAGCGTGGCCGTTGCCGTGCTGGCGCGGCACTGGAGCGGGGAGCGCGCCGCCCTCGCCGCCGGTCTGCTGTTCGCGGTACATCCGTTGCACGTGGAGGCGGTGGCGAACATCGTCGGCCGAGCGGAGCTCATGGCGGCCGTGTTCTCGCTCGTAGCCGTGTATGCGGCGCTCGAGCGTGACAGCCTCGGCTGGAGCCTCGCGGCGAGTGCCGCGAGCTTGCTCGCGAAGGAGAACGGCGCCGTGGTGGTGGCGCTCATCGTGTGGGGCTGGATCCTGGGCGTGGGTCGCCGCCCATCCGGCCGCCGGATGCTCGCGTATGCGGTCGGCTGGGTCGTGCTCGGGGCCGTGTACGCCGTGGTGCGCTCCGCCGTGCTCGAGCCCTACGGGCAGATCATCAGTCGGGCGGCGCAATTCATCGGGGCGACGCCGCTCCAGATCCGCCTGACAGCCATCGCCGCGTTCGCCGACTTCGCTCGGTTGCTGGTGTTCCCGGCCACCCTGCGCGTGGATTATTCACCCAACGAGCGCACGCTCGTGCCCTCCCCCCTGGACGCCCGCTTCCTGGTGGGCTTGGCCTGCGGCGCCGTCTGGGCCGGGTTGCTCGTGCTGGCATGGCGCCGCGGGCGGCGCGTCGAGGCCTACGGTCTCGGGTGGATCGGCATCGCCCTCCTGCCCGTCGCGAATCTCTTGTTTCCCGTGGGGATCCTGATCGCCGAGCGCACCCTCTACCTCCCGTCGGTCGGGCTGGCGCTGGCCGCCGGTGCCGCGCTGGTGCGCCTGCCGCCCGCGCGCCTCGTGCCGATCGTCGGGATCCTCGTGACGGCGGGCGCGATCCGCACCGCCCAACGCGTCCCCGTGTGGCGCAACAGTATCAGCGTGGTGGAGAGCGAACTGGAAGACTCGCGGGACTCCTTCGACGGCCCGTGGCGCATGGTGGGGCTGTACCTCGCCGCCCACCAGCCGGACAAGGCGCTCGCCGCCTACCGCCGCGCGACCGCCATCTACGACAAGATGCCGTGGGTGTACATGGGCGGAGCGGACGCGGCATTGCTGCTCGGGCGGTCGGCCCTCGCCGACTCGATGCTGACGCGCTTGAACGAGCTGTGCCGGGGGTGCGACTATTACTATCGCTACGAAGCCGCCATCGCCACCACGCGGGGGGATAGCGCCGTAGCCGATTCGCTGCTCGCGCGCCTGCCGCACGGCGGGGCCCGCTAGGCTCGGTCGGCGCGCCCTGTGCCTTGCGGCGCACCCGCGGGCATGCAAAACGCCAGTGAAGGGAGGGACCGCTGAGAGCCTTGTTGACCGCCGTCACGCTGTTCAAAACAATGCGCCTCAAGGAGTTACACTACAAACGGCCGAGGGCGGCATGGGGCTTGCTTCTAGGGGTCCCGGGATGATCGGCTCATAGGACGAGGTTACTCCAGGGGGTAAGCAGATGAATCGTAAGGGCTTTACACTGATCGAACTCTTGATCGTGGTGGTGATCATCGGCATCTTGGCCGCCATCGCGATCCCGAAGTTCGCCAACACGAAGGAGAAGGCGTACATCTCCTCGATGAAGTCGGATCTCCGGAACATGGTGACCGCCGAGGAAGCGTACTTCGCGGATTCCGTGAAGTAC
>DATBBW010000111.1:0-59036 GCA_036270795.1 Gemmatimonadales bacterium | reverse complement strand
ACCGGGGCGAGAAGACCCTGCTCACGGCGCCCGTGGACGCGGACACCGTCGCTTACGGTGCCCCCCGCTTCAGCCGCGACGGTGCGGGTCTCTACCTCACGACGGACCTCGGCGCGGAGTTCCACCGGCTCGCCTACCTGGACCTCAGCACCCGGCGCTACCGCTTCCTCACCACCGCCATCCCGTGGGACGTGGAGGAGTTCGATGTCGCGCCCGACGGGCGCTTGATCGCGTTCGTGACCAACGAGGACGGGAGCAGCGTGTTGCACGTGGCGAACGCCCAGACCGGGGTGGAGCGGCGGGTGCCGACGCTCCCCCCCGGGCTGATCGGCGGGCTGCGCTGGCGCCGCAGCGGCGCCGAGCTCGGCTTCACCTACAGCTCCGCGCAGACCACCGCGGATGCGTACTCCCTCGACTTGGCGCGCGGCCAGCTGGTGCGCTGGACTGAGAGCGAGACGGCCGGGCTCCAGCCGAGCGGCTTCGCCCGGCCCGAGCTGGTCCACTGGACGAGCTTCGACGGCCACGCCGTTGCGGGCTTCCTCTACAAGCCGCCGGCGCGGTTTTCGGGACGCCGGCCGGTGATCGTGAACATCCACGGCGGGCCCGAGGGCCAGTCGCGGCCGGGATTCCTGGGTCGCAACAACTATTACCTGCAAGAGCTCGGCGTCGCCCTCGTCTTCCCCAACATCCGGGGTTCGACGGGCTACGGCAAGACCTTCGTGAAGCTCGACAACGGCGTGCTCCGCGAAGGCGCGTACCGCGATATCGGCGCCCTGCTCGACTGGATCCGGGCGCGGCCCGAGCTCGACGCCGACCGCGTGCTCATCACCGGGGGCAGCTACGGCGGCCACATGACCCTCGTGACCGCCACCCGGTACGACGACCGGATCTGCTGTTCGGTGGACGTGGTGGGGATGTCGAACCTGGCGACGTTCCTCGCGCACACCTCGGGCTACCGTCAGGACCTGCGGCGGGTCGAATATGGCGACGAGCGTGACTCGACGATCCGGGCGTGGATGGAGCGCACGGCGCCGCTCACCAACGTCGCCAAGGTGACGAAGCCACTGTTCATTGTCGCAGGAATGAACGACCCTCGTGTCCCCCGCACCGAGTCCGAACAGATGGTGGCGGCGCTCAAGCAACGCGGGGTGCCGGTGTGGTACCTGATGGCCAAGGACGAGGGTCACGGGTTCCGCAAGAAGGCGAACCAGGACTTCCAGTTCTACGCCACGCTGTTGTTCGTCGAGCGCTACCTGCTGGGCAACGGCGTGTCGGCCCGGACCCCTTAGCAGCGCGCCACGCGGGGCGCCGGGGTGCCCGCTGGGCGGTGGCCGCCGCTCGGACATCCTCCCTGTGGCTTAGAATTCGCCCATGACCACGCCTCGGGCGAGCCCGGCGACGCGGCTCGGCGTCTGGTGGGAGCGACTCGCCCCACTGCCCGGGGGCCGGCGGCTCTTCAGCTGGCTGCTCGGCCGCCTGGTCCCCTACACCGGGACCGTGCGCCCCCGGGTCCTCGAGCTCGCGCCGGGGTATGCGAAGGTCCAGATGGTGGACCGCCGACAGGTCCGCAATCATCTCGACTCGGTGCACGCCGTAGCGCTGGCGAACCTCGCCGAGGTCACGAGCGGTCTCGCAGTGACCCTCGGCCTGCCGGCGACCGTGCGGGGCATCCCGATCGCGCTCTCGATCACGTTCTTGAAGAAGGCGCGGGGCACGCTCACCGCCGAAGCGCGTTGTGCCGCGCCCGCCGCCACCCGCGCAGCCGAGTACGACTACCCGTCGGTCATCACGGATGCGGCGGGGGACGTCGTGGCGCGCGCCACGGTGCGGTGGCGCATCGGGCCGGTGCCGCCGGCGTGATCTCGCTCGACACCCCGCTCACGCGGGACGCGCGGGTGGCCGTGCCGCTCATTGGCGGCGCCATGTTCCCGTGCTCCAATCCCGAGCTCGTGGCCGCCGTGTCGGAGGCCGGTGGCATCGGCATCGTGCAGCCGCTCTCCCTGGTGTATGTGCATGGCCACGACCTGCGCGAGGGGCTGCGGCTGATCCGGCGTCTCACGTCCCGGCCCATCGGGATGAACGTGCTCATCGAGCAGTCGTCCAAGCTGTACCTCGACCGGATGAAGCGGTGGGTGGATGTCGCGCTTGAGGAAGGCGTGCGCTTTTTTATTACGTCGCTCGGCAAGCCACGCTGGGTGGTCGATCACGTCCGCCCGGTCGGTGGGCTCGTCTACCACGACGTGACGGAGCGGAAGTGGGCACTCAAGGGCCTCGAGTCGGGCGTGCGGGGGCTCATCGCCGTCAATAACCGGGCCGGCGGGCACGCGGGGCCGCGCAGCGCCGAGCAGCTGCGCGACGAGCTCGGGGACCTGGGGGTGCCGCTCGTGTGCGCCGGCGGCATCGGCGATGCCGCGGGATTCGTCGCGGCGCTCGAGCTGGGGTACGCCGGTGCGCAGCTCGGCACGCGCTTCATCGCGACGACCGAGTGCACCGCCCACCTCGACTACAAACGCGCCATTGTCGCCGCCGCAGAGGACGACATCGTGCTGACCGAGCGCGTCACCGGCGTCCCGCTCGCCGTGATTCGCACGCCGCACGTGGCGCGCGTGGGCCTGAAGGCCGGTCCGCTGGCGCGCTGGCTGCTGCGCGGCCGCCGCACCAAGCACTGGATGCGGGCCCTCTACGCGCTCAACTCCGCGTGGCGGCTCAAGCGGGGCCACGTCGCCGGGCCGTCGTCCAAGGATTACTGGCAGGCCGGCAAGAGCGTGAGCGGGATTAGGAGCATTGAGCCGACGGGGGAGATTGTGCAGCGGTTCGCCGCGGCCGCCCGCGCCGCGAGTTCCCGTCGGGCACCGGCCGCCACGTGACGTGGCCGCCGACCCGAGTCGCGCGACACGACTGTCACGGCCTGCCCGTCGCCCCTCGATCTCGATGTCCCCTTCGAGTCTCTGCCTGGCCATTCGATTCACCACGGGTTACGCCACGCGGCGCGGACGAAGCAGCCGAGTGTCCTGCATTTGTACGGTCTTCGCTCGGCTGTTAGCTTTGGTCGAATCGTGCCGCCTGTGAAAGCCCGCGTGGCAACCATTTCGCAATTCGCCTTTCTGACCTATCAGTTGACTGTGCGGGACTTGAAGACGCGCTACCGCCAGACATTCCTCGGCGCGCTGTGGGCACTCGGCCGACCGCTGGGAGAACTCGTTGTCTACGTCATCGTCTTCGGCTCTTTCCTCAAGGCGCCTTCCGGCGACATCCCCTATCCCCTCTTCGCGTACACCGGGGTTGTCCTGTGGACCTACGTGGCCGGCGGACTGCCGCGCGGGACGCGCAGCATCACGGCCCACGCGGCGCTCGTATCGCGCACGCCCTTCCCCAAGGCGACGATTCCGCTCGCGGCCCTCGCGGCAGCCATGGTCGATGCCATGGTCGCGGGTCTGCTGCTCGCAGTGCTCCTAATCGCCTACCGCACCGCGCTCCCGTCCTTCGCGGCCTTGTGGTTGCTCCCCGTCGCCGTGGTGCTCGTGATGATCGTCACTGGGTTGACGCTGATCTGTTCGGCCCTGAACGTCTTCTACCACGACTTCAGCCACCTGGTCGATGTCGGTGTCCGTCTCTGGCTGCTGATAACCCCCGTCGTCTACGCGTCCTCGGCTGTGCCGACGCACTACCGCGCACTGTACGATCTCAACCCACTGGTCGCCGTATTCGAAGGCGCGCGCACGGCGCTCTTCGGCGGACGCCCGCCGGCCCTGGCAAGTCTGCTCTATCCGTTCGGGGCGGGGACCGTGCTGCTGGTCGTGGGCGTGCTGCTGTTCCGCGTCACCGAGCCCTTCTTTCCCGAGTCCGTCTAGGGCATGACCGATGCCATCGCCGCCGTGGGCGTGTGGAAGCGCTTCCGCCTGCGCGGTCGCTCGTTGGGAGACCTGACGTTGGGCCTGTGGCCCTGGCGCGGGGACGGAGTGGCACCGCTGCGCCGCGCCTTCTGGGCGCTCGAGGATGTGTCGTTCGGGATCGCGCGGGGCACGACCTGCGCCGTAATGGGCGCGAACGGCTCTGGCAAGTCCACGATGCTCAAACTGATCGCCGGGATGATGGTGCCGACCCGCGGGACCATCGACGTGACGGGCCGCCTCGCGTTGCTCACGCATCTGGGGGGCGGCTTCCATGGGGATCTCACGGGGCGCGAGAACGTCTTCCTCCAAGGCGCGGTGTTGGGATTGGACCGGCACCAGCTGCGCACCAAGCTCGACGCGATCTTCCGCTTCGCCGAGCTCGAAGCGTTCGCCGACGTCCCGGTCAAGTTCTATTCCGCGGGCATGTCGCTGCGGCTAGGCTTCGCCATCGCCGCGCACGTCGAGCCGGACATCTTGCTCATCGACGAGGCCCTCGCGGTGGGCGACGCGGCGTTTCGGGACCGCTGTCTCGAGCGTATCCTGGCGTTCCAGGCAGGCGGCACCACGCTCGTGCTCGTCTCGCACGACCGCTATCTCATCGAGCAGTTGTGTGACCAAGCCGTCCTCCTGCATCGAGGCCGGGTCGCGCGCACGGGGACGCCGGAGGAGGCGTTTGAAGTGTACGACCGCGTGATCGAGGCCGACGCCGCGGCTGCGCACACGCTCGCCGGGGAAGGCGACCCAAACCACGCGTCTCTGGTCATCGAGGCCGTCGACCTCGTCGATGCGCCAGGAGGAGCGTCGCCGGTCTACACCGTGGACCAGCCGCTCACCGTGCGGATTCGCCTACGAGCGGTGCGCGCCGTGCGAGGCGCGGTGGTCGGCGTTCAGCTCGCTCGAGATTGGCACGTGCTGCACGGCACCCGTTCGAACCGCCAGGGCATCGAGATCACTGCCCGGGCGGGTGAGACGGTGACGCTTGAGCTCGCGTATCAGCGGCTAAGCCTGAGCCGCGGTGTCTACGCGCTGCACGTGCTGGTGCTCGAGCATCGTCTCGCCCAAAGGCCCATGTTCGTTGTGAAGCGTGCGGCCCGGTTCCGGGTGAGCCACAGCGAGGCGGAGGGCGTCGGTATCGTGCGGCTGGCGCACCAGTGGCGCCTCGGGTCGAGCTAGGCGTTCGGCGACGCGCCACGCACGGTACATACCCTGCGCCGCGGAGGCCGCGACGTGGCCACGGGTTCGCTGGCCGATCCCGGCACCGCGGACGGCGGGCGACAAGCCAAGCCCGATCTCGCAGCGCATGCCTTCCTCTAACAACCGCTCGCCGCTCCGACTGCCGGCGTCGGTGTGCCTGAACACCGCCAGCCGCCACCGCAGCGCGCGCCCTAACTCGAACGGGGGGAGCCCCGTCGAGAGTTCCGGTGGTAGCGGTCGACCGACGAGCCAGCTCGCCGCGCGAAGCCAGGCGATGGCGCGCGGATGGTGTTCGATCTCGTCCCCGGCGAACCGTGCCACGATCACTCCCCAGTCGATCTCGGCGCCGCTCGCGCAGAGCAGCGCCACGTCGAGGAGTGGCTGCAGGCGAAAGGCGCGCGCCTGCTGATCGAGCCCGTGGGTGATCGCATGCCATAGCAGCTCGGTGTCTGAAGGGACGGGAAGGGTACGCCCCTCACGCTCCACCGTGCGCGCCGCGCAGATCGCGCGGCGCCATGCCGCGAGCGGGGGCAGGCGGCGCGAGGTAGAGGTATGTAGCTCGACCGTAATGCGGGCCCGATCCCATAACGGCGGGAAGTGGTGGTGGAGGGTCGGGGTCGCGCCCGGCGGAGCGGCGCGTTCGTAGCCGCGGCGGCGCAGCTGATGCCAGGCTTCCGGGGCGCGGGCCGCCGGCACCAAGACATCGACGTCGCGCATCGAACGCACCGCGGCGTACGCTAAGGCATCCCCTAACGCCTGCCGGGCGGCGCCCTTAAGCAGTACGTAGGGAATCCCGTCGGCGGCGAAGACGCCGGCGAGCGCGTCCACCTGGGCGCCGACGAGCAGATTGCGCGCAACCTCTTTGCGCACCCGCCGCTGCAACCAGTTCGCGAAGTCGAACGGCAACAGCAGGCGCGCGTCGATCCGCGCCAGGCGGTGCGCCAACCAGAGCGCGCATCCCTCGAACGCGACGAGGCGGGCGAGCCCGTCCGTACGGGCGTTCGCCCACGCCGTGCGCAGCTCGTCCCGACTGCGCTCGCTCTGGAGTCGCAGCGTCTCGAGCAGGAGTTGCGCAGGATCGTCGGCCAGAGATTTCACTCCGCTTCCTTCCGGCAGACGGACGATGACCGCATGAAGGGACGGCTGTCCCGACTGGGGCTCGAGATAGGGAACGCCATCCCGCACCAACCAGGCGTGCGCCGCGAGCGCACCGCCCGTGCCGCCGGCACGCCGCACGCCGATCCGCAGCTCCACCGGCCGACCGGCCCGGCGCAGCAGATGATAGAGCACCGCGGCGCGCTTGAGACACGTATACCGCCATGGCGGAGGCCAGTGCCGCAGCAGCGCATCCACCCAGTGTGCCAGCACGTCGTCGCGCAACCCAGCGACGGAGGGGGCGGCCCACCGCGGACGTCCGCCGAGCCACGAGGCGATCCGCGCAAACGACATGACGTGCAGGAGGGGGGGGACGATTGCCATCGTAAGCACCGCGCGGAGCCGCCACGCCCAGGGAAGCGACGCCGAGGCGCTCACGCGCCTGCCTCGATTTCCAGCAGATCGGCGGCGCGGCAACGCTCGAGGAAATCGCGCACACTCGCCTCGGCCTGCTCGGCATTGACCTCGTAGCGAGCCTGGAGGACTGCGACGAGCTCCTCGACACTGTGGGGCGTCGCGAGCGCCTCAAAGATGAGGACGCCGCTTTCGCTCACGGTGAAGTAGCTGCGCGAGCCCAGGTGCAGGATCACACCCTCGTCCTCGAGCGCGGCGAGCCGCAGGTCGTGGTGGCGGCGGTAGCGATCCGTCATCGAACGAGGTCGGGGAGGCCGGCCACGTCGGTGAAGAGATCGGGCCCCAAGCTGACGCGATAGCTCCGGGCCTGTCGCGCGAGCCGCGCGAGCAAGTCGAGGTGCTCCTGGGCCAAGTCGGGCTCGAGCACCACCCAGGCCGACCAGCGCACCAGCTGCGCCAAGGCCGCACGCGCTCCGAGCCGCGCCGCCCGAGTGGGTCCTTCCCCCACCGATGTGAATGCCACGATTTCGGGTTCGACCTTCGGTGCCCAGCGTCCCCCGAGGTCTTCGGGCCAGTACGCCGCCTTGCGGCGCCCCGCGACCGGGATCCCGCCGGAGCGGCCGAGCGCGCGCTGCGCGTCCGGGCGCAAGGCGATGGGGGCGCGGTAGGCCACGGCGGCCACCTGTGCGCCCGCGGGTGCGAGAAACGTGGCGTCGTCGGTGCCGACCTGCCAGCCATGCGACGCGAACAGCGCCGCAGTCGTCGACTTTCCGGCCCCGCTATCGCCGGCGATCAGCCAGCCGCGCCCCGCCGGGTCGATCGCCGTGCCGGCGTGCACGTGGTGCCAGCCCGCGCGCCGCAAGAGGAAGATCAAGACCGCCATGAAAAACGTGCAGGTGCACTCCTGGAGTCGCGCCACCGCCAGCCGCGACAGGGTCACGCGCGCGGTCTGCGTGCCGGGCGCGATCTCGGCCAGGGCCGGGGCCCGCTCCCAGGACAGCGTCAGCGTGCCGTGCGGGGGGCCGGAACGAATGAGGACGTCAGGCTGGTGGAACACCGGGCGATCATCGGCGTCGAGGGGCGGTGGATCGCCGACCTGAACGACGAGGGTCAAGGCGGTCGACGGAGCGAGCCCTCCCTTCTCAAGCCATGCCGTCAGGCTGGCTCGGAGGGGGGCATCGTCGCAGACGAGGAAGGGGGTCGGCACAGTGGAACCCGGCGCAGAACGCGCGCCAGCCGCTTAAGGCGGCGGCTGGCGCAACAAGGGGCAACCGCTTCGTATCACTTACGTTGACCCCTCATATCCCTCGTGTTCCTGTTCCTCGACTCCAGCGTCACCTCCACTACTCCACAGCGTCACGCTGGCGAGCGACGCCTCCCGGTGCAGCGTAGGCGCCACAAACGGCCGTTTCACGTGTTGCGGATGCATCGCTACCCTCCCTTCATGAAGCGCTGGGAGCTCCACATGAGCGACCCCGCTGCGGTGACGCTGCAATTTATGCGCCATGCGGAGCGGTATCCACGTCGGCTGTAGCATGAATGCAACAATCGGGCGTTCCCCGGAGGAGGCCAGGCCGCAGGTTCTCAACTGCCGCATCGGGCCAGACGCTTTAATCAAGCAGCCGCGGAGGCGGCGCCCGCTCGGAATCCGCACCGGCCGCCGCTAGACCCCCGGCACGGCCGCAACGTTGCGGGGCTGCGGCGCAGACCCTAGCGACCTGGGTCGCGGTCCACCACATAGACGTTGCGCTGCGCCGTGGGCACGATGATGAGATCGACGATGTTCACGTGCTCGGGCAGGTTCACGACGTACGCAATCGTGTCGGCGATGTCCTCGGGGGTGAGCGGCTGGAATCCCTGATACACCGCCCGCGCGCGCTCCCGGTCGCCGTGGAAGCGCACCTCGGAGAACTCCGTCTCCACGAACCCCGGATCCACACTCGACACCCGGATGGGCGTGCCGGCGAGGTCGAGGTTCATGCCTTCGGTGAGCGCGCGCACGCCGAACTTGGTGGCGTTGTACACGTTGCCCATCGGGTAGGTCATGTGGCCGGCCGTCGAGCCGATGTTCACGACGTGCCCGCGGCGCCGCGCCACCATGTGCGGCAGGATGGCACGGCTGACGTACAACAGCCCTTTGAGGTTGGTGTCGATCATCCGATCCCAGTCGTCCGGATCGCCCTCGTGCAGCTTGGCAAGGCCGCTCGCGAGCCCCGCGTTGTTGAGCAGGACGTCGGGGACCGCCCCCTCGGCCACGAGCGCGTCGGCGGCGCGCGTCACAGCGGCACGGTCGCGCACGTCGATGGCGGCCACCCGCGTCACGCGCCGATGCCGCTCCGACAGCTCGGCGGCGAGCTGCTCGAGCCGGTCCCGACGGCGCGCCCACAGCACGAGGTTCGCCCCCTCGGCGGCGAACCGCCGCGCACAGGCGGCGCCGATGCCCGAGCTCGCGCCGGTGATGAGGATCAGCTGGCCCGCGATCCGGCTCATGGCGTGATCACCTCATGTTCCCCGTGTGGCCGAGCGAATATCGTCCCGGCTGCGGCCACACGCACAGCACGTGCGGCTCCCGTCCCACGGCGATCCGATGGGTGAGGCGTCCGGTCTCGGTGTCGAACACATAGACCTCGTTGTCGTAGCGTCCGGAGAGCCACAGCTCCGTGCCATCGGCGTTCACGTTCCCCATATCGGGACTGCCGCCTCTCGGGACCGGCCAAGTGGCGACAATCTGGCGGGTGGCGAGGTCGAGCACGGTCACCGAGCCCGGCCCGTGGCGGCCGCCCGCCGTCGTGTTCCAGCCCCGGTTGGTGATGTACAGCAGCCGCCCATCGCGGCTCGGGTACAGGCCGTGCGTGCCCTTCCCAGTGGCGATGAACCCGATGCGCTGGAACGCGACGGGGTCGACGAGAAACACGCCGTTCGCCACCATGTCGGCCACGTAGAACACCTTCCCGTCCGCGGCGGAGCGGATGTCTTGCGGCATCGCCGCGCGGCCCAGCCCTCCAGGATCGAGCGTCAGGTACCCCGTCACGGCGCGGCTCGTCAGATCCAGCTTCACGAGCTGGCCGGAGAACTCGCACGTGGCGATGGCGCTCTGCCCGTCGGCAGTGAACTCCAGGTGATCGACGCCCTTGCAGTACAGCGGCACGGATTGGACCAGCGCCATCGTGCGCG
Source organism: Gemmatimonadales bacterium (assembly GCA_036270795.1). Taxonomy (GTDB): domain Bacteria; phylum Gemmatimonadota; class Gemmatimonadetes; order Gemmatimonadales; family GWC2-71-9; genus AG41. The sequence goes on along the minus strand of DATBBW010000111.1, from coordinate 49,266 downwards.
CGTCCCGGAAGTCGAGCCGCCGCAGCCGTTCGGCGACGACGATGGCAAACCGCCCGTCCGGCGTGAAGTAGAGGTTATAGGGATCCGCGACGGGCACGTTCTTGCCCTCGCGCCCCGTCCCGGGATCGATCGGCGTCAGCGTGTTGCCCAGGTTGTTGGCCACCCAGAGGGTCGTGAGATCGTAGGACGGCACGACGTGCTGCGGCAGCGCCCCAGTCCGAAACGTGCGCACCACGCGGTACGTCCGGGGGTCGATGACCGACACGGTCCCGTCGTGCGAGTTGGGGACGTAGACGCGGGGGAGGGCGCGGAGCGCCGCGGGGGCGAGCGCGTGCGCCCCCGCCTGCGCGTAGATGTTGAGGGTCTGGGTGGTCTGCGCGGCCGCGGTGACCGCCCGCGCGAGCCCCACGCCGAAGACGACGGCGTTGCTCAGGAGTTTCATGCGCCCTCAAGATACATCGCCCCAGTCTTGACGGCCGCTCGTTCACGGGACCGATTGAGCATCATGTCGGCGGTGGAGATGCCGTTCCTGATGCGGCTCGGCGGGCGGCTCGCGGCGGCGTTCGCCGCGGGGGCCGGCCTGCTGCTGGTCCTCGCGGCGCTCGGCGTCGGCTCCTTCGGCATCGCCGGCCGACCGGTCACGAGCGGCGAATGGCTGCGCGTAGCGGGCCCGCTGTTCCTCTCCATGGGCGTGCTCATGGCGGTGATCGCGTATGGGTTCCGCGCTCGCAAGCGCTGGTCTCGGCATGTCGTCATGGTGCTCTGGACCACGGTTGCGGTCTATGGGGTCGCGGTCGGGGTGACTGGTCGCGTCCCCGCGGCGCTCGCCTGGCGGGCGGCGCTGCAGGCCCTCGGGCTCGGCGCGCTCGCGGCGTGGTACTTCTACCGCAACGCGGACGTGGTGGGGTACTTTCGCAGTCTCGGTTAGCGGCCGGTCCACGCGATGACGATTTTGCCGACGTTGCGGTTTTCGCGCATGCGCTGAAACGCGTCGGCGGCGCGCCGCGGAGGAAACACGGAGTCGAGCGTCACGCGCAACGCCCCGGACGCGAGCGCTGGGAGGATCTCCGCGCAGAACCGGGTCACGAGCGCCGCCTTCTCCGCGCGGCTACGGGCGCGCAGCGTAGAGCCAGCGAGGCGCGCGCGTTTCCGCATGAGCTGGGCGAGGTCCAGCTCGACCCTCGCGCCCGACATGGTCGCGATGCAGACAATGCGGCCGCCGGGAGCGAGCACCCGCAGGTCGCCCGCCAGGCTCGCCTGGCCCACCGGATCGAGCACCACGTCCACGGGGTCCGCGCCCCAGCGCGCGGTGATCGCCGCCGCGAAGTCCCCTCGCGCCGCGTCAATCGCGAGATCCGCGCCTGCAGCCTCGAGCGCGGGAAGCTTCTCACGCGTGCGGGTGGTCGCCGCGACGCGCGCGCCGCACAACTTGGCGACCTGGATCGCCGCGAGCCCGACCCCTGACGCGCCGGCGTGCACCAGCGCGGTGGCTCCCGCCGCGAGGCTGCCCTCGATCACGAGGTTGACGAACGCGGTGAGGAAGGCCTCCGGGATCCCCGCGGCGACCGTGGGATCGAGCTCCGGCGGCGCCGCGAACACCTGCCCCACGGGCGCCGCCACGTATTCGGCGTGCCCGCCGCCGCCGAGCAACGCGCACACGGTGGCACCCGTGGCGTCATCGGTGCCCGCGACCTCGAGGCCGAGGATGTCGGGCTCCCCGGGGGGCGGGGGGTAGTGGCCGGCGATTTGCGAGAGGTCGGCCCGGTTGACGCCGGACGCCGCGACGCGGATCAGCAGCTCACCGGGCTGCGGGACCGGGATGGCGGTCTCGCGGAGCGAGGCGGCGTAGCGGCCCTGCTGCTCCGTGACGTGGAGGAACTTCATGGCGTCTATACTACCGGCCGGGGGCCCGCCCGTGCAGAATTCGCCTCCGTATGCGTAAGCGCTGCTGGGGCGACGGCGACCCCTTGATGGTCGCCTATCACGACACCGAGTGGGGCGTCCCGCTCCATGACGACCGGGACCTATTCGCCAAGCTTGTCCTGGATGGGTTTCAGGCGGGCTTGTCCTGGCGCGTGATTCTCCACAAGCGCGCCCGTTTCCTCGAGGCGTTTGATGGGTTCGAGCCGGAGCGCTTGGCGCGCTACGACCGCCGCAAGATCGCCGCGTTGCTGCGGGATCCCGGCATCGTGCGCAACCGGCAGAAAGTGCACGCCGCGATCTCTAATGCCCGCGCGTTTCTCGAATTGCGCGCGCGGGAGGGCTCGTTCGACCGCTTCCTGTGGGGCTTCGTGGGGGGGAGGCCCAAGCAGTACCGCCGCCGCAGTCTGCGGGAGCTCCCGGCGCGGTCCCGCGAATCGGACGAAATGAGCGCCGCGCTGATCGAACGGAGCTTCCGCTTCGTCGGGCCGACCATCTGTTATGCCTTCATGCAGGCGGTAGGGATGGTGAATGACCACCTCGTGAAATGCTTTCGCCACGCCCAGCTCCAGTCCCCCGCAGCTCGCCGCTGACGCCCGACCGACACACCGCCCCCGGCCGAGCGGGAACGGGACTTGCCAGCGCGGTCCCCACCGCGTGCGCTCGCATCACGGCGGAATTGCATCCGCGACAGGCAAGCCCCTGAGCCGCTACTCCCCGCGCTCCGTGGTCTCGGGCCCGCGAGACCTGGCGCCGCTCGTGCGCGAGATCAGGAACCCACGGACGTCGTCGCCGAACCGACGATGATCTCGCCGGTCGGGCCGCCGAGGGCGCTCTGTAGGTACACGTGAATCATGTTCACCGTGATCCCGCTGGTCGTGACGCCGTCCCCCGAGAGGGTCTGTTCGTTTAACACGACGTAACCGACCCCAGACAAGGCGATGGTCGTGTTCGGCGCCACCGGTCCATCGCCCGTCGTCAGCGCCACGCCGGCCACCACCAAGTTCTGGAACGTCGAACCGTCGGCGTTGCTGACGGCCCCGCTCCCGGTGCGGCTGCTCGTCGCGTTGGCGATCACTTCATCCGCGGTGATCAGCCCGTTCAGGACGTTGATATCGGCCGCACTCGCGGTGCTCTGCGCGCCGGCCGCGCTCGTGTCGAGTTCGCCCGACGTGATACTGTTCAGGAAATCAGATGACAGCGTGTTGGCGACCGTCACCCCAGCGCCCTCTGCATCCGCTTCGGCGCCATCCGTCCCCGAGACGGCGGGCAGCACCACCAGCGGCGACTGGATGCTGGACGCGACCGATGTGTTGACGTACGTGCTGAACGCCTGGCCCGAGACGGTCTGCGCGGTCCCCGCCACCGCCAATCCTGCGGTCAGGGCGACGACCACACCGAGGGCGGCGAGGTGGTGCGTCCCGTGTATTCTCATGTCGTTCATCAGTGCGCTCCTTCCTCGATTCCAAGAGGCTTGATCCTCGTGAGCTGGCATGGGATCGCCCATCACGCCCCGTGATCGACGATGTTACCGCCTGTCAAGTACGTGAGGTCCGTGTCTCCGTGCCCCGCGGTGATCCACCGCATCGCATCGGTGCGGCTGTTTTGCGGGGCGTCGGGGTCGTTGTCGCAGAGCTCCATTTGCACCTGGTCCGTGCCTTTTTGCCCGTCGACGCGCGCCGTGATGGGCGTCTCGCCCACGACGAGACACACGCCTCTGCCCGATGCGTCCGGGGAGATGATCTCGGCGAACACGGTTTCATTGAAGTCATCCACCCCGTTGTGGATCGAGACGTGCCAGCTGGTGTGCGAGGGGTGGTGGTTGACTTGGATCTCACCCTTGGTGACGATGCATTGCCCGCTAACCGGGTCCGTCCCGAGAAAGACGTTGAACCCGAACGTGACCTTCCCCTGCATCGTGCTCGTTCCCGTTGCGCCATCTGGGACGTCTGGGTTGGGCGGGTCCATCCGACCGCCGCCCGTCCACTTCCCGGTGACGCACTCGGTGACGCCGCCCCAAAAGCTCGGGCGTTTGGGCACCGTCGTGACGTTCGTCTGGTCGCTACAGGCAACCAGCGCGAGCGCCCCCGCGACAGCACTAGCCAGGACGCTGAGGTGTCTGCGATTCGACATGATGTCGCCTCCCGGAGTTTGTAGTTCGTCTGCTGCCCTCTCCGGTGGTCGAGTACGCAAGGGCGGTGCCAAAACCGCGTCGTCGTGAATCGCCACGCGACTCATCGGTCGGAGCGATGAGGGGGTGATGCGAGGGCGCGGTGTCGCGCCGAGGCCCGCCATGCTGGCTCTCGGGTGGTGTGACGTCGACGCGCGGCGGACGTGCGGCGTCGCGCCGAGGCCCGCCACGCGCGCCGTGATGTGTTGCCAGGCCGACGCGCTGCACACACGCGGCAGCGGCGCGATGCGTCGCCGTTGGGCCAGCGCGACTGCGCGCGGGGTGCACACGAGGAACCGATCCGCGCACCAAAACCGGGCGCGTTCGCGACGCAGTGTTACATCGGGGCGAGCGGCAGGGCGGCCGTTGCGAGAAACCGCGGGGGTCGCCGCACCTTTGTAGCCTGCTCGTAGGCGAACGCCAACTTGATCAACGCTGCCTCGCTCCACGGCCGACCCACGAACGACAACCCCACGGGCAGCCCGACGACGTAGCCCATCGGCACCGTGACGTGCGGATAACCCGCGACGGCCGCCGGAGTCGAAAAGCTCCCCCCACCCCCCGGATCGCCGTTGACGAGGTCGATGAGGGCCGGGGGGCCGCCCGTGGGCGCGATGAGCGCGTCGAGCTGGTGTTCGGCCATCACCGCGTCGATGCCCTGGAGGCGCGCCAGCAGATGGTCCTTGTCGAGCGCGCGCAGGTAGTCCTGGTCCGTGAGTGGACCCTTCGCCTGCGCCTGCACGAAAATTTCCTGCCCGAAGTAGACGAGTTCGCGATCCTTGTTCCGCTCGTTGAATCCGATCAGGTCTGCGAGCGTTTTCGCGGGCGCCCCGGGCGCCCATTCGCTGAGGTAGCGGTTCAGGTCCGCTTTGAACTCGTACAACAGGACCGTGAACTCAGTATCGTCGAACTGCCCCGCCGTCGTGATGTCCGCCGGGTCGACGATCACGGCCCCCAGCCGCTTGAGCGTGTCAAGGGCGCTCTCCATCAGGGCGTCTGTCGCCGGGCTATAGCCCATGAACCGCGATCGACACACGCCGAGTCGGGCGCCCTTCAGCCCGGCGGCGTCGAGCGACGCGCGGTAGTCGGTGCGCGACTGGCCGGCGCCGGCGCTGGTGGCTGGGTCGCGGGAGTCGACCCCGGTGAGCGCCCCGAGCAACAGGGCCGCGTCCGCCACCGTCCGCGCCATCGGCCCGGCGGTGTCCTGGCTGTGGGCGATCGGGATGATCCCGGCGCGGCTCACGAGGCCGACGGTCGGTTTGATGCCGACGATCGAGCAGCTGGTAGACGGGGAGACGATCGAGCCGTCGGTTTCGGTGCCGATGGCCGCGGCCACGAGATTCGCGGCCACAGCGACGGCCGAGCCGGAGCTCGAGCCCGACGGGGTGCGATCGAGCGCGTAGGGGTTGCGGCACTGCCCGCCCCGGCCGCTCCATCCGCTCGATGAGTGGCTCGACCGAAAGTTGGCCCATTCGCTCAGATTGGTCTTCCCGAGGATCACGGCTCCGGCCGCCCGCAGGCGGTCCACGATGAAGGCGTCGCGGGGCGGCGTGGTCCCGACCAGCGCGAGCGATCCGGCCGTGGATTGCATCCGGTCGCGCGTCGCGACGTTGTCCTTCACGAGGAGCGGAATGCCGTGCAGGGGTCCCCGGGGCCCCTTCCCTCGGCGCTCGCTGTCGAGCGCGTCCGCCGCCGCGAGCGCGTCCGGGTTCACCTCCAGCACCGCGCGCAGCGCGGGGCCCTTCTGGTCGAGCTGCTCGATCCGCTCGAGGTACGCCGCCGCGATCGAGCGGGCGGTGTACTTGCCCGCCGTCATGCCCGCTTGCAGCTCGGCGATGGTGTTTTCCTCGACCTCGAGTGCCGCGACGCGCGTTGCGCCGGCCGGGCGGGGCCCCGCCCAACCGGCAGCAGCCGCGGCGCCGCTTACCGCGGCGGTCTCGAGAAACGTGCGACGGTTCATCGTGCGGTCGCTCATGGAGGTCTCCTCGGCGCGCAATGACGGCTGGGGCGAACGTCGCTAAACTTGGTGCCACACCGTAACGGTGGCCAGCCGGGGAGCGTATGCTGAGCGGCGAGAGCGACGTGGGGCGGCTGCGGCGCCACGCCGTGAAGCAGGTGCGGGACGCCGAGCGAGGTGTTCCACGCGATGTCGCTGGCGAGCCCGTTCGACCGCGACTGGTGTTTGATGTTCGCGCCGTTCATGCCAGTGCCGTTCCGGAAGGCCCTGCTGGCTCGGGGCATCGAGCTCGTCGAGCTGCCGGATGCCGAGTTCCCGACGCTCGGCTGCGGCGTGCTGGGTCTCGCGCCGCGCCGGGTCATGGCGATCGCCGGCAACCCCGAAACGCCGTCCCGGCTGGAGCCCGCTGGGGTGGAGGCGTGCGAGTTCCCCGGGCGGGAGATGCGTCTCCTGGGTGGAGGGGCTCGACCTGCCTCACGTGGTCGGTGAGGCGCGACTAGGCGCGCGGGCCGGGCCAGTGTCGTATATTGCACCTCCACCGGCCGTCGGAGGAGCCATGTCGAAGCCGTTCTTCCTAGCGCTGGCCCTGCTCGGTCTCGCTGCCTGCGGCAGCGACAGCAAGCCCCAAGCCGCCCCGACGCACAGCCGCGCCGCAGGGCACGCGACCAAACCCGCCGCGACGCGGTCGAAGGCTTCGACGAAGAAGTCCAAGTCGAAGGCCCCGGCGCGGACCGCGGCGCGACGGGACACGACGACGCAGAAGAACCCGCTCACGAATCATTAGCGCAGGGGCTCGAACGACGCGCGCGCCGCGGGCGCCCGGCGCGCTAGGCCGACAGCTTCTTCAGCTCGGTTTCCACGCGGTCGCGTCCCCTCGCCTCCCCCAGCGACTCGAAGATGCCGCGGGCCCGCTCGAGATAGGCGCGCGCTTCCTCGAGCTGGCCCAGCCGCTCGCGGAACAGGCCGTACTCGAAGTAGACCTGCGCCACCGCCTCGAGGGATTGGCCGAGCGTCCGGCACAGCTCAACCGCCTGCTCGAAGAAGACGAACCCCGTCTCGTCGTCCTGGGCGCCGCGCAGCTTGCCCATCAGGGTGTAGATCTGCACCAGGGGGAGGGTGAGGTTGCCGGCGATGGCTGCTTGCTCGGCGCGCCGCAGCTCCTCGTCGGCCTCGAGGTACCGGGTCGCCTCGAGGAGTAGCTCGCTCAGGCCGAGCCGAATGGCGAGCTCGAGGGCCAGGTCGCGCGGCGCGCGTTGCATCCAGGCCAGGGCCTCGCGGTACGCAGCCGACGCTGCCTGGTGGCGTCCCGACTGGGCGTCGAGTTGCCCCTGGACGTTGAGCACGTGGGCCAGCTCCTCCGCCGCCCCCGCTCCTTCCAGCCGCTCCCGCGCCCGGCGCAGGTGGTTGCCCGCGCGGACGAGGTCGCCCTGGCGGCGCGCCACGGCGCCCAGCTGGCGTTCCAGACGTCCCACGCCGCGGGCATCGTCCGACGCCTCAGCCAGGCGCAGTCCCCGCACATACCACGCTTGCGCGCCGGCCCATTCCCCCTGCCGCAGTGCCGCGTCCCCGAGTCCCTCGCACGCCGCGATCGCGCCGGCTTGGTCGAACTCTGCTTCGGCGAGCGCCAGGGCACGCTGGAAATACCGCGCGCCCTCGGCCGCATCGCCAAGCGCGAGCCCCACCCGACCGAGCGAGCCGAGCAATTCGACCTCGGGTCGGCGATCCGGCAGCGTCGCGGCCAGGCTCCGCGCCCGCTCGTACCAGGCCCGGCTCTGCGCTAGCCGGCCCACGCTCTCCTCCAGCCGGCCGGCGTGCAGGAGTGCCGCGACCGCCCGGGCCACGTCCCCCCGTTGCACCGCGTCGAGCGCGCCCACGTACGCCTCATACAGGCTCCGCACGTGGTCGGTGACCTGATGCAGCACGTGGGGCACGCTGCGCCGCAGTTCGTCGGGCTCGACCCCGCGCTTCCCCAGTGTCAGATAGGGACCGGAGCTCGACCAACGGGAGCGTTCGTCGGCGCGGGCGATGGACACGAGCAGGGCACGCAGCGGCGCCAGCGCCTCGACGTCGGGGAGCAGCTCGACCGCCTTTTCGACGCGCAGCGGGGGGAGGAGCGGCTCGCTCACAGACCGTATTCCTTCATCTTCCGGGTGAGCGTGTTGCGGTGGATCCCGAGCAGCTCCGCGGCAGCGCCGATCTGCCCGTCGGTGTGGGCCAGGACCCGGGCGATATGGCGCGCCTCGAGCTCTGCCAGCGTGAGCATGGTGCCCTGCGGCCCGTCGGCGTGGGAGGTGTCCTCACCCCGCAACTCCTCCGGCAGGTGCTCCGCGCGCAGCGTGTCGTCCGTCGCGACGATGACGGCGCGCTCCACGACGTTGCGCAATTCCCGCACGTTCCCCACCCACGCGTGGTGGCGCAGCAGCTCCAGGGCGCGATCCGAGATGGCCCGCAGCCGCTTCCCATAGCGCTCGGCGAAGAGGCGGGCGTAATAGGCGGTCAGGAGGACGAGGTCCTCGCCCCGGTTGGCCAAGGTGGGGAGTTGGATCGTCACCACGGCGAGGCGATAGTACAGGTCCTCCCGGAAGCGGCCCTGCGCAATCGCCTGGCGCAGGTCGCGGTTCGTGGCCGCGATGAGGCGCACTTCGACGGGGATCGACCCGGCGCCGCCGAGCCGCTCGATCTCGCGTTCCTGCACGGCGCGCAGGATTTTCGACTGCAGCGCGAGACCCATGTCCGCGATTTCGTCGAGGAACAGCGTGCCCCCGGCGGCTTGCTCGAAGCGCCCGATCTTACGGGTGACGGCCCCGGTGAACGCACCCTTCTCGTGGCCGAACAACTCGCTCTCGAGCAGGTTCTCGGGGATGGCGGCGCAGTTGACGGCGACGAACGGGCCCGCAGCCTTGGCTCCGTTCGCGTGGATGGCGCGCGCGACGACCTCCTTGCCGGTGCCGGACTCCCCCTGGATCAGGACGGTCGCGCTACTCGCCGCCACGCGCGCGCTCAGCTTGTAGACCTCGAGCATGGCGGGGCTCTGGCCCACCAGGGCGTAGGGCCCCACCGCGTGGTGCTGCACCTCCGGAAGCGGCACGGCCACTTCCGCGGCCGCGGCGCGCACCCGGCCCAAGGCCCGGACGATGTCGTCGCGGCGCAGCGGCAGGGACAGCAGGTCGAGCACGCCGAGCTTCTCGGCGCGCAGCACCAGCCCCAGGGACGGCGCCAGCGCGGCCACGAGGAGCCGCGGAGTGCCTGCGGCCCCCCGCAGCGCGTCCGCCCACCACGTGAGATCTTCATCGGCGCGCTCGCCCAGGATCGCGAGCACGATATCCCAAGGCTGGGCGGCGAGTTGGCGCACGGCGCGGGGGAGGTCAGGAACTGCCTGCACCGCCACGCCGGCATCGGCCGCCCACTGGCGCAGACTCGGGAGCAGCCCGTCCCCCTCCTCGGCCGTGACGACGAGCACCTGCAGCAGCCGCGGGCTCGGCGGCTGGGGCGGCGCCGGCGCCGGCGATGATTGCAGCGGCACCGATTGCGTCACGCCGCGCCTCGGAGGCCGCCCGTGTACCGGGCCACCAAGACGAGCGCATCATCCGTTCCCTTGGAGTGGCGCGCGAGAATGAGCTCGGCCAGTTCTTGGGGCGCCAGCTCGACCGGCAGGCCGTCGGCAAACGCGGCCTTGATCCCGTCGGTGGCAAAGATCAGGGTGTCGCCGGGGGAGATCGAGATGACTTCGGCGTGGAGCTTTGGCAGCTCCCCGCCGACGATGCCACCGCGGGTGACGAGGGTGGTGTGCGCCTGACGAGCCCCGGGGTCGGTGTAGAGGAGCACCCCCTCGACATTGCCCACGCCCACCCAGGTCATCGCGCCATCGGCGCGATCGAAGCTGGCGAGGCTCATCACCACGCCGCGAGTCCCGATGAGCGCCTGGTGGCACGCCTGGAGCAGGGTCAGCACGGGCGCGGGTGCCTGTCGGGCCAACGCAGTGATGGCCGCGCGTGCCGCGGCGGCCGCTTCCGGGCCGTGGCCGAGACCGTCGACGACGGACACCAGCACGCCCGTGCCGGCGGGTTGCACGAGGTGGAGATCGCCCGATTCGGTTTCGCCGGCAAGCGCGAGCGTGGCGACGCCGTACTCGATGAGGTGGGGAGCATTCGCCCCGCCGCTCAGCCGGTCAGGGGCCGCCATTTCCGCATCGTCACGGTTGTGCCCTGGCCCACGGCCGACGTGACGTCGAAATCGTCCATGAGTCGCCGGGCGCCGGGCATGCCCAGGCCCAAGCCGCCCGACGTCGAATACCCGTCCTGTAAGGCGCGCGCCACATCGGCAATCCCGGGGCCCTGATCGCGCGCCACCACCTCGACGCCCTGGCGGTCGCCGTTGGCGACGATGCGGACCGCGACCTCGCCCCGTTTCGCGTACATCAGGATGTTGCGCGCGATTTCCGAGATCGCGGCGGCGATCACGGTTTGGTCCCCGCTCGAGAACCCGGCTTCCGCTGCCAGCTCGCGGCCGCGTTGGCGCGCGTCCACCACGTCCACGTCGGCCGCGATCGGGACCCGGACGGCATCAGCCACGGGTGATCGGGCCCTTCACCTGGTCGAGACGGCCTTGGGCGTGGCGGTCCAAAAAGGCCAACCCCTCCTCGAGATCGAGCGCGGTGGCGACCCCTTTGAGCGTCAACCCGAGTTGCACCATGGCGAAGGCGACCTCGGGCTGGATCCCGACGATGACGGTCTCGGCGCCGCGCAGGCGCGCCATGTGGGCGATATCGCGCAGGGTGCGCACGGCGAACGAGTCCATGACGTCGAGCGCGGTGACGTCGACGATGACGCCGCGGGCCCGGAACTTCCCCACCCGTTGGATCAGCGCCTCGCGCAGCTGCGACAGATCCGCGTCGGTCAGCGCGGACTGGATCGAGGCGATGAGGTACTGGCCCTGCTTGAGGATCGGAACTTCCACCACGCCCTCCGGTGCCGGAGTGAGTCGAGCTCAGGCCTTCGGGGTCAGCTCGTCCAATGGCAGGACCTTGTAGCCGAGCAGCCGCTCCGCTTCCTCGATACCGCCTTGCAGGTCGCCGACCGTCGCCATTTCGCTCAAGTCCACACCGATGGTGACGAGCGTCTGCGCGATCTCGGGGGAGAGGCCGGTGACGATGACCGTGGCGCCCAAAAGCCGCGAGGCTTCGACGGTTTGCACCAGTTGGTTCGCCACATTGGAGTCCATCGCCGCCACACCGGTGATGTCGATCACAACGACCTTGGCGCGGTTGGTGCGGATCGCCCGCAGCAGCTGTTCGGTGAGCTGCCGGTTGCGCTGCGGATCGATCACGCCGATGATGGGGAGGATGAGCAGCCGTTCGCGCACCTGGAGCACCGGCGTCGAGAGCTCGCGAATCGCCTCCTGTTGCTGGCGGATGATGCGCTCGCGTTCCTGCACAAAGCCCACGGCCACGGTGTTGGCGATGCGGTTCGCGGCGGGCTCGTACGCGTCGAGAATGCGGTTGAGTTTATCGAAGTCTTCGTGGTACTTGGCGAACAGCGAGCGGGCCAGCACGTCGCGCAGCAGCAGCACGATCCCGACGACTTCGTGCGTCTCGACGCCGCGCGGGATGATGCGCTCTGACAGGTTGCGCGCGTACGCCTGCAACGCCTCGAACGTCCCCGTCTCGAGGGCCTCGACGTAGTTGTCGTACACCGAGGTCGCTTCGGCGAAGATTTCCTGCTCTGTCATCGCCGTGAGCAGTTCGGCCCGGGTGATACGGCGGGCCCACTCTTCGCGCAGTTGGGTGCGGTTCTGGCGCAGGTGAGCCACCAGTTCGCGCAGTAGCGCGACGGTGTCCTGCGTTTGGGCAGGCAGGCCGGCCGCGGGAGACGTCCGCTCTTGCTGTTGCTTAGCCATGGCTCGGGATCCTCGTCGGGGACAAATGTTGCCCCGACGCCACAGCAAGGCTAGTGCCACAGACGTTCCCCACGTCTGATACCGTAAGCGACTGATCTATATCACGTTACGATAATGACACCTGATCGTCGGCAAGGCCTACTGCAGCGAACTGAAGCGCTGGCCAAGTCGCCACGCACCAAAATTGGGCGCAACGGTGGCCCGCGCTCACGTGACATTCACGAGCGATGGGAGCTAGAGGGTCGAGCACGGCCGCTGCCGCCGCGCGGCGGGGCGATCCGGATCGGTGACACGCGCGAGCGGGGCGAGGGGGAGTCGGTCCACTGCTCGGGGTACCTCTGCTCCACCCCGGGTAGCCGAGGAACGCAATCCACGAGCAGTCAACTCAGTCGGCCCGAACTCCCCACCCATGCCCTGCCCTGCAGTCCGTGGGCTGCGGCGGATCACCCGCCGTCAGCGGGTCCACGGGGCTCGTCTCGAGGATCAACACAGGTCCTCGTGCGAGCTCGGGCACGTGTCATTGCAAAGGTGGTGCCAGGAAGGCTGAGACTCGGAAGGCAGGGAACCTGTCCACTGAGGGAGGCGGTGGTGTGGCGCCGCCGTGCTCGGTGTGCCGCAGCCGCAGTTTGGGGCCTTGTGCGGGCGGGCGCGCACCACGGGCGGGGTGGCCGCCCCTCGTGCGCCTCCCCGCCTGATCGGCCAGCGGATCGCCCCAACCGCTGCAAGACGAAAATGGCCCAGTGGCACCGGGCCCAGAGCGAGCACGCAGGCACACCGGGCGACGCGGGGAGCGGCGTGCGGTCCGCTCCCCGCTCATCGCCACGTCAGTCACCTGGGGCACCTCCTTGGTTCGAGAGACAGCGTTGCGCGCCTCAGCGCGCCTGCGTCGCTCCAGCGAAAGCCTCCTCCGGCGCACCGTGGGCCTCCGCGGCCGGGTCGTCGGGCAGCGCATCCGGTGGCAGCGTCCCAACGACGCCAGCCTCGTCCTGGGCCTCGACGCCCCACGCTGCGCCGTCGCACACGACGCCCACCAGCCGCTCGGCGGCGTGGCCGTCCCACCGCTCGATGAGGGGGCGCACCGGTGCCCGCCGCGCGATCGCGCGTTCGGCCGCTGCGACGATCGCGTCGCCCTGCCGCGGCACGAGGCGGTTGGTGCCGTGGGTGCACGTGACCAGCCGCTCCGTGGTGGGCCGGACGGTGAGGCAGGGCACGCCGAGGAAGGTCGTTTCCTCTTGCAGCCCGCCCGAATCAGTGATCACCACAGCCGCGCCGGCGATCAGGCCCAGCATCTCGAGGTAGCCTACGGGGGCGAGGAGGCGGAGATCGCCGGCGCCGTCCACGGCCTCCCCGGCTTGGTGCAGCCGTTTCCGGGCGCGCGGGTGCATCGGGAACACGACCGTGCGCTCGCCGCTCAGGCGCGCGAAGGCCCCGACTAGTAACCCGAGCACCGCGGGGTCGTCCACGTTGGTCGGCTGATGCAGCGTCACCACCGCGTAGCCGCCCTCTGGCAGCCCATACCGTGCGGGGACCTGGCGCGCGAGGGCCTGGGGGAGCGCCCAGCACAGCGCGTCGATCGTCACACTGCCGACGAAATGCACGCGCTCGGTGGCAATGCTCTCCGCCGCGACGTTCGCGCTCGCCTCGCGCGACGAGGTAAACAGGAGATCGGACAGGCGGTCCGTCACCACCCGGTTGATCTCCTCGGGCATGGTGCGCTGGCCGCTGCGCAATCCCGCTTCCACGTGGCCGATCGGCAACCCCAGCTTGGCCGCGACGAGCGCCGCGGCGAGCGTGGAGTTCGCGTCGCCGTATACGAGGACGAGATCGGGCCGGAGGCGGGCGAGCACCGGTTCGAGCCGCTCCATCACGGCGGCGGTCTGGCTCGCGTGCGAGCCGGAGCCGACGCCGAGGTTGTAGTCAGGCGCCGGGATCCACAGCTCCTCGAAGAACGCGGCCGACATCTCGGGGTCGTAGTGCTGGCCGGTATGCACGATGACGTGTTCCACGTCGGGGCGCGGGGCGAGGGCCCGATCCACCGGCGCCAGCTTGACGAAATTGGGCCGCGCACCGACGACCGACACGAGGCGCATGGATTCAGAACGCTCGCGTGACGCCGTAGATCGCCGTCGGTAGCAGGACGAGGAGGCCGAGGATCCGCCACGGGGTCTCCCCGTTGTGTTGGCGCGGCACCACGAACCGATCCCCGTCCCGCAGGCCCACCTGGTCCACGGTGAGTCCATGCGCCAACACCCGTTGCAGCGAATCCCCTTGCAGGATGGACTGGCCCTCACGCTCCACGCGCACCCCCGGCACCCTGGCCTCGCGGGTGGGTCCGCCCGCCTGCATCAGGGCGTCGGCGAGCACGGCGTCCACGGGGACGGAGTAGAAGCCCGGATGTTCGACCTCTCCGATGATCGCGAGCCGGATGAGCGCCTTGGCGTGCACCACGGGGTCCTTCAGGTAGCGTGCGAGCGCCTGGCGGAGATAAGGCTCGACGTCGGCGCGCCGCACACCCGCGAGCGGGATCGCGCCGATCGCCGGGAGCGTGAGCGCCGGTCCGGGCCCGACCGTGAAGGTGGCGGTGAACAGGGAATCCCCCTCCACTTGGAGCTGGACCCGGTCTCCCAGCTGGAACTCGCCGCTGAGCGTCGCGGAGGACGGGGCGCTCCGTGCGCCGGTGGTTTGCGCCGACGCGGTGAGGGGTCCCAGGGTGCAGCCTACGAACAGCAGTCGCACGAGCGGTTTCATCGTCACTCCACCGTTACGCTTTTCGCCAGGTTGCGGGGGCGGTCCACGTCGCACCCTCGCAGCAAGGCGATGTGATAGGCGAGCAGCTGCAGCGGGATCACCGTCAGCACCGGCGACAGGAGCGGCGCGCACGCCGGCACGCGCAGCTGGTGGTCCGCGAGGTGCCGCAGATCGCCGTTCCCCTGGCTCGTGACGGCGATGATGCGACCGCCGCGCGCCTTAACCTCCTGCATGTTCGAGAGCACCTTCGCGTACACCTCATCCTTCGGGGCGACGAACACCACCGGCATGTTGGCGTCGATCAGGGCAATGGGCCCGTGCTTCATCTCCGCGGCCGGGTAGCCCTCGGCGTGGATGTAGGAGATCTCTTTCAACTTCAAGGCGCCCTCGAGGGCCACCGGGAAGTTGACGCCGCGCCCCAGGTACAAGGCGTTGGGCGCGTCGGCGTAGTGCGCGGCGAGGGCCCGTACTTCCGGCTCGAGCTCGAGGGTGCGCGCGACCAAGTCCGGCAACGCCGCGAGCTGTTCGGCGAGCTGACGTCCCGCCGCGAGCGGCAGGCCGCGCGCCCGGCCGAGATGCAGCGCCAACAGCAGCAGCGCGGCGAGCTGCGAGGTGAACGCCTTGGTGGACGCCACTCCTACTTCCGGGCCCGCATGCAGGTAAATCCCGCCATCCGCTTCGCGGGCGATGGTGGAGCCCACGACGTTCACGATCCCGATCACCGTCGAGCCCGCGGCCTTCGCGGCGCGCAGCGCCTCCAGCGTGTCCGCCGTCTCCCCCGACTGCGAGATGGCCACCGTGAGCGTCCCCGGGAACGGCACCCGCTTGCGGTAGCGGTATTCCGAGGCGTACTCGACTGACACCGGAATGCCGGCCAGCTCTTCCAGCACGTGGCGTCCCACGAGGCCCGCGTGCCACGAGGTGCCGCAGGCGATGATCACGATGCGCCGGACCCGCGTGCACCGGGCCGGCGGGAGGTTGAGTCCGTTGAGACGCGCGTCGCCGTCGGCGGGCAGCAGGCGCCCGCGCAGCGTCGCCCGCACGGTGTCGGGCTGCTCGCAGATTTCCTTGAGCATGAAGTGCTCGTAGGGGCCGAGCCCGAGCGTTTCGAGATCCCACGCGATGGCGTCCACGGCGCGCGCCTGGACGCGCGCGTCGCCATCGAGGACGCGGTACCCCGCGGCGGTGAGAACCGCGATGTCACCATCGTTGAGGTACACCACCGAGCGGGTATGCGGCAACACGGCATTGGCATCGGAGGCGACGAGAAACTCGCCCTCCCCCACGCCGATGAGGAGCGGCGAGCCACGCCGCGCCACGACGATCTTCCCGGGATCGTTTTGGGCGACGATCGCGAGGCCATAGGTCCCTTCGACGTGGGGGAGCGCCGCGATGACCCGCTCCTCCAGGGTCGCGCCGGGGGTGTCCTCGATCAGGTGCGTCAGCGTCTCGGTGTCGGTGTCGGTGGCGAAGCGGTGACCCGTGCGCGCCAGGCGCGCGCGCAGCAGCTCCGCGTTTTCGATGATCCCGTTATGCACCAGGGCCAGGGTGCCGGTGCAATCCGCGTGCGGGTGGGCGTTGCGCTCGTTCGGGGCGCCGTGGGTCGCCCAGCGCGTGTGGCCGATGCCGCAATGACCGCGTAGCGGGGAGCGCGCGAGCAGGTCGCGCAGCCCCCCGATGCGGCCGGCGAGCTTCCGGGTTTCGACGCCTCCGCCATTCAGCACGGCGACGCCCGCCGAGTCGTAGCCGCGGTACTCCAACCGCGCGAGGGCGTCCAACAGGACCGGAGTGGCGTCGCGTGATCCGACGTAGCCCACGATACCACACATCGGTCAGGCCCCCCTACGCTTGGGTTTGAGCAGCGGTTTGCCGCGGGTCGCGAGTCCGAATCGGGCCAGTTCGGCCAGGATATGGTCGCCCACGCCCACAACTACGCCTGCGAGCGTGAGGATCGCCGCGCCGCACCGATCGCACCGGAGCGCCTGATAGCGCTCGGCGGCGTGGGGTCGCGTCGGACTGCTTCCGGTTTGGGCTTCACAGCGTTTGCATAGCATGCGCCATTCCTCACCGATTACGCGCTCGCTCGGGCGTTCTGTCCCTTCAAGTTTGAGGCCTGACCCGCGTACCCCTCCCGTCGCACGCGTCTAGCGCACGGGCCGACAACGGCTTAGCAGGCGCCCCCGAGGGGCCGCCCGGGCCGCGCCGGGGCGTCACTCCGTTGCGCTCACGCTGCATTCCGAGCGCGCCGCCCGCTCCGCGGCAGGCGGCGCGCGCGCACCGCGCTACGGCCCCGAGCTTGCAGGCAGATCACCCTGGCGCCCGGTCGCATCGGTGGAAACCGTGGGGGGGAGTTCCTGCATGAGCGACGACACGTCACCGAACGGCTTGTCCCTGGCGCTTCTCGCCGATGATCGCGAGGAACGCACCCAGTGGCTCGCCCGCCTGCTCGAGCAGGTAGGGTACGTCGTGCTGCGCGAGCGCACAGCCCGACACGCGCTGGAGCGCGCCCAAGCCGCCCGGCCCGACGTGATCATCATCGCTGCCGAGCTGCCTGACATGACGGGCATCGAGTTGTGCCGCGCGCTGCTAGGCGACGGCCGCCTCACGAGTACGACGCCGATCTTGCTCGCGTTTTCGGAACCCGCTACCCGAGAGCAACGGCTGACCGCGTTACGCGCGGGTGCCTGGGAGTGCATCGCGCCGCCGCATGACCACGATGAAATCGTGCTCAAGGCGAGCGTCTACATCCGCGCCAAGCTCGAGGCCGACCGCACGCGGACCGAGGGATTGCTCGACCTGCAAACCGGGTTGTACAACCGCCAGGGCCTCGCGCGCCGCGCCCGCGAGCTCAGTTCGCAGGCGGTCCGTGACCACGCCGCGATTGCGTGCGTCGTGTTGGCGATCGATCCCGCAGGGGCCGGCGCGGCTCCCGGGGGAGCGACCGACGTCGTGGGACGCGGCGTTCACGTGCTCCAGGCCACCGCCCGCCGCTCCGACGTGATCGGTCGCTTGGGCTCGACCGAGTTTGCGGTACTGGCGCCGGGGACGGACGCGTCCGGTGCGCGCCGCCTGGCGGAGCGCCTCGCAGGCTC
The DNA here is from genome assembly GCA_036270795.1 of Gemmatimonadales bacterium. GTDB lineage: Bacteria > Gemmatimonadota > Gemmatimonadetes > Gemmatimonadales > GWC2-71-9 > AG41. The sequence continues at coordinate 31,484 of DATBBW010000111.1, read as the reverse complement.
GCTCCAGGTCGCGCTCGACCCGAGCCCCGGCGGGGGGGTGACCCCGCGGGGTATGCGCTTCGGCTACGAGGCGGTCGCCAATATGGGGTATGCGCCGATCGAGCCGGTGGAGCTGTTGGGGCGCGCCTCAGCCGCCCTGCGCACCGGGAGAGCGGAAGGGGGGGGCTGGATTCGACGCTTTGAGGTGAGCGGGGCGGCGACCGGTTAACTCGCCAACGGCCGGCCGGTCGCGTGCTCGTCCTCCGCCTCGTAGCCCGGCAGGTAATACGAATACGACGCGTAGTAGCGGTACCCCGCTCCCCGGGGGATGTCGTTCAGCACGGCGCCGAGCAGCCGCACCGGGAGGCGCCGCAGCACTTCCAGCTTGGCCGCCGCCACATCGCGGTGGCTCTGCGCCGTCCGGAGCACCAAGAGCAGGCTCCCCGTGTGGGTCCCGAGGATGAAGGGGTCCACCCCGCCGCCGAGCGGCGGGCTGTCGATCAGGATCACATCGTAGACGCCACGCGCCCGCGCGATCAGCTGGGCCATCGCCTGCGAGTTTAGCAGCTCGGGCGCGTTGTGGACCCGGGTGCCGCAGCCGATCAGCGTGAGGAGCGGGTAGGCAGTCTGCTGCAGGATCGCGTCGAACGACAGCTCGCCCCGCAGGCAGTCCGTTAGTCCCGGTCGCCGCCGGGCCGACAGGCGGCGGTGCAGCACCCCGCGTCGGATGTCCCCGTCCACGAGGAGCGTGCGGTGTCCCCCCTCGGCGAAGGTGCGGGCCAGGTTCGCCGTGAGGAACGACTTGCCCTCCCCCGGTCCGGGGCTCGTCACTGTCACGAGCATGGGGCCCGCCGCCCCATAGGCGTACACGAGGTTGAGACAGGTGCCGCGCAGGGCTTCGACCAACTGGGCGACGTCCTCCGCCATCCGCCCGGTGCGGTCCCGCTCTTCCCGCCGCGTGACGTGCGGCAGCGCGCCGAGGATCGGGAGCCCCATCTCGCGGGAGACCTGGTCGGGATAGCGCACCCGTGGGTCCGCCCGATCGCGCAACACGGCGCCCACGACGGCGAGACCAAACGTCCCGACGAGCGCCATTAGGATGACGCGCGGCGCCGTGTTGCGCACCGGCCGTTGCGGGACGACCGCCGAGTCGAGGACCCGCACATCGGGGATCGTGCTCGCTTCGGCCAGCTTCGCCTCGTCGTAGCGCTGCTGCAGCGTCGTATACACGTTCTCGGCGAGCGTCGCCGCGCGTCGCAAGCGTGCGTCCTCGAGCACCCGCGCCGGGATCTGGCGCAGATCGCGGCTGTTGGTGTCGATCCGCCGCCCGACCGCGCTCTCGCGCGCGCTGAGCTCGCCCACGAGCACCTGGGCCAGTGACGGGATCGTCTCCCGCTCGAGGTGCGCGATGTCCGCCGTGAGCCGTTGCACCGGCGGGTACGCGTCGGCGTAGCGGTACTTCAGGACGCGCAGGTCGGCCTGTTTGGCCACCAGCTCCTTCAGCGCTTGGGTGAGGTTGGGGTCGTGCTGCACGGCCGCAATCGTCTGGAGCGCGCTGGCCGAGAGGCCCGAATCGCGCGCCTGCGCGATGACCTGTTGCAACGCCTCGCGGTCCCGTCGCAATGAATCGCGCTCGAGCTGCACCTCGAAGAATGATCCGACGGCGGGGACCCGGTCCGTGCCCTGGGGCGCCTGGCCGGACGGCAGCGTGATGGTCCGCACGCCGTAGCGCTCGAGCGCGGCCTCGGCCTGGCGCAGATTGTCGCGCGCGGACGCGAGTTGGTCGTCGAGGATCTTCGCCAACTGGGACACCCGTTCGCGCTTGAGCTGGGCCGCCACCTCGACATAGCGTTCGGCCACCCCGTTCACGATCGCGGTGATGCGCACCGGGTCGGTGCCCCGGAACTCGAGGTGCAGGAAGTTCCCGTTGGGATCGGCCCGAATGTCCAGCGCCTCATCCAAGCGGCGCGCCCCTTCGCGAATCGAGGCGACGCCCAGCCGGAGCACGCGCCCCGGCCCCAGCGCCTCGCGCGTCGGGACCCAGGCGAACCCGAGCCGGGCCCCGATCGAGTCTCCCACGGCTCCGCGTTCGAGCGTGCGCCCGGTCGCGTCTGCCAGGGTGTAGCGTCCCGCTGAATCGACCGTCACCTGGTACTCGCCCGGCCGGTAATGCTCCGCGACGCTGAACGTCGCGAGCGCCGTGCTGTCCGACGGCAGCGCGGTGAGGAAGAGCCGCTGCGAGCGGACCACGTAGTCCAACACCGCGAAGGACCGGAGCAGGTCCACCCAGGACTCGCGATCCAGCAGCTGGCCCGGCCCGATCGGACCGCGGTCGGCGGCGCGGCCGTCGGCCCGTCCCGTCTCATCGATCCAGATCGTCCCCTGCGCCACGTAGACGGGGTTCAGGAACCACGTCGCCGCGACCCCCACCACGCCGCCGAGCAGGGTGGCCACGAGAATCAGCCATTTGAACCGCAGCACCGCCGTTCCGACCCGTCGCCAATCGAGGCCCCCGTCGACGTCAAACGGGGGCTCGACCAAGGCCAGCGGGCCCGGACGCGGGGGCAGCGGCGGGGGGGCAGCGACGAGAGCCCCAGGCTGGTCGTTCGGGGTCATGATCATTACGGCTCCGATCTGGTTAGGGCATGAGGCGCTAGCTCCCGGCACAGTCGCAAGTCCGATACCGCGAGCCAGCCACACCAGGGCGCGCCACACCGGCCGAACCGCCGCAAATCGGTGCACCCGCCCACGGCCGGTGACGCAGGTTGGTGCGCCACGGTCGCGCGCAGGCGGTGCTGCGAGGTCGCGACAGCGTGGCCCGAACCCTGCGTAGGAGAGAGCGCGAAACCACTTTCGGATGAGCGCCATGTCGATACCGGTTACCCAGGACAAGGCCCCTTGGGCCAGCGAGCCCGACGAGGCGCAGAACCTCGCGGCGCTGCTACCGATCGGACCCGAGGTGAAGGCCCAGATCCGGGTGCTGATCGTGGATGACGAGCACACGCTGCGCGAGAGCTGCGCCAGCGTGCTCCGCCAAGACGGCTACGACGTGACCGTCAGCGGCCGCGGCCAAGAGGCCCTTGACCTCCTGCGCCGTCGCGCCTTCGACATCCTGCTGGTCGATCTCTACCTGCCGCAGGTGGGCGGCCTCGTGCTGTTGCGCGCGGCCCTCGCCACGAACCGCGATACCGTCGTCGTCGTCATGACCGGGAATCCCAGCGTGGATTCGAGCGTCGAGGCGCTGCGGCAAGGGGCGTTCGACTACCTGCCGAAGCCGTTCTCGGCCACGCACCTCCAGGTGTTGATCGGGCGCGCCGTGCACACGCTGCTCGTCGCCCGGGAGACACGCGCGCAGCAGGGCGAGCTCGAGCGCCGGCACGTGCACTCGGACAAGATCGCGCTGCTCGGCACGGCGCCCGCGTTCCGCCGGGCCGTCGACCTGGCCCGCAAGGTCGCTCCTACCGACGCGTCGGTCTTCATCACCGGCGAGAGCGGTACGGGCAAGGAAATGATCGCGCAGTTCATCCACCATCACAGCCGCCGCTCCAGCCGGCCGTTCGTCGCGGTCAACTGCGCGGCGCTCCCCGAGGGGTTGCTCGAGTCAGAGATGTTTGGGCACCGCAAGGGAGCCTTCACCGGCGCAGTGCGCGATAAGCCCGGCCTGCTCGAGGCGGCCAATGGCGGCACGCTGTTTCTGGATGAGCTGATCGAAATGTCGAAGCCGATCCAGGCGAAGCTGCTGCGGGTGATCCAGGATGGCGTGGTGCGCCGCGTGGGCAGTGAAACGACCGACGCGGTCGTGAATGTTCGTTTCATCGCGGCGACGAACGGCGATCCCGAGGCGGCCGTGAAGGCGGGCACGCTGCGGGAAGACCTGTACTACCGCGTGCGCGTGGTCCCGATCCAGGTGCCCGCGCTGCGGGAGCGGCCGGAGGACATTCCCCTGCTGGCCGAGTATTTCCTCTCGACGTACTGGGTCCGGCACCGCAGCAAAGGGGCGCCGTTCCCCAAGCTGACGGACGCCGCGCTCCGCGCGCTGTGCGCGTATCCGTGGCGCGGCAACGTGCGCGAGTTGCAGAACGTGGTCGAGCACCTGGCCGTCGTTGCGGAACCGGGGACGTCGATTGGTCCCGAGCACCTGCAGCTCACCGGAGACGCTGCTGCCCCCGAGACCGGGGCCAACCCCGCGGCGCTCGTGGCCACGCTGCTCGAGGAGAGCTACCACGCGGCCCGCGATCGCGTCATCACGCAGTTCGAACGGCAGTACCTGACGTGGCTCGTGAACCGCGCCGGGGGGAACATGTCGAAGGCTGCCCGGATCGCGGGCGTCGACCGCACCACGCTGTACCGACTGATGGAACGTCACAGCCTGCAGCGGAGCCCCACGGCAGGCTGGGTGGTGGAGCGGGAGCCAGCGGCGCCGGCGGACGCCGCCGAGGCAACCACGTCACCGGACGCGCTCGAGCCCGTGGACGCCATGCGAGCCGCCTCGTGAGAGGGGAAGGAGCCCTAGGATGAGAACCAACACGGCGGAGCAACTCGAGTGGCGGCCGCAACCGGCCCGCGCGCCTCAGCCGGACCTCGAGCCGCCCGATCTCAGCGCCTGTCTCGCCGGTCCCAACGGGCTCGAGCTGGTCGTCGAGATGGCGCACGACCTGCGCTCCCCGCTGACGTCGATTTTGTTTCTCGCGGAGGCGATGCAGCAGGGCCAGGGCGGCGCGGTCACCGAGACGCAGCGCCGTCAGCTGGGGCTGATCTACAGTGCGGCCCTGTGCTTGTGCACGGCCGCGAGTGACGTGCTCGAGCTGGCCCGCGGCGGTGTCCGCCTGGTCGAGCGCGATCCTGCGCCGTTCTCCGTGGTCGAGATGTTCGGCTCGGTGCGCAGCATGATCCAGCCGCTCGCCGAGGAGCATGGGCTCGATGTGCGATTCGGCTACCCGGTCCCCGAGCGTCGGGTCGGGCACGCGCGCGCGTTGTCCCGCGTCCTGCTGAACCTCGCCACGAACGCCGTCAAGTACACCGACAGCGGGTTCGTCGAAATCGCGGCGCGCCCCCTCACGCCCACCCAACTCGAGTTCTCCGTCCGCGACACGGGCCCGGGACTCGACGCGGGCGCGATCGAGTCAGTGTTTCAGCCGTTCCGTAAGGCGTCGTCCGGCCTGCGCCAGCAGTTCTCCAGCTCTGGCCTGGGGCTCGCCATCTGCCGCAAACTGGTGCGCGCCATGCGCTCCGAATTGCACGTCGAGACCCGTCCGGGATGGGGCACGCGGTTTTTCTTCGCCGTCGACGCCCCGGCCGGCACACCGGTTCCCTAAATCCGCCACACCGTCAGCACGCCCGCGTCGCGGCCCTCCTACGACCGAGGCCGCGGCGCCATGTGGCGCGTTCACAGCACACCCCGCAAACACGTGAGTGGCCCGGGTACGGAGCTTGCAATTACGAGCGGTCATGGCAACCTCTCTCACGTTCGACACGGCGCGACGCTCGGTCGCGCTTTCGCTCACCGCATCGCTGCGCCCGCGCGATCGCGAACACGCCGCGCGCCGGCTGCTCAACGTGCTGGTGGCCGCCGCGGGCCTCGTGCTCGCGCTCCCGCTCATGCTGCTGATCGCGCTGTTGATCAAACTCACATCGCGCGGCCCGGTGTTGTTCACCCAGACGCGCATCGGCCTCGACCGCCGGGCGCTGTCGCGGGCGGGCGGCAACACCCGGCGCCAGCTCGACCTTGGGGGCAAGCCCTTCACGATGTTCAAGTTCCGCTCCATGCGCGTCCAGCCGGCGACAGGCGATGCCGCGGTGTGGGCGAGCCAGGGCGACGCGCGGGTGACCTCGATCGGGCGCGTGCTGCGGAAGTTCCGGTTGGACGAGCTGCCGCAACTGGTGAACGTCCTGTTGGGCGATATGAACATCGTGGGACCACGCCCGGAGCAGCCCGCCATCTTTGTGTACCTGCGCGAGCAGATCGAAGGCTACCAGCGCCGCCAACGGGTGCGGCCCGGCATCACCGGGTGGGCGCAGATCAACTTGGGCTACGATCGCTCGGTGGAGGACGTCCGCAACAAGCTCAGCCTGGACCTCGAGTATATCCGGCGCCAGTCGCCACCCGAGGATCTTCGCATCATGGTGCGCACGGTGCCCGTGATGCTGTTCGGGCGCGGCGCCTTGTAATGCCGGGCGTCAGCGCGCCGGCACGGCGCCCCGTCGCGTAGGTTCCCACACCGGCGCGCGCGCGCCGACCAGCACTCGCACCCAGGCGTGCAGCACCGCAACATTGCCCGCGACCACGTACGCGGGCAGCGCGACGAGCCGCGGTGTGCGCTTCCCTTCCGGCCACAGCCAGCCGATCGCGGCCAGCGCCCCGCACACCCCGCAGCCGGCGAGCGCGGCTCGGGCCCAGCCTGCCGCGGGGGCGGCGGCGGCGAGGGCGCCGAGCCCGAGCAGGAGCGCCCACGGCACGAGCCAGCGGCACACCTTGTGACTGAACAGCATCCACGCGAACACGCCGTAGCGCCACGGATTCAAGAGCGTGCGCTTCCAGACCAGGGTGCCGAGACCGCGCGTGATGGTGCGCACCTTGCGCCGATATTCCTGGCGCAAGGACGCACCGCGCGGCACGAAGCACACCGCCTCCGGAACGGATACAGCGCGGAAGCCGTGCTCCCGGGCGGTGAGCGCGGCGGCGAAGTCGCGACTCAGAGCCTCCGGCACGTGGCCCGCGTGCAGCGCCGCACGAATCGCGTACAGACACCCCGAAGCGCCCACGATCCCGCCGGTGGTCGTCTCCGCGTCGCGCACCCACATCTCATAGCCCACGTACGCTTCCTCACCGGCATTGGGGTGCGCCTCCAAATTGGCCACGCTCACGTCGCGCCCCGAGGCGACGCCCACGTCGGGATCGCGCAGCGCGGCGACGAGGTGCTTGATGGCCCCGGGGTGGATGTGCACGGACGCATCGGTGTTAATGATGATCGCGCCCGTGAGGTGGCACCGTGCCGCGTTCTCCGCCGCGGTCTTGCCCTGTCGCTGCGGCAGCTGGAGCAACTCCACCCCGCGGTCGCGAAAGCCCGCGACGACTGCGTCGGTCCCGTCGGTGGACGCATCCGACACCACGAGGATCTGGCGCCGATCGACCGGGTAGGGAGCGGCGAGGATCTCCCCGAGCGTCCCGCCAATCACCGCTGCCTCGTTGTAGACCGGGAGCGCGATGCTGATGCGGGGCCATTGCTCGGGCGGATCGTCTCCGTGCCGCGGGCGCGAGGACCGGCGTCGCGCGCTCACCAACGTCAGGATGGCGGGGTAGCCGAGATAGGTATACACGCCGAAGGCCGCAGCCAGGGCCAGCAGCAAGCGCGGCAGCATCACGCCCCCACCGCGGCCAGGGCCCGGCGGCGCACCGCGGCGTAAATCGTTTCGTATCGCTCCAGCCACGGGGCGACGCCGAAATCCTGCGCCAGGCGAGCCCGTGCCGCGCCCGCGCGCCACGCGGCCGTCGCTGGCGCGTCCTGCACCGCGCGAATGGCCGCCGCCAGGGCGCTCGGGTCGTCGGCGGGAACGAGCTTGGCTTCCGCCGCCGAGACTACGTCCGGGACACCGCCGACCCGGGTCGCGACGATGGGCACGCCCGCCGCCATCGCCTCGAATAGCACGATCGGCGTGCCTTCAGTGCGTGAGCTCAGCACGAATACATCGAACGCGGCGAACAGTCGAGCGGCGTCCGTCATCGCGCCGTGCCAACGGATGCGCGCCGCTACCCCCAGCGCGCGGGCGCGCCGCTCGAGCGGGGCCCGCTCGGGGCCGGTTCCGAGGATCGATACCATCAGGGGGCGGTCTCCTAGGTATGCCAGGGCGTCGACCAGGACGTCCGCACCCTTTTCCGAGCTGATGCGGCCCACCCAGCCGACGTGAAATCCGTGCGGAGGGATTCCCAGCGCGCGACGGGCGTGCGCGCGGTCAAGCAGGGGGATCGTCTCGTGCCACGCGTTGCGCACGAGGTGAACCCGAGCAGCTGGGACACCGGCCCGGACGAGCTCTGCGGCAAGCGGACCCGCCACGGCGACCACGGCGTCGAACCCCCGATAGGCGCGGCGCTGCAGCCGCTCGTACAGTCTGTTCTTCCAATCACCACCCGTGAAACCATGAACCGTGGTGACGATCGGAATGTCCAGCCGTCGCGCGACGCCCGCGTCGAGGACATCGGGCCGATACCCGTGGGTGTGCACCACATCGGGCCGCAACCGGCGGCACAACTCACGCGTCGCGCCGCGCTCGCGCCAATAAGCGCGGCCGCGCCCCCCAATCCGATGAGCCACGACCCCCGTCGCCGCCAAGGCCTCAAGCAGCGGGGTAGCGGCCGCGGGGTCGTCCAGCACGGCGGCTACGTGCACTTCCGTGCCGCGCTGCGCCTGGCCCTGGGCCAGCAGCTGGACGACGCGCTCGAGACCCCCGACCGTCCCCGGAGCGATGATATGGAGGACCAGCACGGGATTCGGAAGCACCAAGATCCGTGCCGCTAAGGCGCGCAGGCGCGCGGGCGCCCAACGGCGGGCAGTGCTGTGAGCGACGTGGCGCCGATCCAACAGCGCCGCGGGAACGCAACAACGAACGTCCGCGAACACCTTGGCGCGACGCCCTGCGGCGCGGCAGCGCCACGGTCCCGCTCTTGCGAACAGACGGTCGGCAAGCGATCGGTCGTCGACGCACCACACACGAGAGGGGCATTATGGGAGCGCCTGCGCCTCCCCAGGCCACGGTTGTGGCGAACGCACGTCCGCGGGCAGTCGGGTCTGGAGCGCCGACGGCCCTCGGCGAGTGGGTGGGCCTTGCCGATACGGATTGCGTTGGCTGGCGCCAGCTCCTCGCGCACCACCCGGACAGCGCGCCGTTCGTCGACGAGGCCTGGGTCGCCGCCTGGATTCACGCGTTCCACCCCCCGGAGCCGCTGCTCGCGTGCGTACGCGAAGGGGATACGCTGGTCGGCCTGGGCGCGTTCCAGAGTGGTACCGAATCCTGGGGGGGGCGCCGCACGGTCGTGCTCCAGTCGCTCACGAACGTCGAGACTCCCCGCTTCGAAGTCCTCGCGGCCTGCGACCGTCCTGACATCCCGGCGTATCTGTGTGGCGCACTGTGCGAAGCGGCGGAGTGGGATGTCATCCGGTTGGAGTACCTCCCGGAGAATTCGCCCACGCTGCGGGCGGCGCTCACGGTCGCCGCCGAACGGCGGTGGAGGCACGTCGTCGAAGAGACGTTCGCATCGCCGTGGCGTCCGCTGCCCCCGCCACCGGCTCCCTGGGACGAGGGCCTGAAGCGAAAGTTCAAGTCGAACTTGCGGAACCGCGAGCGTCGGCTGCAGCAGCTGGGCGAAGTCACGTTCGCCGTCGCGCAGGAGGGCCCCGAGCAGCGCCGGGCGCTCGACATCTTTTACGCCCTCGAGGCCAGCGGCTGGAAAGGTGAACGCGGCACGGCCATCGGGCAACGGGCGAGTGCTCGGGCATTTTACGACCGCCTCACGGCGCTGACGCCCCAGGAGACGTGGGTCGCGACCCTGTCCGTCGGCGGACGCACGGTGGCCGCGCAGTTGATCCGGACCCACGGTCGCACCCTGTTTATGCTCAAGACCGCGTATGACCCCGGCTTCTCGCCCTATGCGCCGGGGCAGTTGCTCACCGCCCGCATCCTGCGGTACGGCAGCGACCATGGGTTCGCGGCGCTGGACTTCCTGGCCGAGAACATGACGTGGAAGAGTGATTGGGCGCCGTGCTTGCGGCGTCACTACCGCGTGCTCTTGTTCTCGCCCTCCGCCGCGGGTCGCTACGCCTACTGGATCCGCTACGGGCTTCGGGAGCACGCGAAGCGGATTCCAGGCGCGCAGCAAGCGGCGCGCTGGTTCCGCGCGCGATGGGCACCTGCATGAACGCACGCGATGCGCAGGTGCCCGTATATCCAACCGGGGCTCATTTCTGGCGGTTGCCGCGTCGGCGCACGAAGTGGCAACAGTGGTACCCATTCAGCGCACCAGCCGGAACGTGGACGTTCAGCGGTCGCGTGGCCCTGTATCACGGTTTGCCGAGCCTCGGCCTTCCAGACGGCAGTACGATCTTGGTTCCGACATATCACCAGGGCGTGGAGATCGAGACCCTGCTGACCGCCGGCTATCGCGTGCGCTACTACCGGCTCACCGAGCGCCTCTTGATCGACCTCGCACACGCCAGACGCCAGTTGGACCACACGGTGTCGGCGCTGTATGTGATCCATTACTTCGGGTTTCCGCAGCCGTTGGACGACATCCGGGCCTTCTGTGAGGCCCACCGGCTGCGGCTTATTGAGGACTGTGCGCTGGCGTTGTTCAGCCGCGCGCATGGCACCTGGCTGGGGTCGGTTGGAGACCTGGCCCTGTTCTCCGTCTACAAGACGGCTCCCCTCCCGCACGGCGGCTTCTTGCTGACCAAGCAGGCCCGTCCTCCAGTGTCGTTGCCGCCAGCGCCCCTCGCGTCCACGCTCGTGCAATCGCTTGACCTGTTCCACAATGGCCTGCAGGCGTCCCCCTGGGGGCGGGTGGAGCAATGGCTCACCCGGGTTTCGCGCTGGATCCGGAGGGCGCTGCGGTGGGACCGTACGCAGACGATAAGTTCGGGTGGAGCGCTCTGGGATCCGCGCCTCCTGGCATATGGCGCGTCGGCGTGGGCTACCGGGCTCATGCGGTTCATCGATCCAGCGGAGATCGTCGTGCGGCGGCGGCGGAACTTCATGCGGCTCGTAGCCCACCTGCAGGGTCATCTCCCACTACCATGGACTGAACTGCCCTCGGGGGTCTGTCCGCTGTTTCTGCCGGTGATGGTTCCGGACAAGCCACGATTTCAGCGGGACCTCGAGCGACGAGGAGTGCAGAGCGTGAATCTGTGGGATGTGGCGCATCCGAGTTGCCCGGCAGACCTCGCAGCCGAAGTCGCGGGCTGGCGCCGTCACTGCCTGGAGTTGCCGATCCATCAGGAGCTGAGTCCGGAAGACATCGACCGCATCGCGGACGCCGTTCTCGCCGTCCTGCGGATCGCTCCAGCCGAGGGGTCGCCAGCGCTGGCCGCCAGTGGCCGAGGCAGCGCGTAGACCCGTTTGACAGTTTTCCAAGCCGGTAGGCGCCTGGTTCCGTCTACAGGGCCGCCGACTCTGCGATGGGCCGTGCCACCGATCCCCCCGGAGCCCTCGGACGGTGCACCCAGGCCGCGGCGACCGCGCGCGCGACGACGGCCGCGCCTGCCGGCGTGTAGTGGAAGGAATCGAAGTAGTGCGTGAGGCTGGGCGCCAGCGAGCGGTTTAAGTCGAGGTGCTCGATCCCGAGTTCGTCCGCGACGGCGGCGGCGCGAGCGTCGAGGAGACCCATCAAGCGGTTCATGACCGGCAGGGAATAATAGACGGTGATCCTCTCCTTCCACGCCTTGCCGAGACCGCCATGCCAGAAGTGCGCGACCTCCTCGGCGGTGTATTCCTTCTCGAACCATGGCTGCCGCGCCACCAGCACGCGGTCCGCGTGGGCCTGGGCCCGCTGGAGGAGGCGCCGGAAATGGTACGTGAAGCGCTCCAGGGGCGGGGTGGGGTCGGGCACGCTCGTGCGCAGCTCCTTGGCCTGGGCGCGCATGGTTCGAGCGGCCACGATCCAACCCCCGGCTGGATCCCGGAGGTCGAGCGGCCGCCACCACGACCGACGGAGTCGGCGCGCCACCTCGAGCGTGGCCCACGCTCGCGGCCTCCAGCCGAATCGCTGCTCGGGATGACACTCGAACGTCCCCGTCGCGCTCGCAGCGGCGGACCCCAGCGACGCTGGCGTCCCTTGCTCGAGCCATCCCAGGATGTCGCTGGCGCCCACCATGACCACAATGCCTGCGAGGCGACCGTACCGCGGCAGCACGCGTTCGAAGATCAAGTCCAACTCCCGGGACCCGATTCCGCTCCGGCCGATGTTGCCCACGTGCACGCGGCGGGCGCCGAGGATGCGACGGTTCTCCGGCGCGTTGAGCAACCGCTCGAGCGCGCCCGGCCAACTGGTAGGCTGATCGAGCGCGAGACACTCCACCGCGCTCCCGCCCGCGACGAGGATCCGTAGCAACCCGGCTTCCTGCCTGTCCACCTCGCCGCCGCGCTCGCCGTCGGCGTTGATCTCGAAGCGCACGCGAGGCTCGATCTGGGGGCTGACCTCGGGGGACTGTCGCAACTCGAGGCGATATCTCGGCGGCCACACGTAGTAGCCCGTGCGCCGCTGGAGCCACCAGCGCGCACCGAGCTCGACGGCTAGCGCCACGACCAGCGCCGCCAGCATGACGCTCGCCACCGACGCGGTCACCGTCGCCCCACGACTCGCAGCGCGGCCCAGCGGCCGCGCAAGTCTACGTACGGGTCATTGTGGTACACGAAGAACACCCAGGTCACCCCGAAGAGCAACACCATGGCGACGCCCGCACCCGCCAGCTCACCGAGACTCCTGACGTCGAGGCCGAGCTTGAACCAGAGCAACAGCGCCAGCGCGGGAAGGGCACCCAGCGTCGCCCGCGGCACCACGTACCGCAGGTACTGCCCGACCGGCGTCTCCAGCTCCCGACAGGCGTGGACCAACACGAGGGCGGCGAACAGGACGTTGGGAATGGCCGTGCCAATCGCGACGCCGGCGAGGCCGAGCGGCCGGGCCAGCGCGATGCTCAGCCCGAGGTTGAGAAGCCCGGCGGCGAGGAACCCGATCGTCGGCAAGCCCGGCTTGCCGAGCCCCATCAAGATCGGGAGCGACACCCCGCGCACGGGGAGGAACACCAGGTACGACACCATGAGGATCTGGAGCACCTGCCCCGCCGGCCTCTCGAACGCCGGGTCGATCCACCACGCGATGAACCGCGGCCCGAGGACGATCAGGAACAATCCAGCCATCATCGTCAGCGAGAGCGCGATCTTGGACCACTTGAGAAAGACCTCGCGCAGCTCCGCCGTGCGCCCCTGGGTATTGAGCCGCGTGGCCAGCGGCATGACGACGGCGGCGATCGCGATGATGAACTCCATGAGGTAGAGAATGAAGCTGTTGGCGACGGTGAAGTACGGAATCGAGCTCACGTCCTGAAATTTCCCGATGACGAGCGAGTCCGTCTCGAACGACAGGCGGGCGCCCGCGTTCAGCACCAGGACGTAGACACTGAACCCGAGGATCCGCCGCACCATGCCCCAGTCGAGGTCGGCCAGCCGGATCCGGGTGCCGGGATAGCGCCGCAACACGAGCCACCCACACAGCCAGAAATCGAAGGCGAGACACGCCAGCTGGACGAGTGCCAGGGCGGTCAGCGACGCCCGCAACGTCAGCAGCACGAGCGTTAAAACGACACGCAGCACGACGCCGCCGAGGCGAATCATGTTGCGGGGCATGAAGTCGTCATGCGCCGAGAGGACGCCGTTGGGAAGGAGCCCGATGAATCCGACGGCCACGTACAGCACCGTGAGGGCGAAGGCCCAGTGGGCGTCCCGGCTGAGGGTCGCCGGGATGGTGTAGGTGACGTCGAAGAAGAAATACAGGCCCACCCCAACGAGCAACGCCACGGCTCCCAACAGCAGGTACAGCGCCGTGCAGCTCCCGATCGCCTCATTCAACTTGGGAACGTCGCCCTCGGCCACGTGTTGCGCGAAGTAGCGCACCGACGCCATGGGCACGCCCAGCACCAGCAGCGCCAGGTACCCGGTGATCGCGTTGATCAGGTTCCAGGTACCATACCCGGCGTCCCCGAGCCGGTGGAGTGTGAAGGGGGTGAGCAGGTACGCCGCGGCGACCGTGACCAACGTGATCACCCAGTTGCTGCTGACACTCTTAACCACGGTGGTCGGTTTCCCTGCGTCTCTGCTGACGCGCAGCGTGAAGGACGCTCGAACCGCTCGCACGCAGCGCGGGAGCGGCCGGCCTTGGACCATGCCCGGCGACCGGTGAGGGCTGGGCGTTTCTGTCGCACAGGCTCGCAGGGCGTGTGCCACGGAGATGCTCGCGGACGGGGGTTCTGCGGCGGCGCGGCGTGCGGGCACCGAGGCGTCGGGCGCACCGTTCCCACCGCCCTCCCTGGGCTGGCCGCCGAGTAGCGGCGGTGGCGCGAGTCCGCAGGCGAGCGCTAGCCTGCGGGCGTGGCGTTCCCGCCACACGCCCGCCAGGCCTGTCGCGTTACCACAACAGGGCTGCGGCCTCGCTCATCGTAGCAAATCGCACCGACGTCATCCGCACCAGGCCTTCGAGATAGGTGGCAATGGACGCGTACAGACGCTCGACATCGGCCGGCGTCGCGGCGAAGGGACTGAGGCCGGGGAGCAGCGTCGGACTGTGCCAGGACAGCTGGAGGTGGCGGACGCCCTGGTCGAGCAACTGGCGCGACAGCGTCAACATCCCGTCGACCGACGCCACTTCCGGACACAACTCGAGCCGGTCCACCAACCCCAGGCGGGCGGCCACCCCAGCACAGTGGAGCCACCGCCAGGGCCGCGCCTCAAACATCCGCCGCACCCGGTCCCAGACGCCGAACGGCTTACGGGTGAAGCCGTGGGACAGGGGAATCTCGAACAGGCTGCCATCGGGGGCCGGGCGCCGCACGTCACGGTCCGGCGCGAGACGATACGCGTCGAGCGGCGCGCCGACGAAGTTCGGGCCATCGTCCATGCGCTCCAGATTGACGAAGGGGCTCACACTGCTGTCCACGCGGTAGCCGCAGCGCAGCAGCGCGGCGACGGTGTCGCGCCCGAAGCCGTAGCGCCCGGCGCGAAACGCGCGGGGCCGGGAGTCGAACGCTTGCTCTAGCGCCGTGGTGAGATGCTCGAGCTTGGCGAGCTGCAGCCCGGCCGGCAGATTCTTCAGCATCGAGTTGCGAGGCACGAGCGGTTCGCTGAGCGGCGGCGTGTTCCAGGGGTGGAGATGCGCTCCGATCTCTGCGCGCCCCGCCGCGCAGCACTCGCGCAACGTCTCCACCGCGCGCGGTCGAATCGCCACCTGATAGGCGGTGAGGTACGTGGGCCGGACGCCCCAGCGGTCGAGGAGCCGCGCCAGCCGCCGGAGCTCAGCAATGTTCTCGACGGTCACGCCGTTCCGGCTGGGCCGCCAGTTGTCCTCCTCGGTGTCGATGGAGACGACGACGATCGTCTCGCGCCCGCGGGCGGTGCGCGGCTCAGTCATCGCCCCGCTCGTGCGTCGCGGGTCCTCATCCGACACCCCCATCGTGCGGCGGGCGCGGCCACAGCCGGCCGCGCAGCTCGGCGGCCCAGTCCAACGCGCTGATCCAGCGACCGCTCCACCCCGACCGGAAGATCACGATCTCCTGGGTCAGGCGCTGAGTCTGGGTCCACTGCCGCTTGTAGCTGTCCTCGCCGCGCAGCAAATCAAACCACTTGTACCCGCGCTCGATCGCCCGGCGGATCATCCGGGCCATCAGGACGAGGCCCACGCTTTCTCGCTCCCAGCGGGGCGCGCGGCCACTCTGATAGAAGTACACGGTGTCATCCGAGGAAAACCCGTACCAGGCCGCTGCAGGCTCCCCGTCCACGTCCAACGTCGACAGCCAGAGCCGCTGTTGCCGCGCCATTTCTTGGGCGAACTGGCGCTGTAGCTGTTCCAAGCGGGGATTGCTGAACGCGCCCTCGCCCTTCCAGCGCTGTGCGTGGAGGCGCAGCAGATGGCTCCACCCTTCGTCGAACCGCTCTTGCGGATAGTCGGTCAGCGTCACGGCGTGGCGGCGGCACAAGCCGCGATCCTTGCGGCGCACCGTTTGGCGGCGGGTCGGGCTCAACGTGGCGAGGTACGCGTCCCAATCACTCGGCAGCGCCAGATGGGGGCACTCCCACAGCGTCCGGCGTCGTACCGCGTGCCCGCGACGCGCGAGCGCTGCGCAGAGCCGCTCAGCGTTGGGCGCCTCCGCCGCGAGGTTGGAGAGGATCGCCACCTGCCACGGGATGGCCTCGAGCGCCGGCACGAGAGCCCCGAGGTCGGCACCGGGGTCGGCGAGCACGTCGAGGTGATCGGGGCAACCGTCATCGCCGCTGGCCCAGGTCAACGCCCGCACCGCCACGCGCCGGAACCGCAGCTGCCGCAACAGGACAGGAAGCACGGCTCGGAGAGCGCCGTCGGTCCCGTGGAGCAGCAGCGCCTCGCTGGCGTTCACCTCGCCTGCCAGCGCGGTGTCCGTCCAGGCACGATGCCACGCCCAGCCGCCGAAGGGAGCCGCCGCCCGGGGGAGCAATCCGTCCCACGCCGCAGCCCCGAGTTCGAGGGCGTGCCGCAAGGACGTGCGAGTTGCCTGGGCGTCGTCCGCCCCGCGGGAGGAGGCGCCCTCGACCGGCGCAAGCGACAGGACCGCGCGCATACTCATCGGAGAGCGAGGCCGCGCCGCGCCCCACGCCGTGGGCGTCCGGCATCTGCGCGAGGCGTGTCGGTGATGCGCCCGTCCGGCGCCGCACGGCCTGGAGCCTCACCCGATCGTCCGGGGACTCCGGTTCCCGTGCGATGCGATCGCCCGTCGTACGCGGTTGCGGAACCCCATCGCCCTGCCCTGGATGCCCTGATCATTCGCCCGCTGCTCGGTGACGGCTCATTTACTCCTACTCCGCAAGAGGCGGACGAACCCCGCGCGCCATCTGGCGTTGATTCACAACTGTAGATGGTGCAACGAGTTGCAGATATTCACCTCGGCTCAGCCAATCCCCACCTCGCCCCAGGTGCGGCGCGACAACCACACCACGTCGCGCCGTCTGTGACACTCGGCGTGGTGCTCGAGCGGCCGCTCTCGCGGGCCGTAGCCACGGTGTGTAGCAACTCCCGAGGCCCCGCGCTCCCCGGCTCAGACCGGCGTCTCGGCCGCGTGGGCGCGTCTGGCGGCCGCTGCCGGCGGCGCAGCGCGTGGCTCGAACCGTCGCTTCAGGGCGAGGAACGGTCGTTCGATGACGTAGTAGGACCCGCACGCCGCCACGATGCACGCGAGGACCCCAACAACGAACTTGCCGAGCGACCCGCCGACCGGCACGCGATGGCCCACCGTCAGCCCCCATACATGCCACAGGTACAGCGGGTACGAGATGACTCCGAGGAATCGCGCCGGCGGCGACTCCAGCCACGACCAGAGCGGGGAGCCGTGCAGCTGCAGCAGCTGCACGATGAACACGGCCACGAGCACGGCGTCCACCGTGAAGCCCAACGTGTAGTGGTAGGTGGAACCGAGGGCGGTGCGCGACACGACGAGGAGCGCCAGCGAGGCGAGCGGGGCGAGAGCCGATCGCCCCAACCGCTCGGCGACGCCCTGGAACCCCGGGGCCTGGGCACCCAGAGCGAGCAGACAGCCGACCGCGAGGTTGTCGAAGCGCGTGTCGAAAGCGTTGTAGACGTACGCCTGGCCCACGTGGCGTCCCAGGAACAGGCCACACCGCCACGTCACCACGGCCACGATGAGCACTGCTACGGCCCGGGCGGCACGGGGGACACCGCCGCGCAAGAGCACGAGCAGGAGCAGCGGCCAGAGGAGGTAGAACTGCTCCTCGATGCCGAGTGACCAGGCGTGGGCAATTGAGGTCACCGGGTGGCCATGCAGCGCGTTGTAGTAGTTGACGACGTAAAACACGGCGGACCGCGTCAATCCCGGGGGCCATTCGTGCCCGCGGGCGTAATCGATCATGAAGGACACCGCGAGAAACGCGTAGTACGCCGGGAAAATGCGGAGTGAGCGGCGCGTGTAGAACTGGCGGAGCGAGATCGTGCCCGTCGCGCGGTGCTCCTTGAGCAGGAGCCAGGTGATCAAGAACCCGCTGAGCACGAAGAACGCGCTTACCCCCAGGTCCCCGGGGACGATGGTGATCCCAAAGTGGTAGACGATCACGGTGAAGACGGCGATGGCGCGCAGTCCGTCGAGCGCCGGTAGGTGCCGGCCAGCCAACGTGCGCGACAGCGAGGATCGGAGTGCCATGCGTGTGCCCCGGCTGCGTTGCAAGAGTCGCGCTGGCACGGCGCGGCGACCGATGCTGTCGCGCTGGCGCTACACCCTGGAAAGGCCAGGCGCCCACCATGGGGGGCCACCCGGTCCGTGGCACCACGGCGCGCGGCCGCGTGTGTCAGGCCCGAGCACGCGGGGGTGGCGCTACTCTTGCTCTTGGTCGCGGCATGTGCGGCATTGCCGGCATCCTCCATCGCGAGCGAGACAAGCCCGTGTCAGCGCAGCTGGTGCGCTGCATGTGCACGGCGATGCAGCACCGAGGCCCGGACGACGAGGGACTCTGGGTCCAGGGCGGCGTCGGCCTGGGAATGCGGCGCCTCAGCATCATCGACCTGAGTGGCGGCCAGCAGCCGATCTTCAACGAAGACCGCTCCAAGGTGATCGTCTTTAACGGCGAGATCTACAACTACCAAGACCTTCGTCGTGGTCTGCTCGCCCGCGGACACGCGGTCCGCTCCCGCAGCGACACGGAGACGGTGCTGCACCTGTATGAGGAGCTCGGGCCCGACTGCGTCACCCCCCTGCGCGGGATGTTCGCCTTCGCCATTTGGGACGCGTCTGCGGAGACGTTGCTCCTGGCCCGCGACCGGTTTGGGATCAAGCCGCTCTATGTCCTCACCGCTCCCTGGGGGATCGCCTTCGCCTCCGAGCTCAAGGCGCTGCACGCCGCGGGCCTGACGTCGCGGGCGCTCGACTGGGAGGCCCTCGATGCGTACTTCCAGCTGGGGTACATCCCGGCTCCTGCTTCACCATTCCTGGACGTGCGCAAGCTCGAGCCGGGGCATACGCTCGTGTGGCGGCGGACCGGGGAGACCACCGTCCGCCGCTACTGGCAAGTTCCGCCGGCGCCGGGTGCCGGGCCGCACCAGCCCGAGGTGCGGGTGCGAGAGTGGCTCGACGATTCAGTGGCGGCGCACCTCGTGAGCGACGTGCCTGTGGCGGCGTTCTTGAGCGGTGGCCTCGACTCCTCAGCCGTCGTCGCCAGCATGGCGCTGGCGGGTGGGGCGCCGCCGCACGCGTTCACGGCGCAGTACTTCGGTTCCGGCGCGACGGCGGCCGACGAGACGGGTCTCGCTCGGACCCTCGCCGCACGGTACGGCGCGGAGCTCACGCTCATCGACATCCGCCCGGACGTGCGGAACATCTTCGAGCCCATCGTCCGGGCCTTGGACGAGCCCCATGCCGACGACTCGGCGATCCCCACCTGGCTCCTGTCCCAGGCGGTGGGGAGCCGGTACAAGGTTGCGTTGACGGGGACGGGTGGTGACGAGCTGTTTGCCGGGTACCGACGGCACATCGGCCTGCTCGCCGCCGAGCACTACGCGAAGCTGCCGGCGGGACTGCGCCGAGTCGCCAGCGCCGCCAGTCGCCTGCTCCCCGAACCCCGGGACGGCACCCTCGGCGTCGACCGCCTGAAACGCTTCCTGCGCTCCGGCACCGGGGGCGCTCCGGACCGCTTTCTCAGCCTGCTGAGCCGGCTCCCGAACGGCGAGCGTCCGGGGCTATACGCGCCAGGCCTGCGCGCCAACATCACCGGCGGCGCCGCACGAGCGCGGTTTGAGGAGCTGTTTCGCGCTCAGGGGTGTCCCTCGGGCCTCGCCGCCGGCCTGTATTTCGACTACATGACGTTTCTTCCCGACGACATCCTCGCGCTGAGCGACCGGTTGGCGATGGCGCACTCGCTCGAGGTCCGCGTGCCCCTCGTGGACCACGTCCTGGTGGAGGCGGTCTTCCCCGTGCCCCAGCGCGTGAAGATCGGGCGGTGGTGGCGGAACAAGCGGCTACTGCGACGCGCGTTGCGCCCCCGCGTGCCAGCCGCCCATCTGCGGGCGCCCAAACGTGGCTTCGTCGGTCCCACGTCAGCGTGGCTCCGGCACGAGCTGCGCGGCATGCTGAGCGACGAGCTGTCGCCGGAGCGCCACCGGCGCCTCGGCTATTTCGACCCCGCCGTCGTGGAGGCCTTGCAGCGCGAGCACCTCACGGGGCGGCAGAATCGCGAGGGGATCCTGTGGGCGTTGCTGTGCTTCTCCGTATGGCACCGGCTGTTTGCAGAATGACGCGGTCGGTGCGCCGGGTGCACCGCGGTCCCGTTTGCCTCAGATGCCGGACGAGCCGGTGCCGAGGAGGTGAAGCCACTGGAGCGTTTCCACGATGAACGGCGCGGGATCGCGCCAGCGCCAGACTTCGGCGCGGTCGCGGCCTGGGGCAATGCGCAGGAAGTCGCGCAGCGCCCTGAGGCGGGAACCGGCCCCGTTCTCCAACTGCAGCTCCGCCGCCGAGCGCCGGAGCCGCTGATACAAGTGGTCCACATCCCCCCACCACCAGCGACTCCGCACGCCCACCCGGTAGTGCGAGACTGGGGGGACGCGCTCCCCTGACGCGCAGCGCACCAGGAGGGCCGGAAAGTCGACGCCGGCGTCGATGGCCAGCTGCAGCGAACCCCAGAAGCGCGCGTTCACCTCCATCACCACCTGCCGGCCGGTCGACTGTTCCCGCTTACACTCGATCATCGCGACGCCGTTCCAGCCCAGCGCGTCGAGCAGGCAGAGTCCAGGGCCGACCAGCTGCGCGTCGAGTGGGATGCTTTCGCGGTACACGCTGACGCCCCCCGAGGGCGGCTTCTCGCGCAGGCGGCGATGGGCAAACAGCGCGATCGGGCGACCCTCCCACCGCAGTGCAAAGAATCCCTCTCCCACACCCGTGACTCGGCGCTGGAGCAAGACCGGGAACGCCGACGGCGGGAGCGCGGCGAGCGCGCGACGGCCCGCGGCGCGGTCAGCCACCAGCGTCACCGGGAGCTTGCGCCGCACCGCGCCCACGCGGACCACGGACCGGTGCGGCTTGACAACCGCAGGGAACCAGGTGGCGGCGTCCGTCAGCGCCCGCTCGGCCTGCTCGGGTGTGGCAATGATCCGTGTCTCGGGGACACCAAAGCCGCACGACTCGGCCAGGGTCAGCACGTGCGCCTTGTCGGAGGCGGCCCGATAGCTGGCGAGATCGGGACCGGGCAGGAGCAGCGCCAGCGGCAGCGCGGCGCGGTGCTCGAGCACGGCCTCGAGGGACGCGTCGGTCACTGGCAGGAGCAGGTCGATGCCCTCGTCAAGGGCCAGGCGGCGCACCTCGTCGGTGTACCCGGCTGGGTCCGCGAGCGGATCCCGCGTGAGGGTATGGGAGCGCACCTGCTGCGACACGCCCGCGAGGGACGGCCGCACGCGGGCCGCCACGTGCACCGCGTATCCCACGGCGACCAGCGATCGCGCTGCGGCCAGCGCGGCCCGCTCATTCCCGTCCGTGATCAAGACGCGCATTGGTCCGACTACCCAACGCAACTTGCAGGCCGGTCGCGAGACAGCGCCGGACACGCCCCGCAACGCTCGCCAGCGCGGCGCCATCGTCATGCAGGGGTCGCAGCGTCGCGTCGACGCCACACCGCAGCGTGACCGGTCCGAGCCCCTGGGTGCCGGCTGTGGCTTCCGTCTTGCAGAGAGGGGAACCGCTATGTGCCACGCCCGCCGCCACACCCCGCGGGGGAATGCCGCGAGGGATCCACTGCGCCACGCGCTACGAATCTCGCCAGGAGCGATATGACGGGGGTGATTCTCGACGCTCGACCGCTGCGAATCGCATTCATCGGCGCCGGCCAGATGGCCGGCCTCCATCTCCGCGCCCTGCGGCGCGTTCCCACGGCGCATACCGTCGTCGGCGTGTGCGACGTGCGGGCGGGGGCGGCCGAGGCTTTCGCCCTGCGCGCGGGAGCGGGTGTCTATCGCACGCTGTCCGCGCTGTTTCAGGAGGCGCGGCCAGATGTCGCGCACATCTGCACGCCGGCGGGCATGCACTTTGAGCCCGCCCGCCAGGCCCTGCTCGCCGGGGCTCACGTGTACGTCGAGAAGCCGTTCGTCGAGACCCGGGCGGAGGCCGATGCGCTGACCGAAGTGGCTGGCGCGCGCGGCCTTCTCATCTGCGCCGGCCACCAACTCGTGCGCGACGCCGCTTTTCGCCGCGTGCTCGAGCGCGCCGCCGAGCTCCGGCCCGTCACGTTCGTCGACAGCTACCTCGCGTTTCGGCCTCCCCGGCTTGACCCGTATGGCTCGCCCCGGCGCGCGCTGGCTGACCAGTTACTGGACGTGCTCCCGCACCCGCTGTACACGCTGGTGGCGGCGTTGGAGGCGGTCGGCCCGACGACCGCACCACTCGAGCTCGTCAGCGTAACGGCGACAGCGACGGACCTGCACGCGCTGCTCCGGGTGGGTGAGGTGAGTGGGCGTTTGTGCGTCAGCCTGCGCGCCCGTCCCGTCGCGTCGACGCTCACGCTCGTCGGCGCGCACGGGAGCCTGACGGCCGACTTCGTCCGCGCGATCGTGCTGGGAACGGCGAACGCGGGCACGAGCCCGCTCGAGAAGATCGCCAACCCGTTCCTCGAATCCGCGCAGCTCGCATGGCGCAGTGCTGCGAGTCTCAGCCGGCGGCTCCTGCGCGGAGGCGACTATCCGGGGTTGGTGGAGCTCCTCGGGGACTTCTACGCCGCCGCCGCGGCGGGCAGTCGCCCGCCGCTCACGGTGGACCATCTCCGACGCGTCACCGTCCTCCATGAGGAGCTCGGGGCCAACGTGCGGCACGCCGCCGCTCCCCCGATTGCGGGGCTCAGAGCCCCTGCCGCGAAGGCGCCCACGGGGCCGCTCGCCGTGGTTACCGGGGCTGGGGGATTCCTCGGCCGCGCCATCAGTCGGGCGCTGGCGACGCGCGGCTTCCGCGTGCGGGGGCTCGGCCGATCCGAGCGCCCCGACGATCCGCACGTGCACGAGTGGGTGCGCGCCGACTGTGCCGAGATCGTTCCGCCCGATGCTCTGGTCGGCGCCGCGGTGGTCGTGCACGCCGCCGCCGCGACGGCCGGCGGGTTCGACGCCCATCAACGCAACACCGTTGACGCGACGCGCGCGGTGCTCCGCGCCATGGCTGGCGCGCAGGTACGTCGCCTCGTGTATGTGAGCACCCTGTCGGTGCTGCGCCCGCCGCGTTGGGTGTGGGAGCGGCAGAACGAGCGGACCCCGCGCGCGTCCCGGCCGCACCGGCTCGGGCCCTACACGTGGGGCAAGTGCGCCGCCGAGGAACTGGTCGCCGCCGCGCACGCGCGGCAGGAGATCGACGCTCGCATCATTCGGCCGGCCGCGTTGATCGACTGGGAGCACATCGAGCTCCCGGGACTCGTGGGGCGGCACCTGTTGGGCCGCTGGCACCTCGGCCTCGGACGCCCTGGCCTGCCCTTCGCGGTGTGCGAAGTCGGGCGGGCGGGCGCGGTGGTGGCGTGGTGTGCCGACCACTTCGACGCCGCGCCGGCACTCGTCAACCTGATCGATCCGGCCATCCGGACGCGGGGCGAGCTCCTCGCCCTGTTCCGGGCGCACGGCTGGCGTGGGCGCGTGCTCTGGGTACCGATCAGCCTCCTAGCCGCCGCCGTCACCGTGCTGACTCGCCTCATCGGGCTCACTCGCGGAGCGTCGGCGCGTCCCCCGGCCGTATGGTCCATCCTCCGGCCCCGCCGCTACGACCCGGCGGTGGCGGCCGCGGTCCTCGCGGCCGCATCTCAGGACCTGCCACCAGCGCGGCCCCCGACGCGGGCCGGCACGACCGAGCGCATGAGCCAAGCATATGCATGAGCCGTGGCGCGCGCCGAGGGCCGTGGTCGCCGAGGGCCCCGGCTCGCCCGCTCTGTGGTTGCTCCCGATGGAGCGCCGGCCGGTCACGACGGCGCGGTGGGATCCCCTGCTCATCTGTGTGGCGATTTACCTCGCCACGGCGGTGGGCCGGGTGCACGAGCTGTTCCCCGCACTAGGAGCGCTCAAGCCCACGCTCGTCGCGGCCGCCCTGGCGGTCGTCCTGTACCTGCTCCACCAAGCCGGCGCGCGCCGGATCGAGCGGCTACGCTCCGCCACCACAACCTGCGCCCTCGGGCTGCTCGTGTGGAGCGCCCTGTCGGTGCCCGGTGCGCTGAGCCAGGGGATGGCCTTCCACATCGTGACCGACAACCTCGCGAAGGCCATCGTGATGTGTCTCGTGATCGCGGGCAGTGTCCGCAGCGTGCGCGACGTCGAGCGATTGATTCTCGTGTACTTCAGCGTGACCGTGGTGTACACGGGGGTCGCGCTCTCGCGCTTCCAGCTGGGCGCGGACAACTGGCGCCTCAGCCACCTGTACAACTACGATGCGAACGATTTCGCGACGCTGGTCGCGACCGCGCTGCCGCTCGGGTTGTACTTCGTGCTGGGGCAGCGCCGCCTCGTGCTGCGGCTGCTCGCGCTCGCCGGGCTCGGGCTGCTGGTGGTGGGAGAGATCCGCTCGGGCTCCCGGGGTGGCTTCCTCGCGCTGCTCGCGGTCGCGGCGTTCGTGCTGCTGCGTTTCACCACGCTCCCCGCGCGATCGCGGTTCGTGGGGCTGCTCGTGATCGCGGCGGTCCTTGCCACAACCGCGAGCGACCGATACTGGACCCAGATGCAGACCATCATCAACCCGCAACAGGATTACAACGCGACGTCCGATGCCGGCCGCCTCAAGACCTGGGAGCGCGGCTTCACGTACCTGGAGGCGCACCCGGTGTTCGGGGTGGGAGCGGGCAACTTTCCGGTGGCGGAGGGCACGATTTCGCCGTTAGCCCGGCGGCAGGAGTACGGCATCGGGGTCCCCTGGACCACCGCGCACAACAGCTTCCTTCAGGTGGGCGCCGAGATCGGCATTCCCGGCCTCCTGTTCTTCGTGGGGTTGATTGTGAGCGCCTTCGTCGGGCTCCGGCGCGTGGCCCGGCGCTCGCTCCAGGCAGGAGCGGCGGCCCAGAACACGGCGCGGCTCGCGCAGAGCCTCATGACGGCGCTGGTCGGATTCGCGGTCGGCGGGTTCTTCTTGTCGCTGGCGTATTCGGACGTCCTGTACGCGCTCGCGGCGTTAGCCCTGGCGCTGCAGAAGGTGACCCGCCCCGACGACCCGCGACGCCGCCTCGCTGTGCGACCCGGCGCGACCTAGGCCGGCGGCGTCCGATGGCGGCCCGACCGCGCCTGCTGTTCCTCGCGCAGGCCCTCCCCTATCCACCCCACAGCGGCGTGGCGAACCGCACGTTCAACATCCTCCGGCAACTGCAGCTCGCCTACGACATCGATCTCGTCGCATTCGCTCGCGTGAGCCATCAGCCGGATCGCGCGGCGCGCGAGGCGGCGTGGCGTGCGCTCCAGGATGTCGCCACGGTCGTCGCCGAACCCACGCCGATTCCCCACGAGCACTCGGCGCTCCGCAAGCTGTGGGATCACTTACGCAGTGTCCTCAGCGGGCGCGCGTACACCCACTACGTCTATGAGAGCGACGCATTCCGGGACCGGCTCCACGACGTCCTCCGACGGCGGCGGCCCGACCTCGTGCATCTGGACAGCCTCGATCTCGCGCGCTGGTTGCCCGCCTTGCCGCCGGTCCCCACGGCGTGCACGCACCACGACATCGATTTCGAGCTGCTGCGGCAGCGGGCTGAACGCACGCGGTCCACCGTGCTCCGCCGCTACTTGCGGTTCCAGGCGGACCGGGTCGAGCGCCTAGTGCGCGAGGTGTGTCCCAGACTCGCCCTCAACGTGATGATGTCCGAGCTGGACGCTCGGCGACTCCGGGCCCTGGCCCCGCACGCGACCACGGTCGTGGTCCCGAACGGCACGGACACGGAGTACTTTCAGCCGGGCCGCGAATCCGTAGCCGGGCGTGTGGTGTTCGTGGGGCCGACCTACAACCACCCCAACTGGGATGCGGTAGAGTTCCTCCTGCAGGACATCTGGCCCAAGGTCCACACCGCGGACCGCTCCACCTCCTTGCGGCTGATCGGCCGCAGCGCCCCGTCCGACCAAGCCCGCTACAATGCCGAGCCCGGCGTCACCACGCTGGGCTACGTGACTGACGTCCGGCCTCCCCTGTCGGAGGCTCGTTGCTGCGTGGTGCCGATCCGGATCGGCGGGGGCACCCGTTTGAAGATCCTCGACGCCTGGGCGATGGGACAGGCAGTCGTCTCCACGGCGATCGGCGCCGAGGGCCTCGCCGCCCGGGACGGTGACAACATCCTCGTCCGGGACACACCGGAGGCGTTTGCCGCCGCGGTGCTCCAGGTGCTGAGCGATGCTCGCCTGCGCGCGCGTCTCGGGGAGCATGCGCGGCGCACCGCGGTCGAGCACTACAGCTGGAGCGTCATCGGCCGACGGATCTGCTCGGCCTATGACGGGCTGCTGGGCCGGCCCGCCGTGCCGGCGGCGCGGTTGGCGCGCGCCGCGGACGCCATCCCCCGCCGCGCCTGATCACGCCGCACGGTTGACCCGATCGTCTCGCGAGCGGTCTCCCCAAGCGGCGACGATCGGCGGCGCCACCGGGCGTCGCGGCAACGGCGTCAGGGGCCCGCCCAGTGGTCGAGCCGGATCTCGACACCGGCAAAAAACCACGGGAGCCCGGTGTCGAGCGCGCCCTGTTGCCCGTTGTTCCCCACGGAGAAACTCGTGAGCGCGGTCGGCACAACGCAGAAGCTGTACCCCGAGGCGTAGTAGGAGGCCAGCGTCCAGGTGTTCCGCCCCTGCCAGGCGCTGCTGCCCCAGTCCGACTGTCGGTAATCGGCATCGCTCAGGATCTGGGTGCCGCTCGCGTCGAATACCCGGGGATGCACGCGGACATGCCGCGCATCCACGTATTCCACGAAATACTCGAAGCGGTACCACGTCTTGGGGTGGAGCGTCACCGCCGGACTCCAGTGCCCGATGGGGTAGACATAGCCGCAGCCGTAGAAGCTGACGGCGAACCGCCAGCCGCTGTTGCCGCCGAACTTCCGCATGTAGGTGAGATTCTGATACGAGGCGATGCCCGCCACCGCCAGGTGATCGCCGGCGGTCGAGGTGTCATCGTTGCGCATGTAGTAGCGGACGTAGAAATCGGTCGCGGGCGGCACCACGTTGTCCTGCTGCAGGGCGGCGGCGTAGCTCGGCCCCCGCTGAATCACTCGGAGGGCATTGCGGCCCCCGGGGCCGCCGGGGACGACCGACAAGAGCTGGACAGGCGTGCCATGGTTGAACTCCCAATAGCTGTGCCAGCGCCCACCGTCGGTCACGGCGCGACGGGACGTGCCGAGTTCGGTCTGCCAATCGCTTTGGAACACCTCCTCGCCGTGGTAGGGGACGGCTAAGCAACCGGCCGCGAGGCCGAACGCGACCCCGGCCGCAGCCAGCGGTAATCGGTGTAGCCGCATGGAGACCATGGCACTCCGCAATCCCCGGGACCCCGCGACCGAGCGTCAGGGGGACCGAGGGTCAATGTCGAGGCCGGGGCGACGGCACCGCGCCGGCTCGGGGGTGTGCTGCCTGTGCCTCGCTGCAAGTCCCGTGCACCCGACGCCACGTTTCATGCTGAAGGCCAGGGTGTGCTCGCCTCAGGTGCGCGAGCCCCCGCTGCGTGGCCGCGACGGGTCGCCGAGCGGCCATCGCGCGCGGCCGAGGGCACAGAGCCGGTGCCGCCCCCGTCTCTCGTGGGCGTAGACCAACCGTCAGGCCACCGGCGCACCCCTCCCTTCGGAAGACGCTGGCGGCGGCGCCGGCTTGCGGAGCACGGCGATGATGTTGGTGCGCAACCCGTCGAGTCTGGTCGTGCGCAGCAGGCGGATCCACAACAACTCGAGGACGGCGAACGGCAGGAAGCGGATGAACTCCGCGGCGGAGTCCACCAGCTGAATCGTCGCGACCTCAAAGCCCACAGTTCCGGCGATCCGTGCGATCGCCTTGCGGGAGTTCGCCTGATAGTGCGTCGGAAAGACATCGTGACTCCAGCGGCCCTCGATCACCCGGATCGCGGGCTGCTTCATCCACTCGGGCACAAGCCTCGCGAGCACCGTGGAATAGCCGAGCGTGTTGGGCGTGTGGAACAAGAACCGCCCCCCGGGCTTCATCACGCGCCACACCTCTCCGAACAGGCGCTCGGGCTCTTGCAGGTGTTCGACCACCATGTTCGCCGTCACCAGATCGAACTGCTCCCCGCGGAACGGCAACTCCGCGATATCGGCCGCGGCCAAGCGCGCAATGGTCTGGTGCCGCTGGAGGGCCGTCGACACGCGGTCCACGCCGACCACGCACCGCGCCCGAGCGACCAGGGCCCGCTCCCTCGCCGCGCGCCACGCGGGCAGAATCTGATGCCCGCAGCCGAGCTCCAGCCACGCGGTGTGGGCCGCGACCTGGCCATCGAGGGCGTCGGCGTAGGAGTCCTGGGAGTATTGCAGGCCCGGTACCACGAATTGCTCCACCCGCCAGTAGGCCTGCTCGAGCCATGTGGCGCTCATCGCGCGGCCGCCGGCTCAGGTAGGGCGACCCGTCGAGGGACGATCGGCGTCACGGAGTTGGACGGAGTTGGGACATGGGATGGAGGGTGAGCCCGGCACACCGCAGGACGGCGGCGCAGCCGCCCGGCGACGTGGCCTGGGGCCTCAAGCTGATGCGCCGAACACTAGAGTGAAAACGGCGGCTGTCAATATTGTGGGTATACGACCGGCCCCGGGGGCTGGGCGTCACGCCCGGTGGTGACGCCCAGTACGACCCTGCGAGGTGTTCAGCTCAGCGTTCGGCGCGGCCCCGGGCGGGCCGGTGCTGCACGTCGCGACCGCACCGCGGCGCCGCCGTCACGGGCCGGCCCAGTGGTCGGTGCGGATCTCGACGCCGGCGTAGAACCAGGGGAGCCCGGTGTCGAGCGCCCCCTGCTGCCCGTTGTTCCCCACGGAGAAACTCGTGAGGGCCGACGGGGTGACGCACAAGTTGTAGCCCGCGGCGTAATACGACGCGAGCGTCCACGTGTTCGACCCGTTCCATACGGCGGTCCCGTAGTCGGACTGCTGGAAGTCCGCATCCCCGAGGATCTGGGTGCCGTTCACGTCGTACACCCGGGGATGGATCTGGACGTGCGTCGCATCGACATAGTGGACGAAGTACTCAAAGCGGTACCACGCCCCGTGGCTGAGCGGCGCGCTCGGCCCCCAATAGCCGACGGGGTAGGTGTACGTACAGCCGTACACCCCGATCACGAACTGCCACCCCGTGGCCCCGCTATACTTGCGCATGTAGATGAGATTCTGATACGAGTAGATGCCCGCCACCACCAGGTGATCGCCGGCGGGCGAGGTGTCATCGTTCCGCATGTAGTAGCGGACGTAGAAATCCGTCGAGGGCGGCAGGATGTTGTCCTGCTGCACGGCGGCGGCGTAGGTCGACCCCCGCTGGATCACTTGCAGGGCATTGCGACCCCCGGGGCCACCGGGGACGACCGACAAGAGCTGCACGGTCGTGCCATTGTTGAATTCCCAGTAGCTGGCCCATTTGCCACCGTCACTCACCGCCGCCGCCGTGGTGCCGACCACGGGCCAATCGCTCTGGAACACCACGCCCCCCGTGACGACCGTCACGGTGATCGCGCTCGCGCCACTCTGGCCCTCGCTCGTGGCCGTGATCGTCGCCGTCCCGGGCACCACGCCGGTGACCAGCCCGCTGCCGCTCACCGTCGCCACCGCGGCGTTGCTCGTCGCCCAGGTGACCACCCGACCGCTCAACGGCGTCCCGCTCGCATCCTTCGGCGTCGCCGTCAGCTGCACCGTCTGCCCGTTCGAGAGGCTCGCCGTCGCCGGACTCACCGCCACCGACGCCACCGGGACCACCGTCACGGTGACCGCGCTCGCGCCACTCTGGCCTTCGCTCGTGGCCGTGATCGTGGCCGTCCCGGCCCCGCCGCCGGTGACCAGCCCGCTGCCGCTCACCGTCGCCACCGCCGCGTTGCTCATCGCCCAGGTCACCACGCGGCCGCTCAACGGCGTCCCGCTCGCATCCTTGGGCGTCGCCGTCAGCTGCACCGTCTGCCCGTTCGAGAGGCTCGCCGTCGCCGGACTCACCGTCACCGCTGCCACCGGCACGACTGTGCCGGCCGGGGTCGTGGCGCTGGCCACATTGGACAAGCTGCCGAACACGAGCGACGTGGACGACGTGGAATAGGTACCCCGGAACGCCACCAGTTGGAACTGGTACGCCTTCCCCGCCGCCAAGCCGGTGATGGTGCAGCTGCGTACCGCGCCGATCGTGGTCCCCGCCACCGGCGTCGCGCAGGTGCCGCTCGTGACGCTCGAGGCCTGGCCCCAGCCATAGTTCGACAGGGCGGGCGCCAGCGCATAGCGGACGTCGTACTGGGCGGGCTGACCGGTGCCGTTGGTCACTTCGGTGAAGGCCAGCGTGACTGACGTCGACGTGACGCTCGCGACCGCAAGGTTCTGCACAGTCCCGGGCGGCCCAGCCGCAGTCGTGGCGCTGGCCACATTGGACAAGCTGCCGAACACGAGCGACGTGGACGACGCGGAATAGGTACCCCGGAACGCCACCAGTTGGAACTGGTACGCTTTCCCCGCCCCGAGGCCAGTGATGGTACAGCTGCGTGCCGCGCCGATTGTGGTCCCCGCCACCGGTGTCGTGCAGGTGCCGCTCGTGACGGTCGAGGCCAGGCCCCAGCCATAGTTCGACAGGGTGGGTGCCGGGGCATAGCGGACGTCGTACTGGGCGGGCTGACCGGTACCGTCGGTCACTTCCGTGAAGGCCAGCGTGACCGAGGTCGATGTGACGCTCGCGACGGCGAGGTTCTGCACTTGTCCAGGCGGCCCGGCGACGGTCGTGGCGCTGGCCGCGGTCGTGGCGCTGGCGACGTTGGACAAGCTCCCGAACACGAGCGACGTGGACGACGTGGAATAGGTGCCCCGGAAGGGCACGAGTTGGAACTCGTACGCCTTCCCTGCCGCGAGGCCGGTGATCGTGCAGCTGTGGACCGCGCCGATCGTAGTCCCTGCCACCGGCGTGGTGCAGGTACCGCTCGTGACACTGGGTGCCCCGCCCCAGCCGTAGTTCGACAACGAGGGCGGCGGCGCATAGCGGACGTCGTACTGAGCGGGCTGACCCGTGCCGTCATCCACCTCGGTGAAGGTGAGGCTGACCGAGGTTTGGGTCACACCGGCGACGCTGAGATTGAGGACCTGTCCTGGTGAGGAGGGTGTAACGGCGCCGGACAGGTGAGACACGCTCGATGCGCTCGATAAGCTCGTGACGGACCGGTCAGTACACGCCATGACCAGGACCGCGAGACCAAGTGCAAAATCCCTGATCAGCGCCAGGCGCTTGGAGAGTTTGTGTTTGAAGGGCATAACCGTTCCTCCCTACGTAGGTCGTAAGGTGTGGCGGCGCGAGCTGCGCCGCAGTCAATGTTGACGGGTGCTACCAGCCCCGGGAGCACGGGAGGCGGGGACCCTGAGCAGCCAGGCCCCGGGGGCTGGGCGTCACGCCCGGTGGTGACGCCCAGTACGACCCCGCGAGGTGTTCAGCTCAGCGGACGGCGCGGCCCCGGGCGGGCCGGTGCTGCACGTCGCGACCGCACCGCGGCGCCGCCGTCACGGGCCGGCCCAGTGGTCGGTGCGGATCTCGACGCCGGCGTAGAACCAGGGGAGCCCGGTGTCGAGCGCCCCCTGCT
>DATBBW010000110.1:0-2084 GCA_036270795.1 Gemmatimonadales bacterium | reverse complement strand
GCGCTCGACACCGTCCAACAGGTGCAACAGCACCTGCTGCTGCGCCATTACGACGGGTTCATGAAGGAAGGGCGCGTCAAGTTCCGCGGCCGCCAACGGTACATGTAGGCTCGCGGTGTTTGTCCTCCTTCTAGGCGCGCCCGGTTCCGGCAAAGGCACCCAGGGCAAGATCCTGGCCGAGCGGCTCGGCCTCCCCAAGATCACCACCGGCGACCTGCTGCGGGCCGAGGTACAGGGCCAGACGCAGCTCGGTCGGGAGGCCAAGAAGTACATGGACGGGGGCACCCTGGTCCCTGACTCCGTCATCCTCAGCATCATCAAACAGGAGCTCGTGAAGCCGGAGGCGCGCAACGGCGCCGTGCTCGACGGGTTCCCGCGCACCGCCGCCCAGGCCGAGCTCGTGGACCGCACCTTGGGCGAGCGCGGGCAACGGCTGAACCATATCCTGCTGCTGGACGTGCCCGAAGACGAGCTGGTCCGTCGCATGATGACGCGGGCCGCGCGCGAAGGGCGCGCCGACGACACCCCCGACACCATCAAGACCCGTCTCCAGGTGTACCAGCGCGACACGGCGCCCCTGATCGCCCACTTTGCGCAGCGCGGCATCGTGCACCGTGTGCCCGGGACGGGCACCGTGGACCAGATCGCAACGGAGATCCAGCGCATCCTGGGCCGATGATCACGATCAAGTCGCCCCGAGAGATCGAGACCATGGCGGCCGCTGGCCACATCGTCGCCGACACCCTGGCGGTGGTCGCCGGGCAGATTCGCCCTGGAGTCTCGACCGAGCAGCTCGACCGCACGGCGGAAGACTTTATCCGATCGCATCCCGGGGCCCGCCCGTCGTTCAAGGGGTTGTACGACTTTCCGGCGACCCTCTGCACCTCGATCAATCAAGAGGTGGTGCACGGCATCCCCTCCGCGAAGCGCGTGCTCGCCGAAGGCGACCTCCTGAGCGTCGACGTGGGGGTGTGGCTCGAGGGGTTGCACGCGGATTCCGCAGCGACGTTTGCGGTGGGCCCGGTGAGTCTCGAGGCGCAGCGTCTGCTCGCGATCACGCGGAAAGCCCTCGCCGCGGGCGTCGCCGAGGCGCGCGCCGGTAATCACGTCGGCGACATCGGGCACGCGGTTCAGCACGTGGTCGAAGAGGCGGGGTACTCCGTGGTGCGCGAGCTCGTGGGGCACGGCATCGGGTCATCGTTCCACGAGGATCCGCAGGTGCCCAACTACGGGAAGCCGAAAAGGGGGCCGCGCCTCATGCCCGGCATGACCATCGCGATCGAACCGATGGTGAATGTCGGGGGGCCGGACATCCGCACCCTCGATGACAAGTGGACCGTGGTGACGCAGGACGGATCGCTCTCGGCGCACTTCGAGCATACGGTGGCGATCCTGGACGATGGCGGGCCGCCCCGCATCCTCACGACGGCGGACTGACCTCGCGAGCGAGGCGCTCGGCTTCCTCCACCAACGATCGTCCCAAGCCGGGGTCCGAGAGCCCCGCGACATTCACACGCACGTTTTCCACCGCCCCGAGGAGGGCGGCGCGGGCGAGTGCCGCGCCCACCGTGGCATCGGAGCGGGCGTTCTTGTTGCCGATCTCGCCGATCTCGCGCGCCAGGGCGAACAGCCGGCCCGCGCCGCGCGCGGTCGCGAGCGGCGGTCGGGCGGCGTCGACGAGGGCCTCGTCCAACGCGCGCTGGCGACCGGGTGCGTCCTTAGGAAGCTTGGCGGCCGTGCTCACGCGGGCGTACGCGGCCGCGTCGTCGTCGACGAGGCGGCGGAGCTGGGCGCGCAGGGCGTCGGCCTCAGCCACGATCTCCGCCACGCGCTCCTCGACCGAGG
Source organism: Gemmatimonadales bacterium (assembly GCA_036270795.1). Lineage (GTDB taxonomy): Bacteria > Gemmatimonadota > Gemmatimonadetes > Gemmatimonadales > GWC2-71-9 > AG41. The sequence goes on along the minus strand of DATBBW010000110.1, from coordinate 239 downwards.
CATACGCCTTCCGACCGGTCGTGAGCCGCGCCACCATCGCTACGAGCGCTCCGGCGAGCGCGCCCGCGAGCGCCGCCGCGCTGCCGCCCCCCGGCGTCGGCGTCCCGGCGGCGAGCTCGTCGAGCCAGTTGTCGAGGGACGGTCCCTCCGCCGCCCGGATCTTCGCCTCGAGCAGGTGGTCGGCGGCGTCGGGCAGCTGCAGGGCTGCCGCCCCGGCCCCGATCAGCGCGCGCTCGGGG
>DATBBW010000109.1:0-8567 GCA_036270795.1 Gemmatimonadales bacterium | reverse complement strand
CGGACAGGGTGGGATTCGAACCCACGGTACCCTTGCGGGCACACCGGTTTTCGAGACCGGCCGTTTCAACCGCTCACGCACCTGTCCACGGACAGGGTGGGATTCGAACCCACGAAACGGTTACCCGTTTACACGCTCTCCAGGCGTGTGCCTTCAGCCGCTCGGCCACCTGTCCCTACTGACGTAGCGAGACGCGTACTAAATAAGCACGGCTCCACGGTTTCGCTACGGGCGCCCCGCTCCTTGAACCCCAGACGCGGTCCATTGCGTATCATCAGGGGACACCCCCTACCCTGGGATGGAGGCGCAACGCACATGAACACGCTGCCAACGAAACGAGAGCCGGCGGAGCCGGTCGACCCTGAGCCGAGCCCGTCATGGCGCGACTTGGGGGAACGGATCCGCGATCTCATGAAGGACTTCCTCAAGGAAGGCAAGGAGCTCGAGCGCGATCTCGAGCCCAGGTTGCTGCCTGCCCTGAAGCGGCTGAAGGCCGAGATCGAAAAGCTGATCGGCAAGCTGGAAGAGCGAGCCGGGGCGGCGAAGAAGCCGCGCTAGGCTACAGGGGCTCGAAGCGGGCGGTGAAGTGGCGCAGCCACGGGGCCTGCTCCACGATGCGGTAGCCGCCGATCTGCGCCTTACGCGCGGCGACGTGGGCGATCACCTCGGCCACGTAGTCCACGTGGCTTTGCGTGTAGGTGCGTCGCGGCACGGCCAGCCGCACCAGCTCCATCGGTGCCGGGACCTCGCCCCCGTCGGGCCGCCGCTTCCCGAACATCACGGAGCCGATCTCGACGCCCCGCACGCCCCCAGCGCGATACAGCTCCACCGCGAGTGCTTGGGCCGGATACGCGGCCGGCGGTACGTGAGGAAGCAGTGCCTTCGCATCCAGGTACACGGCGTGCCCGCCCGGCGGCTGCACCACCGGGACGCCCGCCTGTTCCGCCTTCTCGGCGAGATAGGCCGTTGAGCGAAGCCGGTAGCGCAAGTAGTCCTCGTCCAGCACCTCGTCGAGTCCGGTAGCGACCGCCTCGAGGTCGTAGCCCGCCAGGCCGCCGTAGGTAGGAAACCCCTCGGTGAGGATCAAGAGGTTCCGGCACTCGCGCGCCACGTCCGGGTCGTTCATCGCGAGAAAGCCGCCGATATTCGACAAGCCGTCTTTCTTGGCGGACATGGTGCACCCATCCGCGAGGGCGAACATGGCGCGCGCGATCGCGCGCGGTGTCTCGTCTTCGTGCCCCTCCTCGCGCAGTTTGATGAAGTAAGCGTTCTCGGCGAAGCGGCAGGCGTCTAAGTACAGGGGGATGCGGTGCCGGTCGCACACCGCGCGTACCGCCCGCAGGTTCGCGAGGCTCACGGGCTGCCCGCCACCCGAGTTGTTGGTAACCGTCACCATCACGAGCGGCACCCGCTCCCGCCCCACCTCGGCGATCGTCGCTTCGAGCGCCGCCACGTCCATGTTGCCCTTGAACGGATGCTTGGCGGCCGGGATCCGACCTTCGGCGATCACCAGATCGCGTGCCTCCGCGCCGCAGTACTCGATGTTCGCGCGCGTCGTGTCGAAGTGGGTGTTGTTGGGCACGACGTGACCTTGCTTCACGAGCACCGAGAAGAGGATGCGCTCGGCCGCCCGTCCTTGGTGCGTCGGAATCACCTCGGCGAGGCCCGTGAGGCGGTGCACGACGTCTTGGAAGCGGTAGAACGACCGACTGCCGGCATAGGACTCGTCCCCGTCCATCATCGCCGCCCACTGGTGCGAGGACATCGCCCCGGTGCCGGAGTCGGTGAGGAGATCGACCAGGACGTCGTCGCCGTGCAAGCCGAACAAGTTGTAGCCGGCCCGCACGAGCGCGGCTTCCCGCGCCTCAGGCGTCGTGAACCGGATGGCCTGCGTCGCGTGAATGCGAAACGGCTCGATGATCGTGCGAAAGGGCATGGGACGCTCGCGGTTAACGCCGGAAACGAACGACGCCGCAGGGGCGGGGCGGCATCGATTCCGGTAAAACCTACTCGGACCGCGCCCGAGCGCTTAGCGCCCCTCGCGCCGGCTCGCGAAGAACGCAGCGAGCAGCGTCCCGCACGCCTCCTGTTCGAGGCCGCCGACCACCTCGGGATGGTGATTGAGCCGGGGATGCCGTGCGAGGTCCCCCACGCTGCCGCACATCCCCGCTTTGGCGTCGTAGGCGCCGAACGCGAGGCGCCCGACCTTGGCGAGCACGGCGGCCCCGGCGCACTGGGCGCAGGGCTCGAGCGTGACGTACAGCGTGCAATCGGTGAGGCGGTCGGTCGCGAGGGTCCGGAGCGCGGCTTGGAGAGCGAGCAGCTCGGCGTGGGCGGTGGGGTCGCGCCGGGTGACGGTCTCGTTGTGGGCGCGGGCGATCACCGTCCCCGCGCGCACGACCGCCGCGCCGACCGGCACCTCCCCGGCCTGCGCGGCGGCACGGGCCTCGTCGAGCGCCGCGGCGATCCCCGCGCGATCCTGGGCGGTGGGTGGTGGGCCCCCCGGCCTAGGCACGGGCCGGCTCAGGCGCGGCCGCCCGCCGGCGCTCGAACACAAGCCGGCTCCCGTCCTTGGCCCGATCCACGTGCACGATGTCGCCCTCGGTGTACTGCCCTTCCAGCACTGCCATCGCCAGCGGGTTTTGCAACAGCCGCTGGATCGCGCGCTTCAGCGGGCGGGCCCCATAGACGGGGTCGTAGCCCTCCGCCACGAACAGCTGCTTCGCGGCCGGCGTGACTTCGAGCCCCAGCTTGCGGTCGGCCATGAGACGCGCGAAGCGCTGGATCTGGAGGTCGACGATTTTGCCGATGTCCTCGCTCGAGAGCGGCCGGAAGATGATGATGTCGTCCACCCGGTTCAGGAACTCGGGTCGGAACGTCTGGCGCAACAGCTCGAGCACTTTCGTCTCGACTTGCTCCCAGTTCGCCGTACCCATCTCGAGGATGTACGGCGAGCCGAGATTGGACGTCATGATGAGCACGGTGTTGCGGAAGTCGACGGTGCGCCCCTGGGAGTCCGTCAGCCGCCCATCGTCCAGGATTTGGAGCAGTACGTTGAACACGTCCGGGTGCGCCTTCTCGATCTCGTCGAACAGCACCACGGAGTAGGGCCGCCGGCGAATCGCCTCCGTCAGCTGGCCGCCCTCCTCGTAGCCGACGTAGCCCGGGGGCGCGCCGATCATCCGCGCCACGGCGTGCTTCTCCATGTACTCGGACATGTCGAGCCGCACGAGTGCCTTCTCGTCGTCGAACAGGAACTCGGCGAGGGCGCGCGCCGTCTCGGTCTTCCCCACGCCCGTGGGGCCGAGGAAGATGAACGAGCCGGTCGGGCGGTGGGGATCCTGCAGACCCGCGCGGGCCCGGCGCACGGCATTCGCCACGGCAGCGAGCGCCTCCGACTGGCCCACGACCCGCTGCCCCAGCTCCGCTTCGAGCCGGGTGAGCCGCTCGCGCTCGGACTCGAGCATCTTCGAGACCGGGATCCCGGTCCACTTCGCGACGATTTCCGCGATGTCCTCGGCATCGACCTCTTCCTTCAAATACTTGCCCTTCTGCTGGATCTCGCCGAGCCGCTTTTCCGCGGCGGCGATCTCGCGCTCGAGCGCCGGGATCCGACCGTAGGTGATCTCGGCCGCCTTCTGGAGGTCGCCCCGGCGGGTCGCCTGGTCGGCTTCCGTGCGCAACTGCTCGAGCTGCGCTTTCTTGGCCTGGAGCCCCGCGATCGCGTCTTTCTCCGCCTGCCACTGCGCCTTCATCGCATTGGAGCGCTCTCGCAGCTCCGCAAGCTCCTGCTCGACGCGCGCGCGACGCTCCTTCGACGCCTTATCCTTCTCCTTTGCGAGCGCCGCCAGCTCGATCTCGTGCTGGACGATCTTGCGCTCCACCTCGTCGATCTCCTGTGGCAGCGAGTCGATCTCGATCCGCAAGCGGCTCGCCGCCTCGTCGATCAAGTCGATAGCCTTGTCGGGCAGAAAGCGGTCGCCGATGTAGCGGTGCGACAACGTCGCCGCCGCGACCAGGGCATTGTCGGTGATGCGGACGCCGTGGTGGACCTCGTAGCGCTCCTTCAGGCCCCGCAGGATGGCGATCGTGTCGTCGAGCGACGGCTCGCCGACGTACACCGGCTGGAAGCGCCGCTCGAGGGCGGCGTCCTTCTCGATGTACTTGCGGTACTCGTCGAGCGTCGTGGCCCCCACGACGTGCAGCTCCCCGCGCGCCAGCGCGGGCTTGAGCATGTTGGAGGCGTCCACCGCCCCTTCGGCGGCTCCCGCGCCCACGAGGGTGTGCAGCTCGTCGATGAACACGATGTAGCGGCCCTCGGCGCTGGTGACCTCCTTGAGCACGGCTTTGAGCCGCTCCTCGAACTCCCCGCGATACTTCGTCCCCGCGATGAGGGCGCCGAGATCGAGCGCGACGAGGTGCTTGTTGCGGAGCGAGTCGGGTACGTCGCCGTTCACGATCCGCTGCGCCAAGCCCTCGACGATCGCCGTCTTCCCCACGCCGGGCTCGCCGATGAGCACGGGGTTGTTCTTGGTGCGCCGCGACAACACCTGCATCACGCGCCGGATCTCCTCGTCGCGTCCGATCACCGGATCGAGCTTGCCCTTGCGGGCCTGCTCGGTCAGGTCGCGGGTGAAGCGCTCAAGCGCCTGGTACTGTTGCTCCGGCTCCTGGGAGGTGACGCGATGGGAGCCGCGGACGCCCTGGAGCGCCGCCAACACGTCGTCGCGGCTCACGTCGGCGGCCGAAAGCAGCTGCTTGGCGGTCGTCCCCTTCTCTTCCAGCAGGCCGAGCAGGATGTGCTCGGTCGAGACGTAGGCGTCGCCCAGGCTCTGCGCCTCCTGGTCGGCGCGGTCCAGCGCCCGCGACAGCTCGCGCGCCAGCGTGGGCTCGGCGGTGGTGCCCGATTGCTTCGGGAACCGCTCGAGCTCGCGCTCGGTGTCCGCCTTCAATTGGGTGACGTTGAGGCCGCCCTTCTGGAGCAGCGGCACCACGATGCCGTCGTCCTGGGCGAGTAGTGCCGCAAACAGGTGGGCGTCGTTGACGACGGGGTTGCCGCGGGCGCGCGCGAGCGCCGCTGCCTGCTGCAACGCCTCCGCCGCCTTCACGGTCAACCGTTCCGGTTTGATCATGCGGTTTCGTCTCCTCGGCCGCCCGTCAAGGCAACCTTCGTGCCGCCTGGAGAGTGCCGAATCGGCAGCCCTGGGGTCAAGAGCGCAAGGCCGGCGGGCGCCGCTGGGGCCGCGATTGACGGCGCTCCGCGGCCCGTATGATCTTGCCCGTGACTCGACCGAGGGACGCCGCCGTGCCAAGAAGCTCCAGCCTCGTGGCGCTCGCCGCTGCGGTCCTGCTCGCCCGCCCGAGCATGGCCCAGGCTCCCCGGATCACGCCCGCCGGGGACCCGAGCGTCAACAACGACACCCTGTACCGCCTCGCGGCGGACCCGGCGGAGCACCAGGACGACGACTTTATCTACCTGCTGGACGACGGGGTGGTGCGCCTCGAACCCGACGGCCGGGGAGCGCACACCTATCGCCAGATCGTGCAGATCTTCACGCGGGCGGCCGCCGAGCAGTGGGGCGAGCGGTCGTTCTCGTACGTGAGTGGGCGCGAGCGGCTCACGCTGAACTGGGTGCGCGTAGTCCGGCCGACGGGCGAAGTCATCAGCGCCCGGCCGACCCACGAGCAGGAATCAATCGCGCCCGTGGCGCAGGAAGCCCCCGTCTACTCCGACGTGCGCGTGCACCGCGTATCGATCGGCGGCATCGCGCCGGGCACCCTGCTCGATTACAGCTACACCGTCGAAACCCTGAAGCCGGCAGTGCGCGGCGACTTCCAGCAGGGGTGGCGGGTCACGACCGGTCGCCTCACTCGGCGCTCACGCTATATCGTCGACGTCCCGACATCGTTGAACCTCCGGATCAAGGAAACGAATCTCACGTTCCCCCGCCGCACGACCGAGGCGAAGGGGCGGCGCGTCTACCTGTGGGCCACGAGTGAGGTCCCGAAACTCGAGCGCGAGCCGTTCGCGGCGGATTCGAACGGCATCGACCAGTTCATCACCGTGGCCGCGCCCGTGACGTGGGCCGACGTCGCCCGCTGGTATAACGAGCTGGCGCACGACCGCTACGTCATGACGCCGGCGCTCGACTCGGCGCTGGCGCGCACGGTCCGGGGTGCCCGGACGCCCGAGGACTCGCTGCGCGCGGTGCATCGCTGGGTGGCGCAGGACTTCCGCTACGTCTCGCTGTCGCTCGGCATTGGCGGCTATCTGCCGCGGCTGCCGGCCGCCGTGCTCGAGACCCGCTACGGCGACTGCAAGGACAAGGCGACCCTGTTCATCGCCTTGGCGCAGCGGATGGGCCTCAAGGCGTATCCCGTGTTGTTGTCGGCCTCGGGCGGGGTGGAGCGCGACGTCCCCACCGCCCACGCCTTCGATCACATGATCGCGGCGGTCGAGCGCCCGAACGGCTATCTGTATCTCGACCTTACGTCGGAGCTGACGCCGTTCGGCTCGCTCCCACCGCGCGAGCAAGGAGAGTTCGGCCTCGTGGTGCATCCCGACGGGCGTGGGGAGGAGGTCACCTTCCCCGCCGACTCCGCCGCCGCGAATCGCGACGTGCATCGTCTGACGGGCGAGCTGTCGGCGGAGGGTCAGTTGACCGGCCGGTACGAATACGCGGCCACGGGCGACCAGCAGTACACCTTGCGCCGCATGCTCGCCGCCGAGCTCGGCCCGGCCGAGCGCACGGAGCTCACCCGCAACCTCGCGAATGACGTGTTTCCGGGTGCCACGGGGGACAGCCTCGAGCTCGTCGACGGCCGGAACCTGGCGACCGAACCGCGTCTCGCCTTTGTGACGCGGGCAGCCCAGGTCACCTCCAAAGCCGGCACGAACGACATCCTCACGCTGCCGCTGCACAACTACGGCGAGGTGAAAGCGCTCGCCACCGAGCTCGAAGCGCGCGGACCGCGCCGCTTCCCGATCGATGTGGCCGCCGTCGCCGGCCCGCACGAGGAGCTGGCCGAGCTCACGCTCACGCTGCCACCGGGCTGGCAGGCCGAGCTCCCGCCGAGTGTGGCCGCCACGAGCGCGTTCGGCGCGTACGCCGCGGAGTATGCGCAGCGCGGCCGGGTGTTGCACGTGGTACGCCGACTGCGCGGCCATACCGGAATCGAGCCGCCGGCGCGGATCGGGGAGTTGATCGGCTGGCTCAAGGAGATGGGGAAGGACGACGTGCGCTACATCGTGCTCGATCATCGCCCGTGAGGTGGGCGGGGTGCCTGCGCCGGTGGGACCGAGCGCGTCGAGGGGGATCCACGGCCAGCGCCGGCCCGTCCGCGGGCCGGCCTGGCGTCATTTCATCACGATCATCTTCTTGGTGAACCGCCGCCCGTCGACGATGAGCTGATAGATGTACACCCCGGCGGCCGCCAGGCGGCCGGTCGAGCGGACGACGCCATCCCAATGCGCGGCGTACGTGCACACGGTCGGGCTCGCGCAGCTCACGCCCAGATTGTCGAGCGACTCTCCGTTGGGCTCGAGCACGGCCACCGCCACGAGCTGGGCGAGGACATTGTAGACCTTGACCGAGATGATCGGCCGGTGACCGTTGGCAAACAACTCGGCGTTCAACGAGAACGGGATCGTTGTCGCCGCGTTGAACGGATTGGGGTAGTTCTGTTTGAGCTCAATTGTGGGTTGGGGAGTCTGGCCCACCACGGGCGCCGCCCCCGCCCCCACCGCCACGGCCCACGGCCCGAGCCCCAGAACCGCCCAGGCGTACCGCTTCATCTACCGCTCCTGTGCGAACGAGAAAGTGCCGCTAGACCGCTCTCCTTGTGTCGCGGGTGATGCCGCTCGTCTGAACGGGCTCCGACAAAACTACGGGCCGTCTTTCCCGGCTGTCAACCGCGCCAGAACTCGGGCATCCCCTGAGCGCCGCGTGAGCCCGCGGCGGTCGGCCCACTCGAGCAAGGGGATCAAGTACTTGCGCGTGAGGCCGAACCGGTCGCGCAGCGCCGCGGGCGTCGCCGAGCCGAGCTCGCCGAGCGCGGTTTCGAGCGCCGCGCGGAATTGGGCGAGCGCCGCCTTCGCGGCGTAGCGCTCCGGGTCCATCTGCTCCGCGGCGCCCTCACGCACCAGATGCGCCAGCAGGGCCCGCACCGGGGCGCCCGGGAACTCCCGCTCCAGCTCGGGCAGCGTGGGGACCTGCCAGCCCGCCGCGACGAGCCGCTGCGCCAACTTCTCGTGGGTCTCGCTCGCGCGCGCGTCGAGCGCCGGCCGCCAGCCGGGGCGGTGCGCCACGCTCCCCGTGACCACGAGGTGGCGTTCCGCTCCGGCGTGCGCCAGCACGGCATCGACCACGGCCGCGGGGGGGGCGGGGGCGCTCACGGCGGCTCGGAGCGCCTGCAGCGACATCCCCGGGTCGAGCGGATGGTCGGCGTGGTAGCGGTGGACGAGCTCGCCCAGCCGCGTCGCCTCGCTCGCCACGGCCTCTCGCGCGACGACGCGATCGCTCAGCGTGAGTAACCCGACTCCGGCCTGGGCGAGCAGCGGGCCGACC
>DATBBW010000108.1:0-5033 GCA_036270795.1 Gemmatimonadales bacterium | reverse complement strand
CTGCGGCTCACAACGTACCTCCCAACGCTAGGCGGGCGGGGGTCCAAGGGCGCCCCCAGTATATGACCCGCAAGTCATTCTGTCAATCAAAGATACGCCACTTTGACCCTATCGTTTTCCCGCCCCGCCAGCGATCCGGGCGGGCCCCGGCGCGCCCCTTTCCCCATCGGGCGGGAGCGTGGCGCACAGGATCACGGCGTCCTCGACCGGCCGCTGGTAGTAGCGGGCCCGTCGCGCCACCTCGCGGAAGCCCAACGTGTCATACAGCCGGCGGGCGCCGGTGTTCGACTCGCGCACCTCGAGGTACACGGTGGTCACGCCGCGCTCGCCGCAGCGGGCCAGCATCGCTTCCACCAGGGCGCGGCCCACCCCGCGGCGCCGGTGCCCCGGGGCGACGCCCAGGTTCAGGATCTCGCCCTCATCGGCGACCCACTGCCCGACCACGTAGCCGGCCACGACCCCGCGCTCCTCGGCGACGAGGAACGGGACGCCGAGCGCGACGCATTCCTTGAAGTCCCGGGCGGGCCAGGGGTCGGTGAACGCGACGCGCTCGATCGCGGCGACGTCGGGGACGTCACCGCTCGCCGCGAGACGGATTCGGTAAGGGGCGGCCGTGCCGTGCCTCCCACGTGGCTTGCGCCTGGGCGGGGCGCCCGTAGACGGGTTCCGCCGTGTCGGGGTCGGGGATCGCGCGAGCGGCGCCCACGCGACCGAGGAGCGACAAGAGGACCGTCGCGCCGGGCGGGAGGTGCTCGGGCGGCACGGGCGCGGCGCCGGTCCATTCGGTCACCGCGGCCGCGTAGCGCACGGCGCCGTCGCCCACGGCGACCCGCGGCCGCACCGGCGTGCCCGCGACGAGCGCCGCGACGCTCGCCACGTGCGGGGCGACGAGCGTCTCCACGCGCTCGGGGTGGAACACGTACACGGCGCCGTACACCTCGCCGCGCAGCGCGTCGAAGCACGCGGCCACGGGCTCCGGCCCGAGCTTCAGCGCCGCGCCCGCGGCCGCGGCCATCAAGGACGGAATGGCCACGAGCTCGAGGCCCGCCTCCTGGGCGAGGCCTTTCGCGGCCGCCCACCCGATCCGCAGGCCCGTGAAGCTCCCCGGCCCGTCACCGACGACGATCCCCTCGAGGTCGCGGGGCGCGAGGCCCAGCCGGCCGAGCGCGAAATCGACCAGCCGGATGATCTCGGCGGCGTGGCGGCGCGCGCCCTGGACGTGCGCCCCGCTGGTGGGCGCGGGCGGCCGCCCGGCGGCGACGCTCGCCGTGTCAGTGGCGGTGTCGATGGCCAGCCACTCGCCGGTCACGCGTCCTCGAGCACGCGGACCTCGGGGTCCGGATCGTGGGCCAGGCGCAGGTGGCGATCGAGGGGCGGGGCCCAGGCGCCCGCCCGCTCGGGCCACTCGATCAGCACGATCGCCCCGTCGCGCAGCATGTCGTCGAAGCCCAGGTCGCGCGCGTCGTCGGGCGATCGCAGGCGGTAGCAGTCGGCGTGATACACGGGGCGGCCGGCGGGTGTGGCGTAGTGGTGCACCAGGGCATAGGTGGGGCTCGTGACGAGCTCACGGGCGCCGAGCCCGCGGCAGATCGCCTGCACCAGCGTCGTCTTGCCCGAGCCCAGCTCGCCCGAGAGCCCGATCACGGCCGGCGCGGCCAGTCCGCGGCCCAGCGCCTCACCGAACCGGCTGAGCTCGTCTGCGGACAGGCGCATCGGCCTTCGTGTCCCCTTCGGCCCGGAGCTCGAGGATCTGGTCGCGCAACAGGGCGGCGAGCTCGAAGTCCAGCTCTTCGGCTGCCGCCTGCATCTGCGACTCGAGCAGGCGCACCAGCGCCTCGCGTTCCCGCGCGTCGGTGGGCCGCGCCAGGGCGGGCCCCGTCGGCTTGGCCGTCTTGGCGTCCGCCACCCGCGTCACGAACCGCACCTCGGCCACGGACTTCACGATGGAGCGCGGGGTGATGTCGTGCGCCGCATTGTGGGCCGCCTGGAGGGTGCGGCGCCGCGTCATCTCGGCGAGCGCCCGCTGCATCGACCCCGTGACGCGGTCGGCGTAGAGGATGGCGCGGCCCTGGAGGTGGCGGGCGGCGCGGCCCACCGTCTGGATGAGGGAGCGGTCGGAACGCAGAAACCCCTCCTGGTCCGCGTCGAGGATCGCGACCAGCGAGACCTCGGGCAGGTCGAGCCCCTCGCGCAGCAGGTTGATGCCCACGAGCACGTCGAATTCGCCCAGCCGCAGCCCGCGGATGATGTCCACCCGCTCGAGCGCATCGATCTCGGAGTGGAGATAGCGCACCCGCACGCCGTGCTGTTGCAGGTAGTCGGTCAGATCCTCGGCCATGCGTTTGGTGAGCGTCGTGACCAGCACGCGCTCGCCCTGCTTCTCGCGCAGCCGGATCTCGTGCAGCAGGTCGTCCACCTGGCCCTTGACCGGGCGCACCTCGACCTCCGGGTCGACGAGCCCCGTGGGCCGGATGATCTGTTCCACCACGACCCCGCTCGAGAGCCGGAGCTCGTCCTCGCCGGGCGTGGCCGAGTCGAACAGGATGCGGGGCACGAGCCCCATGAACTCATCGATCCGGAGCGGCCGGTTGTCGAGCGCCGACGGCAGCCGGAAGCCGTAGTCCACGAGCGTCTGTTTCCGCGACCGGTCGCCCTCATACATCCCGCCGAGCTGGGGCAGGGTCTGGTGCGACTCGTCCAGGATGCAGAGGTAGTCGGCCGGGAAATAGTCGAGCAGGCAGGCGGGGCGTTCTCCCGGCGCGCGGCCGGTCAAGTGGCGCGAGTAGTTCTCGATCCCGGTACAGCGCCCGACTTCGAGCAGCATGTCGATGTCGAAGTGGGTGCGCGACTCGAGGCGCTGGGCTTCGACCAGTTTGTTCTCGGCGCGCAGCACGGCGAGCCGGTCGCGCAGCTCGGTGCGGATGGCGGTGACCGCCCGCTCGATGGTGGGCCGCGCCGTCACGAAGTGGGTGGCGGGGTACACCGCGGCGCGGCCCAGCTCGGTGATGGTGTTGCCCGTCCGGGGGTCGATCTTGGCGATGCGCTCCACGGTGTCGCCCCAGAACTCGACGCGCACCGCCTGCTCGTCGTAGGCGGGGAACACCTCGACCGTGTCGCCGCGCACTCGGAAGGTGCCGCGCTCGAACGCCACATCGTTGCGCTGGTACTGAATACCGACCAGCGCCTCGAGCAGCGCGTCGCGCGGTAGGTCGTCGCCCACCGCCGTGGTCACGAGCCGCGCCCGGTACGCCTCCGGGTCGCCGAGGCCGTAGATCGCGGAGACGCTGGCCACGATCACCACGTCGTCGCGTTCCATCAGGCTCGACGTCGCGCGCAGGCGCAGCCGGTCGATGTCGTCGTTGATCGACGAGTCCTTCGCGATGTAGGTATCGGTCTGCGGGACGTACGCCTCGGGCTGGTAGTAGTCGTAGTAGGAGATGAAGAACTCGACGGCGTTCTTGGGGAAGAACCCTTTGAGTTCGCCGTACAGCTGCGCGGCGAGGGTCTTGTTGTGCGACAGGACGAGGCTGGGCCGCCCGAAGGCCGCGATCACGTGCGCGAGCGTCATCGTCTTGCCGGAGCCGGTGACGCCGAGCAGGGTCTGGTAGCGGTCGCCCCGGGCGAGCCCGGCGGTGAGCTCGGCGATGGCGCGCGGCTGGTCCCCCGCCGGCGCGAACGGGGAGACGAGATCGAAGGGCATCGGCGAAAGTTAACCGGCTTGGGGCGGCGTTTGGGGACCCGCTTCGTGGCGCGACACGTCGGTCACGCCTTTCACCCGGCGGACCGCGCGGATCACCTTGTTCAGGTGGGTCTGGTTCTCGACCTCGACGAGGATCGCCCCGAACGCGGCCCCGTCCCGGGTGGCCAATTCCGCCGAGCGGATGTTGGTGCCCGACTCGCTGATCGCGGTGCAGATGTCGGCATACAGGCCGCGCCGGTCCTCGCCCGCCACCGCGAGGCGCACGACGAAGGTCTCACCCTCGGACTCCTGCCAGTCGATATCGACCCGGCGTTCGGCCTCGGCCGAGAGCACGAGCAGGTTGGGGCAATCGCTGCGGTGGATCGAGATGCCGCGGCCCTGGGTCACGTAGCCCACGACGGGATCGCCGGGCACCGGCTGGCAGCACTGGGCGTAGCGCACCATGAGACCGTCCACGCCTTGGATCTTGATGCCGCGGCCGAGCCGCAGCCGTTCGATCACCCGCCCGAAGGCGGTGGGTTTGGGCGGCGCGAGCTCCTCGGCCGGGAGCTCGGGGTAGAGCGCCCGCATCACGGTGCCGAGGGCGATATCGCCCCGCCCCAGGGCCGCCTGGAGCTGGGCCGGGGTGCCGACCGAGAGCGTCACCGCCGCCTGCTCCAGGCGGGCGGGGTCCGGGGCGGCGAGCCGACGGCGCCGCACTTCACGGGCCAGGATGTCTTGGCCCAGCTCGAGGCTCCGCTCCAGCTCCTCCTGCTTGATCCATTGTCGGATCTTGTGGCGGGCGCGTGCGGTCTGCACGTGAGCCAGCCAGTCGCGCGACGGCTTCGCCTGGGCGTTCGTCATCACCTCCACCGTATCCCCGTTCTTGAGGGGCCGATGGAGCGGCGCGATGCGGCCGTTGATGCGCGCCCCCTGGCAGTGTTGGCCGACCTCGGTGTGGACCGTGAAGGCGAAGTCGATCGGCGTCGCGTCCTTGGGGAGGCGTTTCACGTCGCCCCGCGGGGTGAACACGAAGATCTCGTCCTGATAGAGGTCGACTTTCAGGAACTCGAGGAACTCCTCGGGCGTGTGCGTGTCCTGCTGCAGCTCGATCAGCTGGCGAAACCACGCCAGATGCCGGTCGAGCTCGTCGGCGCTGCGCTTGCCTTCCTTGAACAGCCAATGCGCCGCGATGCCGTACTCCGCCGTGTAGTGCATCTCGCGGGTGCGGATCTGGATCTCATACAGCTGCCCGCTGGGCCCGAACACCGTGGTGTGGAGCGACTGGTAGCCGTTGGACTTGGGGCTCGCGATGTAGTCCTTGATGCGCTCCTGGAGCGGGGTCCACTTGTGG
>DATBBW010000107.1:0-4412 GCA_036270795.1 Gemmatimonadales bacterium | reverse complement strand
GACGCGATCGGCATCGCCATCGAGAAGTGGCTGCAGGAGAAGCAGGGGATCCAGCAGGACCTCCTGGGTGGCGCCGCCGGGCCAGGCCACGCGGTGCCCGCCCGCGAGGTCATCGCGGGGCCAGCGGGCACCGCGGGGCTGGCGGCGGGCCACGCCGACCAGGACTTCATCGGCGCGTGCCCGGACTGCGGCTCGCAGCTGGCGTTCATCGAAGGGTGCGCCAAGTGCCACGTGTGCGGGTTCTCGGAGTGCGGCTGACGCGACCCGGGGCCGTGTCGCACGGGTTCGGGTCAGCCGTCACACGGCGCGCGGTACCGAGCGTGTGACGGCTGTCACGACCCGCCACCTCGGGCCGGTGTTATTCTCAGAGCGTGACGATTCCCTTCCGCTCCATCACGCCCACCCGGTTGCAAGCCAAGGGTTGGGCCCGCGTCGGGAAGCCTGGCGCGCACCTGCTGCGCCGTGGCGCGTGGTACCCCGTCGTGCGCATTTCCTCGAGTCACATCGTCGTGCTCGACGTCAACCGGCGTAACGTCCCGGTCGATCGGCGCTTCCTGGAGATTCGCTATCACCCGCCAGAGCGTTGGAGCGTCGTGCGCTGCGAACCGCGTGAGATCCAGCGCGTGGGCCGGCTGTTTCCGCTCACCTATGGCGTCTGCCCCAGCTGCCGGCACCGCCAAGCCTTCGGGTCGGACGCGAAAGAGTTGACCTGTGAGCGCTGTAAGAAGACGGCCACCCTCGCGTGGGACGAGTTGAGCTGACCGCTACAGTCGGATGAGGCGGTCTCCCACGGAGACGATGCCGGTACCAACTCCCACGCAGTAGAAGCCCCGGGTCCCATTGTCGAGGAACTGGAGCGTCTCCTTCAGGACCTCGGCCTCGACCCGCGCGCCGAGCGCCCACCCGCTGAACGGGCGGCAGGGATGGGCCACTTGGAGCACGTCCAGCCGGACCACTTCCTGGTCGTCCGCCGCCACGCAGGCGACGCCGCGCGCCAGGTCGTCGAGCCCCACGCGCTCGGTTGTCTCGACCAGAATGTTCTCCCCCGCGCAGCCCGGGGTCAGGTGGGCGCCGAACCGCTCCCGCATCAGCCGATAGTGGGACGTGAAGCCGAGGGAGACGCCGTGCACGCCGTCGGGATTCTTCGTCTGAGGGTGCGCCCGGTGGTGCACGTCGACCAGCCAGGCCCCCTCCGGTCCCTCGCCTAGCGTCCCGTCGGGACCGACGCTGAGCCGCGCGACCACGAGGAGCGGCGCCGGGTCATACACCCGCGCGGGCTTGTCCCCCGTCTTCAGGGAGGAACGTTGCACCTGCAGTCGCACGATGCGACCGAGCTCGCGCATAACGAAAGGTAGCAAAACGTAGTATCATGTGGGTCGCGACCGCATGCGGATCACGCTCGGCTGGGCCCGGTGTGGCGACAATGTAGCGGACATCCTCCGCCGTGGAGCCTGGTATCCGATCGTCGAGGAGTCGCTCGACGGCCACCTCATCGTCGAGGTGCGCCAGCAGCGCGTGCGCTTGAACCGCCAGGACGTCACGGTGCGCACCGATCCCCCCGATCACTGGAGCATCGTCGTCCGCACCGGGGTGCTGCGCCCCACGCTTGGCGGGCAGGGGATGGAAGTGGTGACGACCTACGCCGTGTGCTCGCTGTGCCATTACCGCCAGGACTTCGCCGGGAGGCCCGACACGCTGCGCTGCGTGCGCTGCGGTGCGACCTCCCCGGTCGATTGGACCGAGACCTGCTAGGCGACGCCGGCGGCGGGCTCCAGCCGGTCGAACACCCCACCGAGCAGATGCACCGCGAAGGTTGCCTCGAACGCCACGACGCCTGACCCGGCGACGGCCCCGAGCGTCAGCCCCCACAGCCCCGGCACGCCGCCGAGCTGCGCGGCGAAGGCGGCGAGCGCGCCGATGAGGGCGGCGGGCACGAGGGCGACGGCGAGCGCCACCAGCCCGCCCGCCATCAGGAGGATTCGCTGGCCGGTCGCCTCGAGGCCGACGGCGCGGTCCCGACCGATGCTCACCCACGCCGGGAACAACAGGACCATCGCGTTCTGAACGAGAACGAGCACGAGCAGCACCGCGGTCGTGGCCGGCAAGAGGCCGAGGAGGATGGCGAGGCGGTCGGCGAGGGGCGGCAGGCCGGGACCGTGGTGCCCGGCGGACGCCGCGAAGGCGCCGGCAAGACAGCTCCAGACCACCAGGCCGATTAGCGTCACCGGCGCCGCCACCTCGCCTCCCACCACCTGGCGTCCCCGCACCGGATACCCCCGCAGCACGTCCAGCATTTCCAGGTCCCGCCGCAGGTCGAACCGCACCGTGAGCGGGCCGAACAAGAGCGCCACGCTGCCGAGCACGAGCAGCATCACGGCCACGAGATCCCATCCCATCATCGAGCCGCGCGCGAGCGCGAGGGGGCCGCCGATTACGAGGCCGGCGATGAGCAGGAAGGTCCACGGACTCAAGTCGCGCGTCGCGCCGACCGCGTTTTTCCACACAATGGCCCGACCAGGGGGGCCGGTCGGCGCCAGGCGTAGCCGGATCCGTCCGGGCGCGCGCGGGGCGCGGATCGCGCGGTAGGGCGAGCGCCCTTGGCGCATCGCCTCGAGTTTTCGCGCCACCTTTGCGGCGTGCTCCACCGCCGCTTCGTCGAAGGCGAGCGTGGAACGCACCACCCAGATGTACTGGACCCCGAGCACGACCAGCGCGGCTGGTGCTTGACGCGCGAAGGCCGCCGCGCCATCGGCGAGCGGCAGGGCCACGACGGCGCGCAGCGGCCACACCAGCACGCCCAGCACCCCGGCGTGCAACGCGCTCGCCAGGGCGGCATAGCCGGGCGTCGCGCCCTGCTGGAAGGCGACGACGACGCCGGGGGCGGCTTGGCGGACGCCCCACCACCCGAGCGCGGCGATGCTACCCAGCACGAGCAGCGTGCCGACTCCGCGCCGCCACCCGGTCACGCCGTGCTGCGTGAGACCGGCCCGGACGAGCGCCATCCCGGCGTAATGCAGTTGCAGCGTGGCGTACACGACCCAGAGGCCGAGGACGCGGACCACCCGCAGGGCGCTCACGTGGCCGCCGGAGAAGACGAGGGCGGTCACGGCGGCCGAGAGGAGCAGCGGGAGTTGCGAGCGCAACAGTTTGAAGTCGATGACTTGGCGCCGGGTCAGCGGGGCGGGGAAGAGGTATTGAGTCTCGGCGAGGCTGAAGTTGAACGGCGTTTCGGCGCTGCCGAACAGCCAGTTGAGTCCCACCAGCACGGCCAGCAGGCCCACGCCCAGCAGTTCGCCGCCGACGGCGCCTCCGGTCGAGACGCCGGTGGGGCCGCGGGGCCGGAACACCAGCCAGTAGAGGTACAGGCTGCCCACCACGAACCCGATCAGGTACTTGGGTTGCCGCAAGCGGGCGACCCGGCGACGGGTGGCATTCACCAGGGACCGGCGAATGAGGTACAGCGCGGCGCCGATCACGCGCCGGTGAGCGTGAGGAAGATGTCTTCGAGGCTCCGCCCGCGGAAGTCGGGGCGCTCGGTCAGGATCTCTTCGATCGTGCCGAGCGTGACCCGGCGTCCCCGCTTCATGATGAGCACCCGGGTACAGATCTCCTCGACGAGGTGCAGCAAGTGGGAGCTCAGCACCACGGTCGCGCCCTGTCGGGCGCGCTCCTTGATGGTCTGCTTCATTCGGCGGATGCCGGCCGGATCGAGCCCCGTGAGCGGCTCATCGAACAGCAGCACCTGCGGGTCGTGCAGCAGGCCGCAGGCGATCACGAGCTTTTGCTTCATGCCGCGCGACAGCTCCCCGGGCAGGACCTGCGCCTTCTCGCCGAGTTCGAGTTCGCCGAGCAGGGTAGGGAGGCGCCGCTCCACGTCGGCGACTTGGTAGAGGCGGGCGGTAAAGCGGAGGTGCTCCTCCACGGTGAGATAGTCGAACAGGTGCGGCTCGTCCGGCATGAACGCGAGCAGACGCTTGGCGGCGACCGGCTCGTGCTGCACGTCGTGTCCGCCGACCCGAATCGTACCCTGGGTCGGCCGCACCACGCCGGCGATACTTCGCAGGGTGGTCGTCTTGCCAGCGCCGTTGGGCCCCACGAGCCCCAGGACCTCGCCGGGGGTGGCGGTGAAGGACAGATCGCGCACCGCCTCGAGCGTGCCGTAGACCTTGGTGAGCGCTTGGACCTCGATCATCGGGCAGCAAATCTAGGGAGATCGCTGCCTTGCGGCACACCGGGTAAATAGTTAGTATATTAATAGTCAACATGTTAATTTAATACCAAGCCGCGATGGCCGATCGTTCCACCCTCGCCCTGCAGCTCACCGACGCCCTCGCCGCGGCCCGGGCGGCGGTGCAGCACGCCGGCGACCGCGCGTTCCGCGCCTACGGGCTGTCGCATCGCGCCCAGGCGGC
>DATBBW010000106.1:0-5532 GCA_036270795.1 Gemmatimonadales bacterium | reverse complement strand
CGCGCATCTCGCTCTTGGTGTGGATGTCTCCCTGCGCCGCGATGAGGACCAGGTTGGGGTCCCGGGGATCGACCAGGATCGACGGGATCTGCTTGGTCGCTTCCAGGCCCAGGTGGCGCCACGTGCGGCCGGCGTCGACGGACTTGTAGACGCCATTGCCTTCGTTGATGCCACCGCCGGTCACCATGTCGCCCATGCCGACGTAGACGACGCTGGGATCGGACGGGGCGACTGCGATCGCCCCCACCGACGCGGCGGCGGTGATGGAATCGAAGATGGGGTACCAGGTTTCGCCCGCGCTCGTGGTCTTCCACACGCCGCCCGCCGGGAGCCCGGCGTAGAACACCCCGGGCTGACCCACCGCGCCGCTGACCGCGGAGATGCGGCCCCCGCGGAACGGGCCGATGTTGCGCCACACGAGACCCGAGAACAGGGGCGGCGCCAGCGGCGGGCGGGCGCCGATGAGGCCGATCGCCACCAGCAGCAGGGCAAGACGGGGAGACGGCCGGGGAATGCGAGCGCGTGCGATCATCGAGCGTGGCCCTCGAGGTGAAGAGAACGACGGCGGTCGTCTGCGGCGACGAGGCGGCGCCATGCTCGTGCGGAGGCCCCGGAGCGCCTTGTGGGGAAAAACCTAACCCGGCTGCCGCCGCGCTGCGACCGCCCCGCATCCGGGCATCCGTGTTTCAATTTGCCGCCAGGGGTGGCGCGGTTGATTGCCGGCGAGCGGTCGACCGTGCCGATCGGGCGACTCGGGCGTATGGACCGAGCGCCCAACCGCGCCGCGGCGCGGTCTCGTCCCGCGTCGCGGGGTTTGACGCCCCGCGGCGTCGAGGTGAGCTTGCGGTCATGCACTGCCAAGCGTGCGGGGCGCCGCTCGCGGCCGGAGCCCGCTACTGTCACAAGTGCGGCGCGAACACGGGAACTGCCGCCGCCGCGGGCTGGCGCGCCGGGGTGCCCTGGGCGGTGGCCGGCGCGGCCGCCGGCGCCCTGATCACGGTCGTCGCCCTGCGCCTGGGCGGGCGTTCAGAAGGTGCTGGCCCGATGACCTCGGCCGCGCCGCTCGAGACCGACGCCGCGCCGGCTGCAGCGCCGGGGCAGCCGCCGGACATCAGCCAAATGTCGCCGCTCGAGCGTGCCACCCGGCTCTACAACCGGGTCATGAGCCTGCACGCCGCGGGCCAGGCGGACAGCGCGGCGTTCTTCCTCCCGATGGCGCTCCGGGCGTACGCGATGCTGCCCGAGCTCGATGTGGACTCGCGCTATCACCTCGGCAACCTCGATCTCACGGCAGGAGATGTGGCAGGCGCCCTCGCCCAAGCCGACTCGATCGCGCGCGCCAACCCCTCGCACCTGTTCGGGTACATGTTGCGAGCCCGCGCGCTCGAATTGCAGCGTGACACCGCGGGCGCGCGCCGCGCGTACCGGGATTTCCTGCGGCGCGAGGCGCAGGAACGCGCCCGCAAGCGGCCGGAGTATGCTGACCATGCCCAGAACCTCGATGCGTTTCACACTCAAGCGGTCGAGGCCACGGGCGCCCAGCGGGCCAACTGAAGCCCCACGCTCCCAGGGAGGTCCTGTGTTGCGTCACATCGTGTTCGCCACCCTCGCCCTCACGAGCGGCGCTGCCCTCACGCCCCAACCCGGCCGGGAGCTCATCCAGGCCATGCGCGACCGCTACATCGGCCAGTGGTATCGCACGCTGACGTTCGTGCAGCAGAACACGGCGACCGGCCCGGACGGCAAGGTCGAGCACTCAGTGTGGCGGGAGTACGCCGCGCTGCCGAGTCGGTTGCGGATCGAATTCGAGCCCGCGTCGCAGGGCAAGGGGTACCTCTTCGTGCGCGACTCCGAGTACGACTTCGATGCCGACACCCTGGCGCGGGCGACGCCGCTCGTGCACCCGCTCATGGTCCTCGGCTTTGACGTGTACCTGCAGCCCGTGGAGCGCACGCTCACCCAGCTCCAACAGCTCGGGGTGGACCTCGGCACGCTGCGGGAAGACAGCCTGGACGGCCGCGCCGTGTACGTCGTCGGCGCGCGGGCCGGCGATCTCCATTCACTCCAGTTTTGGGTCGACAAGGAACGCTTGCTGTTCGTCCGGATGCTCCAGCCGGGGCGGCGGGACACGACGCTGACGGCCGACACGCGGTTCAACAAGTACCAGCGCCAGGGCAAGGCGTGGGTGTCGGCTGAAGTCCAGTTCCTCGTGAATGGCCACGAGCGGTGGCTCGAGCAGTACACGGAGATCAAGACCGACGTGCCGCTCGCCGATGCGCTGTTCGATGCCCGGCAGTGGAAGCGCTTGCGACGCTGAGAGCCACACCGGGCTCCAGCCGGCGAGCGACCTGGGCGCCGCGACCCGGTTTGACCTTGCGGGCACGACACAGGCAGGCCGTCCGGGGCGTGGCTGGGTTCTTGGCCGACAGCGTCCCGGTCCCGACGCGCGCGTCCGCGTGGGTCAGGTGGCGGTATATGCCGAGTCGCGCCAGATGCCCGGGGGCACCCCGTGGTCTAGGGCGTGTGTCCCGGCATCATCTTCCGGTGCTGCTCTGCTGACGCCTCCATCGAATCGGCCCACGCCTGCGTCTTGGTGCGCTGGGCGTCGTTCAAGACAGTGCGGGCCTGGACCGCGGAGGTGAGCATCGCCCAATGGGCTTTACCCATCGCGTTGAGCGCCGCCTGGAAGTGTGTCTTGAGCGCCGCCGTGTCCGGCTGGGGCGCGTTGGCGACCGCTGCCAGTTCCTTCACGTGGGTCTCGGCTTCGGTATGGGCGGCGTCGCGAGCGCTTTTCGCAGCCTCACGGAGCGCCGTGAGGTGGCTGACCTGGTCGGCGGTGAGACCGAGGGCGTCCTTGCGCGCGAGGAGGTGTTGCGGCTCGAACGCCATCATCCTCATCACCGGTCCCATCAGGGAGCTTTCCGTCATGTCCGACATGCTGGCGCCCATCATGGGATGGTGGATGCGGTCGGGCGTGGCCGGCTGCTGCGCCGCAAGCGGGGCCGCGAGTGCCAACGCGGCCAAGAGCATCTTAGCGGTCATGTAATGTCTCCCGAGTGCGAGTAGTCCTCGTCGGATGCTGCCGTTCCGTGCTCTTCCATCAACCAGCTAAGCTAACGTCTCGTCCGCACCACGTGCCGAGCATGCCATGACCAGAGCGACCAAGCCGGGCGCGAAGCACGCACCGTCCACGATGCGGCGTAAGAGCCTCATCCTGGACCAAGCGAAGATCGATCGCGCCAAGCGCATCCTCCGCGCGGCGACGGAGACGGAGGCGATCCATCGGGTGCTTGACGCTGTCAGCGACCTCGGCCGGTTCGGGCTGGAACTGGACGAAGGCCTAAAGGGAGTGCTCGGGCGGGGCGGATTCGTCGACCTCTTCGACGTGCTCCGCTAGTCGCGACGCCTCCGGCGGAAGGGAATATGGTCCCCTACGACGATACCGGATTCGTGTCTCAGCGCGACGCACAGCAGGCCCTGGAAGCCGCCCGCGACTATCTGCCTAATCATCCGCAAGGACGTTGACGGTCGTAAGCCGTGAGTTGTCGGACTCGCATCCGGCGCGAGGGTACGCGACAGTGCGACCGACATAACGGGGGTGCATCGCGCCGCGCGCGCCGAATGAGTCGATTTAGACTCTTCAATCGGTCTGGGAACTACCGATCCTCAGGGCAGGGACCGGAGCGGTACGCGCGGGGCCCGGATCGCCCGCCAGAGTGGAAACTCGCCGACCGCGCCCGAGCCGTACACAAGGCCCGACAGCGCGCCGAACTCGGAGCCTAAGAGCCGGTCGAACAGCCCCCAGCGTGCCAACCCGTAGCCTTCGGGCTCGAGCAGTGCAAAGACCAGCCGGCCGAGCGGTTGCGCCGTCGACACGAAGTAGCTCCCCGCGGGCACGGTACGCTCGGCGCGCGTGGTCGTCCCCGCAACCTGGAGCAGATGGTGTCCCTGGAACTCCCGCGGCGTCCACTTGAGCTCGCTGTGGGCGAGGACCTCGACCGTGTCGGTCCAGGCACTCGCCAGCTGCGCGACCGCGATGCCGTGGAGGCGCAGCAGGGCGGCGACGCCGCCCTCGCCCGCGGGCACGAAGTAGCCAGCCGGGAGCGGCACGGAGACGGAGTCGGCGAAACGGTCGTTCACGGGGATCCGGTAGGTGCGGAGCTCGCCCGTGGCCAGGAGCCCGTGTCGGCCACCGCCTGAATCAGGGTTCGGCTTCATCACCTCAAGGATCACCGGCTCGACCCCGCGCGAGCGGAGGCGGTAGGCGGTGGCGAGGTTCGGCCGCGGGCTCAGCCCCGAGCCTTCGCGCGCCGTCGCGCGATCGGCGTCGCGCTCCAGCCGGCGGATCTCCTCGGCATGCAGGCTCGCGTATTTCAGGGTCTCGACCAGGAAGTCATGCGTCACCCGCACGCGCGTGCGGAAGTCGGCGTGGGAGTAGGCCTCGGAGAGAATCGCCATGCGGCCCCGCAGCCCGACGTAGTTCGTGCCGTACCAGCCGAGCGGGGCATAGCTGTCCCAGCTCTTCGGCTCGAGCGGTGTGTCGACGTTGCCGTAGTCGAAGATCGGCTCGTGGTAGGCGGCCGCGAGCGTCTGGCGCAGCGCCGGCAGCATCTGGTCGCGCACGAACCCGGTGGGCCCCGGCGGTCCGTTCGGGTCGAGCGGCGGCGCATAAGTTAGGAGATAGCCGTGGCGGCTCCCGTCCGTGGTGTGGCAGTCGACCATCAGGGCGGGGTCCCAGGTCGTGTAGATCCGGGCGAGCGAGGCGCGGGTCTCCGGGGCTTCCGCCTTGAAGTAGTCGCGGTTCAGGTCGAGGTTGAGGCCGTCCGGGCGCTGGCCCACGAGCGCGGGGCCATTTTGCTCGGACCGGTTCGTCGCTTCGGGCCCGAAGGCGTCGTTGCCGTCGGGGTTGTAGTCGGGGACGACGAGGACCAACAGCTGCTGGAGCAGGTCGCGCCGGGCACCGGCCAGCTCCCGCAGCAGGACCAGCACCGCTTCCTTCCCTTCCACTTCTCCCGCATGGATGTTCGCCTACACATACACCACGAGCTTCCCCGCCGCGGCCGCCTCGGCCGGTGACGTGATCGGCGGGTCGGAGGCGATGACCAAGTAGATCGGCTTGCCGAGGGCGGAGCTCCCGAGCTCGGATAGGGTGATGGGCGCGCCGGCGAGCTCGAGGCTGTCGAGAAACGCCCCCACCTGCGCATGCGTCGAGGTCGCCGCGTAGTTGGTGCGCTCGGCTGTCGTCTGGGGCAGGGTCTGGGCGGCGAGCCCGGGTGCGCCGAGGAGCAGCACTAGGGCGAGGCCGCCGCGCGCAAACGTCATCGGGATCCTTGGAGGAGCGGGGCGGGGCGAATGTAGCCGCTTTGGAACGGGGCTCAAGCCACGAACCCCGCGCCCGCCAGCGCAGCTGTGCTACGGAGGAATGGGAGAAAAAAAAGAGCGGCGGGAACACCCGCCGCTCAGCGTGCTCCACCGGAGGGGCCTACCGGCACACCGGTGCGCCCTCTGCATCCGACGCCACGCCCGGTGAGG
>DATBBW010000105.1:0-11559 GCA_036270795.1 Gemmatimonadales bacterium | reverse complement strand
GGGCCCGCAGGGCGATCTCTAGACCTTTATAACGCTTGAGGCGGCCCACGTACAAGAAGGTGGGCCGCGCGGCCCGGGGCGCAGCGCCGGGGCGGAATACGGTCGTGTCGATGCCCTCATGAATGACGTCGATGTGCTCTGAGGGCACACCGCGTGCCACGAGATCGGCCCGAGTGCTCTCGCTCACGGCCTGGAAGGCGGCGCCGCCGTACACCCAGGGGAGCGGCCGTTCCCACAACCAGACGACCGTCGCGACGGGCCACGCCGCCTCGGTGAAGATCGTGCTCCCGAACAGGTGGTGCACCAACACGGAGAGCGGCAGCGGGGTCATGCCTGCAAGATACAGGGGGATCTTGTTGAGATCCTCGACGAGGACGTCGTACGACCGCTGGCGGGCACGGTGGCGCACCGCCGCCCGGCCGCGCAGCGCGAAGCTGTAGCGCCGCGCGCTCCGATACACCTGAATGCCGTCCAGCTCGGCGCGCGGGGCGGCGCCGGGCCAGCCGCTCGCGACCAAATCGACCTCGTGCCCGCGGCGCACCAGGCGCCCGAAGATCTCGTGCAGGTGGACCTCGGCGCCCCCCGCGTGCGGGTTTTCCCGGTCGTTCCAGTTGACGAGCAGAATCCTCACAGCACGCCCGCGTCCCGCGCCACGGCGTCGAGCACCCCGTTCACGAACGCGGGCGCCTTGGCCCCGGCGAACCAGTGGGCGAGCTTCACGGCCTCGTCGATCACCACGCGCGGCGGGGTCTCGGCTTCGGCGAGCTCGGCGAGGGCGAGTCGGAGGATGTTGCGTTCCACGGCACCGACGCGTTCCAGCCGCCAGTGTTCCGCGGCCGCCGCCACGCGCCGATCGAATTCGGGGAGTCCGGCGATCGCCTGCGCCGCCAGGTCCGCGCCCCGGTCGAACCCCGCGGGCGCGGGGCCGCACGCGGCGGCGAGCCGGGCCACCACCGTCTCGATCGAGGGGCGGCCGGACAGGTCCCAAGCGTAGAGCAATTGGAGCGCGCGGGCGCGGGCCTTAGTCTCGGGGCGCTGCACGGAGGAGCTGCGTCAAGACGTCGGCGGTAGTGAGGGCTGCGTCCGCCGCCTCGTAGCCCTTGTTGCCCGCCGCCCCCCCGGCGCGGGCCATGGCCTGCTCCTGGGTCTCGGTGGTGAGCACGCCGAACCCGACGGGGAGCCGGTGCGCCAGGGCCACGTTGCCGAGCCCGCGCGCGGCTTCGCCGGCGACGTACTCGAAATGGGGGGTCTCGCCGCGAATGACGCAGCCGAGCGCGACGAGCGCGGCGTAGCGCCCGCTCGCCGCGGCCACCTCCGCGACCACGCCGAGCTCGAAGGCACCCGGCACCCAAATGACATCGACCTGCGCGTCGGGCACGCCCTGGTCGCGCAGACACTGGCGCGCGCCATCGAGCAGCCGGGTCGTGACGATCTCGTTGTAGCGGCTAACGAGCACGGCCACGCGGCCGGCCCGCGGCGCGCGCGGCGTCCCCTGGATCTCGGCCACGGTCAGTGGGTCAGCAGGTGACCGAGCTTGTCCCGCTTGACGTCGAGGTAAGAGCGGTTCTCGGCGGAGGGCGCCATCACGATCGGAACGCGCTCGACGATCTCCAGGCCGTACCCCTCGAGCCCGACCAGCTTCATCGGGTTGTTGGTCAGCACGCGGATCGCGGACAGCCCCAGGTCGAGCAGGATCTGGGCGCCGATGCCGTAGTTGCGGAGGTCCGGCTTGAAGCCGAGCTCCGTGTTCGCCTCGACCGTGTCGTGGCCCGCATCCTGGAGCTCGTACGCCTTGAGTTTGTTCAACAGCCCGATGCCGCGCCCCTCCTGGTCGAGATAGACGACCACGCCGCGGCCCTCGGCGGCGATCATGCGCATCGCCGAGTGCAGCTGCCAGCCACAGTCGCACCGGCCGGAGTGGAACACGTCGCCGGTGAGACACTTGGAGTGCATCCGGACGAGCACGGGCTGTGGCTCGCGCACCGCGCCGTACACCAGGGCGACGTGCTCGGCGGGATCCACGTCGTTGCGGTAGCCGATGATGCGGAACTCGCCGTACGGCGTGGGCAACCGGGCCTCGGCCACGCGGTGCACCAACCGCTCGTGCGCCAGGCGGTAGGCCACGAGCTGCGCCACGGTAATCAGGGTCAGGGCGTGTCGCGCGGCGAACGCCTCGAGGTCGGCGCGCCGCGC
The DNA here is from genome assembly GCA_036270795.1 of Gemmatimonadales bacterium. Classification (GTDB taxonomy): domain Bacteria; phylum Gemmatimonadota; class Gemmatimonadetes; order Gemmatimonadales; family GWC2-71-9; genus AG41. The sequence goes on along the minus strand of DATBBW010000105.1, from coordinate 9,366 downwards.
CATCGAGCCATCGGGGTTGAGGATCTCGCAGATCACGCCGGCGGGATAGCGCCCCGCGAGCCGCGCCAGGTCCACGCTCGCCTCGGTCTGGCCCACGCGCTGCAGCACGCCGCCCGGGCGGGCCCGCAGAGGGAACACGTGCCCCGGCCGGCGCAAGTCGTGCGGTACGGTGGCGGGGTCGATCGCCACGCGGACCGTGGCGGAGCGATCGGCGGCCGAGATCCCGGTCGTGACGCCGAAACGCGTCGCCGCGTCGACCGACACGGTGAACGCGGTCTCGTGCGCCTCGGTGTTGTGCTCGACCATCTGGGTGAGCCCGAGGGCCTGGCAGCGCTCCGGCAGGAGCGTCAGGCAAATGAGCCCGCGCCCGTGGGTCGCCATGAAATTGATCATCGCGGGGGTCACCTGGTCGGCGGCGCCGACCAAATCGCCCTCGTTCTCGCGCCCCTCGTCATCGGCCACGATGACGAGCTTACCCGCGCGGATATCCTCGATCGCCTGCTCTACGTTGCGGTCCGGCATAGTTGCCTCACGTACTTTCCGAGCACGTCCCCTTCCACGTGAACGCGGTCGCCCGCAGCCAGGGTGCCGAGCGTCGTGTGGTCGCGCGTGAACGGAATCAACGCGATCTGCACCACGTCCGACCCGGGTAGCGCGTTGATGGTCAGGCTCACGCCGTCCACCGTGATCGCGCCGTGGGGGATGGCCAGCTCGCGCACCGCCGACGGCAGGCGGAGCTCGTACAGCCAGGCGTCGCCCTGCCGCGCCTCGCGCGTCACTTCCGCGACGCCGTCCACGTGCCCCTGCACGAAGTGGCCGCCCAACCGGTCCGCCGGGCGCAGGCTGCGCTCCAGGTTCACGCGCCGCCCGGCCTGATACTCCGCGAGCAAGGTGCGACCGGCGGTCGTGTCCACGACGTGGACGCTGAACGCGCCCTTGCGCACCCGCTCGACGGTGAGGCACGCGCCGTTCACGGCGATGCTCTCGCCCGGCTTCACGCCCCGGTAGGGGGCGCGGATGGTCAGGGTGAGACCGGGCGTCCGGTGCCCGTTCCCCGGCGCCCGCGTCACCTGGGCGACCGTGCCTACGGCGGTCACGATGCCGGTAAACATAGCCGTCTATCCACCACCAATAATGTATCAGAGCCCAAGGCGCGCCGCTCCACCGGCACCCAGCGCGGCGCCACCGCGAGTGCCGTGGCCGGGACACCGGGGAATGCCGGCACGGCGCCTTCGCCCAGCCACACCGGCGCCTGCACCCAGTACAACCGGTCGACCAGGCCGTCGGCGAGCAGCTTGGCGCCGAGCGCGCCGCCGCCCTCGCACAGCACCGTTTCGATGCCTGCCTCGCGCAGCATCTGCAACCCCGCGGCGAGGGTGCGCGGGCGGAACACGCGGACCCCGCTGCGCTCGAGCGTGGTGACGCTCGCGGCGGGCGCGTCGAGCGACGCCATGACCCAGGTCGGCACCTCGCGCGCCGTGCGCACCAAGCCGACGGTCTCGTTCAGCATCGCGCGACGGTCGAACACGACCCGCACCGGCGGCTTGCGCGGCGTCACGGCGCCGCGCGCGGTGAGCCGGGGATCGTCGTGCAGCGCCGTCGTGCCGCCCAGCGCGATCGCGTCGAACCCGGCGCGCAACCAGTGCACGTAGGCGCGCGCGGCCTCGCCCGATACCCAGCGCGACCGGCCTTCCGCGTCGGCGATGCGGCCGTCGATCGAGGTCGCGAGCTTGAGCGCGACGAACGGCCGCTCCGCCTGCTCCCGCGCGAACAGGAACGGCGCGTTCAGCGCCGCCGCCTCCTCGGCGAGCAGGCCGAGCGCCACGCTCACACCGCGGGCCCGCAGCACCGCCGCCCCGCCCTTGGCCTCCGGGTCCGGGTCGGAGATCGCGGCCACGACGCGGGCCACGCCCGCCCGGAGGATCGCCTCGGTGCACGGCGGCGTCTTCCCGTGGTGCGTGCACGGTTCGAGGTTCACGACGAGCGTCGCCCCGCGGGCGTGCTCCCCCGCCGCTTGGAGCGCCACGACCTCGGCGTGGGGCCCGCCGTATTCCGCGTGGTACCCCTCGCCCACGATCGCGGCGCCCTGGAGCACGACGGCGCCCACCAGCGGATTGGGCGCCACCCGTCCCCACCCCTGGCGCGCGAGTGCGAGCGCCCGCTCCATCGCCCCCCGTTCGGCGGGTACCGCAGCCGCGGCCCAGGCCGACGCTTCCGTCATCCTAGCGCTCCGCGAACCGCACGCCGGACCGGCCGGCGACGATCTCGCCCACGATCCACGTGCCCACCTGAGCGCGGGTCGCGGCGGCGCTGAGCGCCTCGATCTCCTCGCGTGGCGCGATGGCGATCAGGCCGACGCCGAGGTTGAACACGCGGCGCATCTCGCTCAGGGACACCTGGCCCGCGCGCATCAGCACGCGGAACACCGGGGGCCACGGCCACGCGCCCGCGTCCACGACCGCCTCGCACTCCGGGGGTAGCACCCGCGCGAGGTTCCCAGGGATCCCACCGCCCGTGATGTGGGCGAGGGCGTGGACGCGGCCCAGGACCGGGGTCACCGCCGCCGCGTAGCTGCGGTGCACCTCGAGCAGCACTTGGGCCACCGAACGGCCGGTCTCGGGGAACGCATCCGCCACGTCGAGCCCGAGACGGTCGAATACGATCCGGCGCGCCAGGGTGTAGCCGTTGGTATGCAGCCCAGTCGACGCGTAGCCGAGCAGCAGGTCGCCGGGCTGCACACGGTCGCCGTGCAGCGCGGCGCGCTCCTCCACCACGCCGACGATCGTGCCGGCGAGGTCGTAGTGACCGGGTTGGTACAGGTCGGGGAGCTCGGCCGTCTCGCCGCCCGCGAGGGTCATGTCGTGGGCGACGCACCCGCGCGCCACGCCCGTGACGAGCGCCGCCGCCGTGGCGGGGTCGAGCGATCCGGTCGCGATGTAGTCGAGGAAGGCGCACGGGCGCGCGCCGTGCACCAGGATGTCGTTGACGCCGTGGTTCACCAAGTCTTCGCCCACGGTATCGTGGATGCCGGCGCGCGCGGCCACGAGCACCTTCGTGCCGACCCCGTCGGTCGACAGGACCAGGACCGGCCGCTCGTACCCCGCGGGCACGCGGATCATGCCGCCGAACGCCCCGAGGGCGCCGAGGGCGAGCGGGGTGCGCGTCTGCTGGACCAGCGCCGCGATGCGTCGCTTCGCCTCGGCTGCCGCCCCGAGCCGCACTCCCGCCGCGGCGTAGCGGTCGGTCACGCCGACGCCTCCCCCGCGATGTCGAAGTGGACCAAGTCCTTGAAGGCCTGCACCCGGGCGCGCACGTCGGCGCGCGTCACCGCCGCGAGTCCCTGCACCCCGAAGGCCTCGACGGCGAACGAGCCCATCGCGGCGCCATAGACCATGGCGCGGCGCAGGTTCGCGGGCGCGAGGTCGTTGGTCGCTGCCAGGTACGCCATGAAGCCGCCCGCGAAGGCGTCGCCGGCGCCGGTCGGGTCGAACACGTCCTGCAGCGGGTAGGCGGGGACTTTGAACGTGGTGTCCCGGTTCACGAGCAGCGCGCCGTGCTCGCCCTGCTTGATCACCGTCATCCGGGGACCGCGCTCGAGCACCCACCGGGCGGCGCGATAGATGTTCCAGTCGCCCGAGAGCTCGCGCGCCTCCGAGTCGTTGATCATGAGGATGTCGATGTGGCGCAGTAATTCGAGCAACAGGTCGCGTTTCGAGTGGATCCAGTAATTCATCGTGTCGCACGCGACGAGCGTGGGGTGCTTCACCTGGTCGAGCACCCCGAGCTGCAACTCGGGGTCGATGTTGCCGAGGAACACGTAGCGCGCGTCCCGGAACCGCGCCGGCAGCTTGGGACGGAACGCGGCGAACACGCCGAGGCGCGTCTCGAGCGTCTCGCGGCTCGACAGGTCGTAGGAGTATTTCGCCTTCCAGCGGAAGGACTCGCCGGCCGCTTGCTCGACGCCCGCCAGGTCCACGCCGCGCGCCTCGAGCGCCTTGAGGGCGGCGAGCGGATAGTCCGCCCCGATCACGCCCACGACCTGCACGGGGTGGAGGATCACGCCAGCGGCGCTGAAGAACACGGCGGAGCCGCCGGGCGCGTCCGCCGTCTCGCCGAACGGCGTCGCGACCGAGTCGAGCGCGATCGAGCCGACTACGAGGAGACCCACGCTCACATCCGATCCGGGGCGCTGATCCCGAGCACGTGGAGGCCGGTGGCGAGCACCCGTCGCACCGCGGCGGCGAGCACCAGGCGCGCCGCCTCCTCGGGCTCGCCCAGCACGCGGTACTTGTGATACCACGCGTGGGCGAGGCGGGCCAGCCCCTCGAGAAAGCCCGTGATCCGATGCGGCTCGAGGGCGGCTGCGGCCCCCGCGACGAGCGCCGGGAAGTCGGCGAGCTCCTTCATGAGCGCGAGCTCCTCGGGCTCCTTCAGCCCGCCCAACGCCACACCGTCCGGGGCGGTGCGTTCGGGGGCGCGCCCGGCCACGCGGAAGATGCCGCTCATGCGGGCGTGGGCCATCTGGACGTAGAAGACGGGGTTCTCCTCCGTCTGGCTCTTGGCCAGGTCGACATCGAAGACGAGGTGGGAATCGCCGCGGCGCATCACAAAGAAGTAGCGCACGGCATCGCGGCCCACCTCGTCCACCAGCTCGCGCACCGTCACGTAACTGCCGGCGCGCTTGGAGATCTTCATCTCGGTGCCGCCCTTCATCACGGTCACCATTTGGTGCAGCACGTACTCGGGGTAGCCTTCCGGAATCCCCACTTCCAGGGCCTGCAGACCGATGCGCACGCGGGTCACGGTGCTGTGGTGGTCCGCGCCCTGCACGTTGATCGCCCGCCGGAAGCCGCGCTCCCACTTGTCGACGTGATAGGCGACGTCCGGGAGAAAGTACGTATAGTCGCCCCCCTTCTCCGCCCGCTTGCGCATCACTCGGTCTTTGTCGTCGCCGAAGTCGGTGGTCTTGAGCCAGAGCGCACCGTCCTGCTCGTAGGTGTGCCCGGCGGCCACGAGCCGGCGCAGTGTGCCCTCCACTTTGCTGGTCGCGTACAGCGACGATTCGAGGAAGTAAACGTCGAATGTCACGCCCAACGCCTGCAGGTCTCGATCCTGCTCCGCGCGGAGCTCGGCGACGGCGAACCGCCGCACGGCTTCCACGTCCGCGCCCTGGGGATCGTCGGGATGCGCCGCGACGTAGCGTTGGGCGATGTCCCGGACGTACTCGCCGTGGTAGCCGCCCTCGGGAAGCTCCGCCGGGCGACCGGAGAGCTCCTGGATTCGCGCCTGCACGCTGCGCGCGAGGTTCATGATCTGGCCGCCGCCATCGTTGTAGTAGAATTCGCGCGTCACCCGCCACCCCGTCCACGCGAGCAACGAGGCGATGGCGTCGCCCAGGGCGGCCTGGCGACCGTGCCCGACGTGCAGCGGACCTGTGGGATTAGCGGAGACGAACTCGACGTTGACCGGCTGGCCGCGCCCCGCATCGCTGCGGCCGTAGTGCTCGCCCGCGGCCAGCACGGCCGGGAGCACCACCGCCAGCTGCGCCTCGGCGAGGAAGAAGTTGATGAACCCGGGACCGGCGACCTCGACCCGCTTGACGTAGCCGGGAGGCAGCTCCAGGGCGCGCACGAGCGCGTCCGCGACATCGCGCGGCTTGCGACGGAGCGACTGCGCCAGGATCAGGGCGAGGTTGGTGGCGACGTCGCCGTGCGCGGAGTCACGCGGAGTCTCGAATTTGAACGCCGGAGCTTCGGACACACCGAGTGTTTGCGCCGCGCGAACGAGCGCTTGGTACAGCAGCTCGTGCTGCTTCACTTGTCGCCGGAGTCGGGCTTCTTCTTGCCCCCGCGCGCGGGCGGCGTCTCGGCCGGCTTCGAGGCGCCAGGTTTCCCCTCAGCCGCCTTCGCCTCGGGCTTCGCCTCCGCCGGCTTCGCATCCGCCGGCTTCGCCTCGCTGTCCGTGGTCGAGCGTTTCTCGCCCGCGCGCTTGTAGTCCGTGATGTAGAAACCGGAGCCTTTGAAGACCAACCCCGCGCCACCCGAGATCAGGCGTTCGGCCATCTTGCCGCACGTGGGGCACTTCACCCGCAGCGTGTCGTTCATGGTGGGGTAGGACTTCTCGAAGCGGTGCCCCGCGGGGCATTTGTACTCGTAGGTCGGCATCCGACAACAACTTACCGGCCCGACCCTGGCAGGTCAATGCGCCGCGTTGCGGTGGCGCGAGGGCGCCGGCCCGGGCCGCGCGCGGCTACGCGCGACCGCGGAGCGTCATCCACGCCGCCGCGGTGGCCGTCTTTTCGTCGGCGCGCCACTGCCCCGCGCGTGAGCGCCCGAGCGCGGTCACGGCGCGTTTGAGCTCGCGTTCCGAGCGTCGGAGCGTCCCGGCCGCGGTCGCGTAGACGGCGCGCTCGACCACCACGGAGCACGGCAGGCGGCGCGACCGCACGGCCCCCTCGAGGGCAGTCCGGAACAACTGGCCCTCGAGCGCGTGAGCGCGAATGTGATCGTTACCGATGCGCGCCGGATCGATCAGGCTGCCGACGACGAGGGCGACGCGGCTGACCCGGTGACCGGCGGCCCGGTACTCCGCGATGAGCGCACCCAGCGACCGGCGGGTGACGCGGGCGACCACTCCGCGGAGCATCGCCTCGACGTTCGCGGCGTCCGACGCGCGCGCCCCCATCACGGCATGGTAGGGTTGGCGCGACGCGGCAACGGCGGGGTCACTCAGCGCGATCGTGCGACGGTCCACCACGCGCGGCGCCCGGGCCGGACCGGCCACGAGGACGGCCGTGGCCCAACCCGATTTGACCCGCAGGCCGAGCGCGTGGGTCTGGGGCCGGCTCACCGCCTCCGCCGCCGGCGTGCCGGTCCCCGCTGACGGCGTCCGGCCGCCGCGAGGGCCTTGTCGACCCACGGGCGCAGCGCCTCGGCGTCCTCCAGCACGTCGCCCGGCACGGCGTAGTACTGCATCACCTCGCCCGCCTCGCCATACGGCCGGAAGGGCGCGAGGCCGCGCGCCTCGAAGTCGGGGCGGGTGGCGTCGTCGACCTTGAGGTACAGCGTATCCTCGGCGATCAACGCGAAGAACTCCGTCCCCGCGTAGACGCCGACGCCGCCGAACATGCTGCGGCCGCGCACGCGGGCCGCCACCCGCCCGAGCTGGTCGAGGACGAAGGCGCGAAAGCTTGCGCTCACGGTCATCGGGGCCCTCGCTGCTGCGCCCGTTTCCTGGGCCCAGGCCGACCGGCCTTGGGCGGCAGCGAGCCGGCGAACGCGACCGCTTGCGCGACCCAGTGCGCGAGCTCGCCCGGCCGCTCGCGTAGCGCCGGTGGCACGGTCACGTACTCCCGCATCGGACGACCGGGCATCGGCTCGAACGGTTTGGCGCCGGCCTGCGCGCCGAGCGCGGCCCGGTCCGTCGGGGATAGCCGCAGGATCATGGCGTCCTGAAGGAGTCCGGCGAACATATGTCCGCCGAGGAACGCGGCCGGATAGCCGAACTGGGGTGGGTCATCCCGTCAACAGCTGGTCGATCGTGCGCAGCTCGTCACTGGTGAACGTCCGCTGCGCCAGGGCTCGGACCGCGTCGTCGATGTGGGCCGGTCGGCTCGCGCCGATGAGCGCCGACGTGACCTCGGGATGGCGCAACACCCAGGCGAGCGCCATCTGGGCCAGGTTCTGCCCTCGCGCCTGGGCGTGGGCCTGGAGGCGGCGGACCTTGGCCAACAGTTCGGGGGTGATCTGCTCGCGCCTGAGGAAGCCGTGCGGCCTCCCCGCCCGAGAATCCGCCGGAATCCCCGCGAGATAGCGGTCCGTGAGCAACCCTTGCGCGAGCGGAGAAAACACGATGCAGCCGATCCCCTGTTCCTTGAGCACCGGGAACAGCCCGCCCTCGATGTCGCGGTTCAGCATGCTGTACTTCGGCTGATGCAGCAAGCAGGGCGTGCCGAGCCCCCGCAGCAGTTCCGCGGCGCGGCGCGTGTCCTCGGGCGCGTAGGCCGAGATCCCGGCGTACAGCGCTTTGCCGCTGCGCACCGCATGTGCCAGCGCCCCGAGCGATTCCTCGATCGGGGTGTTGGGGTCCGGTCGATGGTGGTAGAACACGTCCACGTACTCGAGCCCCAGGCGCCCGAGGCTCTGGTCCAGGCTGGCCAGGAGATACTTGCGCGAGCCCCAGTCACCGTACGGGCCGGGCCACATGGCCCAGCCAGCCTTCGTGGAAATGATCAGCTCGTCGCGGTGGCCGGCCAGGTCCGTGCGGAGGATGCGGCCGAACGTCGTTTCGGCCGAGCCCGGGGGCGGGCCGTAGTTGTTGGCCAAGTCGAAATGGGTGATCCCGAGATCGAAGGCGCGCCGCACCATGATGCGCGCGTTCGCGAAGGAATCCACGCCCCCGAAGTTGTGCCACAGGCCCAGGGAAATCGCGGGGAGGTCGACGCCGCTGCGGCCCGCGCGCTGGTACGCCATCGTGCGGTAGCGCTCGTCGGCCGGGCGATACCCGGGCACGAGCCGTCTCAAGAGCGCGCGCGACACGCGCACGGCGAGTCTCCGAGGGCGGACGTGGTCACGCTAGGCGCGCCCCCGGATCTTGGCGACCCACCAGCGCAGGCCGACGAAGAGGAAGCGCCAATCGTGCAGGAACTCCGGCGGCTTCCCCTCGAACCCGTGCCCGATGAACTGCAAGATCCAGCCGACCACGAACAGGCCGACGGGCAGCGGCCACAGGCCGTGCACGAACAGCGCCGTCACGAACAGCGGGATCGAGAGGGCGATGAGGGGAATCCCGATCGTGTGGCACAGCCGGTTCACGGGATGCTGATGGCTCTGGGTGTACTGGGCGATCCAATCGGCCATGGGACGTTTGCCGAGCATACACGTGGCTCCTTACGGTGAGCAGTGTCGGCCACCCGCCGGGAGACCGCGCGTCACACGCCTCGACGGCCGCGCGGGCGGGCGGCGAGTCACCCCGGTTGATACACGCCCCACACGCTGCGCAACACGTCGCTGATCTCGCCCACCGTGGCCCGCGTCCGCACGGCGGCGACGATCGGGGGCACGAGCGGCTCGGCCGCTCGCTCCGCCGCCGCGCGCAGCGCCGCCAGGGCGCGCTCGGCCGCCGGGCGGTCCCGCTGCGCGCGCGCCCGGGCAACGCGCTCGCGCTGTTGGGTTGCGAGGGCCGAATAGTCGGGCGCGGGGATCGCGGCGCTGTCCTGGTCGTCGGTGTACTGGTTCACCCCCACGACGACCGACGCCCCCGCCTCGACGGCCCGCTGTTCGGCGTAGGCGCTCGCCGCGATCGCCTGCTGGAACACGCCCCGCTCGACCGCCCGCGCGGCACCGCCCGCCTGTTCGATCTCGTCCA
>DATBBW010000104.1:0-2112 GCA_036270795.1 Gemmatimonadales bacterium | reverse complement strand
AGCATCAGCTCCGGGTCCATGGCCAGCGTGGTCGCGATCTCGAGGGCGCGCTTGCGCCCGTAGGGGAGCTCCACGGCGAGCACGCCCGCGAAGGCGGCGAGGTCGACCAGCGCGAGCAGCTCGCGGGCACGCGCGTCGAGTCGCGCGAGCGTCGCCTCGTGCCTCCAGAAATGGAAGCTGGTGCCGAGCGAGCGCTGTAGCGCGATGCGCACGTTCTCGAGCGCCGTCAGGTGTGGGAATACCGCCGACAGCTGGAACGAGCGCACGATGCCGCGGCGCGCCACCTGGCCCGGCTTCTCGAGCGTGATGTCCTCGCCGCGGTAGATGATCTGACCGCGGGTAGGGATCATGAATTTGGTGAGCAGATTGAAGAAGGTGGTCTTGCCGGCGCCGTTCGGGCCGATCAGCGCGTGGATGTGACCGCGGCGCACCCCCAGGTCGACGTTGCTCACCGCGACGAAACCGCTGAACTCCTTGGTGAGTCCACGGGTCTCGAGGAGCAGATCGTCGGCGGCGGGGGCGGCTGCCATGGTGGTCTTTTCTTGTAGTATGCCCCGGGTGAGGCGTCAGGGGAAAACACTCGGCGCATTGTTGCAGCCCCTGAGCCGGGGCCGTCCGGCTCAACGGCGGCCGGGCTCAGCGGGCGAGAGTGCCGCGCTCGAGGCGCTCTGGCATGCGGTCTGCACCATCCCGCGCGGACGGGTGTCAACCTACGGCGGCGTCGCGCGGGCCGCCGGCCTGCCGGGACGCGCACGCCAGGCGGGATTCGCGTTGCGGGCGGCGGACGAGGGGCTCAATCTGCCATGGCACCGCGTGGTCGGCGCGGGCGGTCGCATCGTCTTTCCCCGCAGCTCGCGTGCGCACCGCGAGCAGGCGCGCCGTCTGCGCGCCGAGGGCGTCTCGGTCGTGGACGGGCGCGTGGCGGCGTCCGCTCTGATCGATCTCGGGGAGCTGTGACGGCCCTGGTGTCTAGCGGCCCTGGAACTCGAGGCTGATGACGTCGACTACGCGGGTGACACCCGGGGTCGCGCGCGCGATGTCCTCGGCATCGAGGCGCTGCGTGTCGGTGACCACCTCGCCGCTCAAGTACACGACGCCATCGAGGGTCGAGACATATACCCGGTTCGGAGCCAGCAACTCAGTGTGCTGATAGAGGCGGGCGCGAACGGCGGCCGAGATCCCCGCATCGCCGGGGCATCCCGCGCCGCACTTGCGCCAGGTAGCGAGCGTCGCACAGCCGCCGGCGGCCCCCGCGACGACGACCGCGAGAGCAAGGAGTCGTGCACGCCCGGATGCGCTCATTGCGTCCTGCTCATGAGGGGTGGCGCGTCATTGTAGACATCCGCAGGAATGGTGTGTTCGACGACCCGCGTGCGCGTGCGGGCTTGCTGCTGTGGGGTCGCGACGACTAGCATCTCATGCCTTATGGACGCGACGCCGCTCGCTGGCTGGGACAACTTCTACGTCATCATCGGCTCCTCGGCCGGCGGGCTGACGGGGCTTACGTTCGTGGTCATCGTCCTGATCCGCGAATCGGCCCAGGGGGTGCAGCCGACGGGTCTCGGCGCCTTCGTGACGCCGACGATCGTGCATTTCTGCGGCGTGCTGGCGCTCGCCGCGTTCATGAGCATGCCGCATCAAAGCGCTGGGACGCTGAGCGCCGGATTGGCGCTCGGAGGGCTGGCCGGACTCATCTACGGATGCCTGATCGGCGTCAGCATGTACCGCATCGGCATCGGCGCTACGCGCTACGTCCCGGTGCGCGAGGACTGGATCTGGAACGTGATCGTGCCGACGCTGGTGTACGCCGCCCTCGTCGTCATGGCCGCGCTGATCTGGGACCGGCTGACCCGGCAGGCCCTCTACGGGGTTGCGGTCCTCGCGCTCGCTCTCCTCTTCATCGGTATCCGCAACGCCTGGGACCTCGCCGTGTGGATGTCGGTGAGCCGGCCGCAGAATAAGGAGTCGGCGGCCGAACAGTCCGTCCGCGACGGCCCTTAACCCCATTGCGGGGGCTGCCACGCTGAAGGTATTGGGCTTTCTCAATACCGGAGGCGATTCGTGAGGTACCTTAATCTGATGGCGTCGGTTCTGGCGCTGGCCGCGAGCGCC